>CAXBRB010000088.1:0-10262 GCA_963977795.1 uncultured Acidimicrobiaceae bacterium
CCGCCGCACCGGTAGGGTGACCCCATGACCGCCGACGCCCCGCTGACCCTCGATGCGATCGACCTCTCCGACATGGCCTTCTGGGAGCGGCCCTGGGCCGAGCGGGAGCAGGCCTTCGCCCTGCTCCGGGCCGAGCGCCCCCTGGCCTTCTTCGAGGAGCCCGACCTCCGGGAGTCCTCGCCGCTCTCGCCCCCGCCGGGGCCGGGCTACCGGGCGGTGACCCGCCACGCCGACGTCACCGAGATCAGCCGCCGGCCGGAGATCTACTGCTCGGGCAAGGGGGCGGTCTCCATCCCCGACCTGCCCGAGGAGATGGTCGAGTACTTCGCCGGGATGATCTCCACCGACAACCCCAAGCACGCCCGCCTCCGGCGCATCGTGTCGGCCGCCTTCAACCCGAGGCGCATCAAGGCCATCGAGGACTCGATCGAGGAGGTGGCCACCCGGGTCATCGACCGGGCCGCCGCCTCGGGCGGGGGCGACTTCGTCACCGAGTTCGCCGCCCCCCTCCCCCTGGAGATCATCTGCGACATGATGGGCGTGCCGCCCTCGGAGTACGACACGGTGTTCCGGTGCTCGAACGTGATCCTCTCGGCGGGGGACCCGGAGTACATCCCGGAGGGGGACGATCCGGTGATGGCGTTCCTCAACGCCGGCCAGGAGCTCGTCGACATCATGAACGAGCTCAGCGCCTACCGGGCCGACAACCCCACCGACGACCTGACCACGGCCCTCATCTCCTCCAACATCGACGGGGAGTCGCTGACCCACCCCGAGCTGGCCTCCTTCTTCGTGCTGCTCCTGACGGCCGGCAACGAGACGACCCGGAACTCGATCACCCACGGCCTCTACGCCCTGACCCAGCACCCCGACCAGCGGGCCATCTGGGCCGCCGACCCGGCCGGGGTGGCCGCCACCGGGGTGGACGAGATCGTGCGGTGGGCCTCGCCGGTCATCTGGATGCGCCGGACGGTCACCGAGGACACCGTCCTCTCGGGTGAGGAGCTCCACCCCGGGGACAAGGTCCTGCTCATGTACAGCTCGGCCAACCGGGACGAGGCGGCCTTCGAGGACCCGGACCGCTTCGACGTCCTGCGCTCCCCCAACCCCCATGTGGGCTTCGGGGCGGCCGGCCCCCACTTCTGCCTGGGCGCCCACCTGGCCCGCAGGGAGATCGACGTGATGTTCCGCCAGCTCTTCGCCCGGCTGCCCGACATCGAGTCCGTGGGTGAGCCCGACCGGCTGCGGTCGAACTTCATCAACGGCATCAAGCACCTCGACTGCCGCTTCACGCCGGCCTGACCGCCCCACCGGCCGGGCCGGAGGCGGAGCCGACGGGGATCACCCGCCGGGCTTGGCCACCATGAGGACGGTGGCGGCCACCAGGGCCACGAGGATGCCGATCCCCATGGCGGCCGTGCGGATGCACAGCAGGACGTGCAGCTCCACCGACCGGTTCGGCGAGCCGGGGTCCACCCCGGCGGCCACGTCGGCCTGGAGCCGCCGCTCGGCCGGCCAGAGCAGCGACTCGGCCACGATGGCGGCGGCCAGCCAGAGGGCCAGGCCCGCCGAGACCCAGGGGTCCGCCATGGTCCACTGGCCGCCGCTCATGAACACCAGGGCCACCCCGAGGACCGGCACCAGCATCAGCGTCCGGCCGGCCCAGTTGATGCCGGGCCGGTAGTAGCGCTCGAGGGAGCTGCCGATCGGGCGGTCGGCCCGGAGGGCGGCCCGCAGGGCCAGCGCCGAGCCGGCGGCGGTGCCCACCGCCACTGCGGCCACCACGGCCGACAGCACGTGGGCCACCAGCACGATGTCGTAGCCGGCCGAGCTCTCGTGCGCTGCGGCGGCCAGCACCGGGACTCCCGCGATCGTCGGTGAAAGCACGGCCTGGATTGTGGCACCTGGTTGCGACGTCGTGCACCGGGGCGGTGCACCGGCGACCGCGCACCGCGCGCAGCACGCACCGGGCGCAACCACCCTGCACGTCCGGGCGGTGCCGAGGCGCTAGGTTGACCCGTGGCCCTGCTGGCCGGGTGCGCCAGGCCCCGGACCCGTCCGGGCGGAGTCGACGACGACGGCGAGGTGGCAGGCAGATGGGCAGATGCGAGCGACGACAGCAGAGGAGCGCCGGCCCTCTCCGATGAACCAGCTGCGACTCGATCCCCTGACGGGCCGGTGGGCGGTGGTCAACACCGACCGGGCCCAGCGGCCCCAGGCCTTCGCCCCCCGCACGGCGGCCATCCAGGCCGACACCAGCCAGCCCTGCCCGTTCTGCCCGGGCAACGAGGAGCCGGCCACCCCGACGCTCGAGACCCTGGCCGACGACGGATCGTGGCGGCTCCGGGTCGTCCCCAACCGCTACCCGGCCTTCGAGGGTGACGCCCCCTTCGTCGTGACCAACCGCGGCCCGGTGTTCACCCAGGCCACCGCCGGCGGCATCCACGAGGTCGTGGTCTTCTCCCCCGACCACCAGTGCTCCTGGCCGTCGCTCTCCGACGAGCAGACCGGCATCGTCATGGAGGCCATCAGCGACCGCATCCGCGACCACGCCACCATGCCCGGCCTGCGCTACAGCCAGGCCATCGTCAACGCCGGCCGGGAGGCCGGCGCATCGCTGGAGCACCCCCACGGGCAGCTCCTCGGCATGTCCTTCGTGCCCCGTGAGCTGGTCGAGGAGCAGGCCGGCTTCGCCCGCTTCGCCGGGCGGTGCCTGCTGTGCACCACCGTCGACGCCGAGGAGAGCACCGGCTACCGGGTCGTCTACGCCGACGAGAAGGTCCTGGTCATCTGCCCCTTCTGGAGCGGCTCCCCCTACGAGATGCTGGTCATCCCCCGGGTGCACGGACCCCACCTCCACCACGCCGCCACCGGCGACCTCCTGGCCGTGGGCCGGGCCGTCAAGGTGGCCCTGTCCCGGCTCCGGGACACCGTGGGCGACGTCTCCTACAACCTGGTCTTCCACTCGGCCCCCTACCGGGCCCCCGAGCCGTACCACTGGCACGTCCACGTGGTCCCCAAGCTGACCACGGTGGCCGGGTTCGAGCTGGGCACCGGGGTGCTCATCAACATCGTGAGCCCCGAGCAGGCCGCCGAGGAGCTCCGCGGGCCGGCCGACATGGCCCAGACGGGCTGAGGTCCGCCCGCACCTCATCTTCCGAACCGCAGCAGCCCGGGCTGCTGCAGCCCGGGAACCGTCCGGCCCGGCCGGTCAGACCAGCTCGAGCAGCAGCGAGCCGTAGGGGCCCAGCGTCACCGGGTAGGGCTCGGCCCCCACGGCCGGGAAGGCCACCCGGCCCAGCAGCTCGACGGGGAGGAAGCCCTCCCACCCGGCCAGGGCCAGGCCCGCCGGCTGGGGGTGCCGACTGAGGTTGTGGACGCACAGCACCGGGTGGACGCGGTCCCGGTCCGACCCCTCGGCCCGCCGGTCGGCCCGCACGAAGGCCAGCACCGCCGGGTTGCCGGTGGCCACCACCTCGAGCGAGCCCACCCCGAAGACCGGGAACTGACGGCGGACGGCCAGCATCGAGCGCATCCAGTGGAGGAACGAGCTGGGGTTGCGCTGCTGGGACTCGACGTTCACCGCCGGGAACCCGTAGATGGGGTCCATGAGCGGAGGCAGGTAGAGCTGGGCGAAGTCGGCCCGGCTGAAGCCGCCGTTGCGGTCCGGTGACCACTGCATGGGGGTGCGCACCGAGTCCCGGTCGCCCAGGTAGAGGTTGTCGCCCATCTGGATCTCGTCCCCGTAGTAGAGGACCGGGCTGCCCCGGAGGGTGAAGAGGAGCGAGTAGAGCAGCTCGGCCTGGCGGCGGTCGCCCTCGAGGAGGGGGGCCAGGCGGCGGCCGATGCCCATGTGGCGCTTCATGCGCGGGTCGTGGGCGTACTCGGCCAGGAGGAAGGCCCGCTCCTCGTCGGTCACCATCTCGAGGGTCAGCTCGTCGTGGTTGCGCAGGAAGATGGCCCACTGGGCCCCGTGCGGAGCGTCGGGGGTCTGGGCCAGGATCTCGGTGAGGGGCGCGGCGTCGCCCCGACGGACGGCCAGGAACAGCCGGGGCATCAGCGGGAAGTTGAAGCAGAGGTGGCACTCGGGGTCCTCGTCCGTCCCGAAGTACTCGGCCACGTCGGCCGGCCACCCGTTGGCCTCGGCCAGGAGGATCCGGCCCGGGTACTCGGCGTCGAGCTCGGCCCGCAGCCGGCGGATGAAGTCGTGGGTCTCGGGCAGGTTCTCCCCGGTGGTGCCGTCGCGCTGGAAGAGGTAGGGCACGGCGTCGAGGCGGAACCCGTCGAGGCCCAGGTCGAGCCAGAAGCGGACCACCTCGCGCATGGCCGCCTCGACCTCGGGATTGTCGTAGTTGAGGTCGGGCTGGTGGGCGTAGAAGCGGTGCCAGTAGTACTGGTCCCGGACGGCGTCGTAGGTCCAGTTGGAGCGCTCCACGTCGATGAAGACCACCCGGGCGTCGGGCCAGCGCAGGTCGTCGTCGTTCCACACGTACCAGTCGGCCTTGGGGTTGTCCCGGCTCTGGCGCGACTCGACGAACCAGGGGTGCTGGTCCGAGGTGTGGTTCATGACGAGATCGGCGATGACCCGGATCCCCCGGGCGTGGGCCTCACGCAGCAGGGTGCGGACGTCCTCGACGGTGCCCGAGTCGGGGTGGACCGAGAAGTAGTCGCTGATGTCGTAGCCGCCGTCGCGCAGGGGCGAGGGATAGAAGGGCAGCAGCCACAGGCAGTCCACGCCCAGCCAGGCCAGGTAGTCCAGCTTGCCGATCAGGCCGGGGATGTCCCCCACCCCGTCCCCGTCGGCGTCGTGGAACCCCCGGGTGAAGACCTCGTAGAAGACGGCCCGCTGGAACCAGAGAGGGTCGTCGCCGGGGTCGGGCAGGGCCGCCGGCGCCGTGCCCGGGACCTCAGCCATCGGCGAAGAGCCCGACCAGCAGCGCATCGGCGGCGGCGTAGGGGTCGGTCTCGCCGGCAGCCAGGGCGGCCACCAGGCCGGCGAAGGGGCCGCCGGCCTCGAGGTCGGCCAGGCGCTCCTCCACCCGGGCCACCAGGATCTGATGGAACTCCCGGGCCAGCCGCTCCCGGCGCGAGGCGGCCAGGGTCCCGGAGGCCACCAGGTGGTCCCGGTGGGCGCGCACGGCGTCCCACAGGTCGTCCACGCCGTCGCCGGTCTGGGCCACCGTCTCCACGATGGGCGGCCGCCAGTCACCCAGGTCGGTGAGATCGAGCATCAGCTCGAGATCACGCCGGGTCTCCCGGGTGCCCGGCCGGTCGGCCTTGTTGATCACGAAGAGGTCGGCGATCTCCATCAGGCCGGCCTTGTTGGCCTGGATGGCGTCGCCCCACCCCGGGTTGAGGACGACCACGGTGGTGTCGGTGGCCGCGGCCACGGCCACCTCCTGCTGGCCCACCCCGACGGTCTCCACCAGCACGACCGGGAGGCCCACCGCCGAGAGCACCCGCACGGCGTCGGGCACGGCCACGGCCAGGCCCCCCAGGTGGCCGCGGGTGGCCATGGAGCGGATGAAGACCCGGTCGTCGAGGGCGTGGTTCTGCATCCGCACCCGGTCGCCCAGGATGGCCCCGCCCGAGAAGGGCGACGAGGGGTCGATGGCCAGGACGGCCACGGCGGCGCCCCCGGCGGGGGCCTCGTCGTCGATGCCGCGGTCACGGGCCCGGGTGATGAGCTGGTCGGTCAGGGTGGACTTGCCGGCCCCGGGCGCCCCGGTGATGCCTACGGTGTAGGCCTGGGCCGCCTGGCGGTAGGCCACCTCGGCCACGGCCCGGGCCTCGGCGCCGCCCCGCTCCACCAGGGAGAGGAGGCGGGGCAGGGCCACCCGGTCCCCGCTCCGGGCGGCGTCGAAGAGGGTCGCCGGATCAGCGGTGCGGGAGACGGCCATGGTGGCCAGAGCGTACTGCGCCGGAGGCCGACGGACGCCGGGTCAGGCCCGCCGCACCGAGGCGCCGAGGGCGGCCAGCTTGGCGTCCAGGGCCTCGTAGCCCCGGTCGACGTGGTGGGCGTCGCTGATCACCGTCTCGCCGTCGGCCACCAGGCCGGCCAGCACCAGGGCGGCGCCGGCCCGGACGTCGTGGGCCCGCACCGGTGCCGCCGACAGGCGGCCCATCCCCCGCACCACGGCGTGGTGGCCCTCGGTGCGGATCTCGGCCCCCATCCGGCGCAGCTCCTCGACGTAGCGGAACCGCCCGAAGAAGAGGTTCTCGGTGACGATGCCCACCCCCTCGGTCACCGTCAGCAGGGTGACGAAGAGCGGCTTGTAGTCGGTGGCAAAGCCGGGATAGGGCAGGGTGGCCACGTCGGTCGACACCAGGCCCCCGCCGGCGGCGGCCCGGAGGCCGTCGGGGCCCATGGTCACCTCGATGCCGGTGGCCTCGAGCTTGCGGATGAGCATGTCCATGTGGTCGGGGCGGCCGTCTTCGACCACCACCTCGCCGCCGGTCATGGCCGCTGCCACCAGGAAGGTGGCCACCACCAGCCGGTCCGGGATGACGGCGTGGGTGGCCGGCTCCAGGCGGTCCACCCCCTCGACCTCGATGCGCGAGGTGCCCGCCCCGGTGATCCTGGCTCCCATGGCGTTGAGGAAGGCGGCCAGGTCGGAGACCTCCGGCTCGCGGGCGGCGTTCTCGATGACGGTCGTGCCCTTGGCCAGCACGGCGGCCATCAGCACGTTGTCGGTGCCGGTGTGGCTCGGGTACTCCAGCACCACCCGGGTGCCCACCAGGCGGGGCCGGCCGGCCACGGTGGACTCCACCCGACCCTCCACGTTGCCGTGCGACGGGGTGAAGGCCGTCCCCATCGTCTCGAGGGCCCGCAGGTGCATGTCGATGGGCCGGGGGCCGAAGTCGTCGCCGCCGGGCATGGAGACCTTGGCCCAGCCGCACCGGGCCAGCAGCGGGCCGAGCACGACCACCGAGGCCCGCATCTTCTCCACCAGCTCGTAGGGGGCCTCCGGAGTGAGCTCGGCCGGCGTGGTGACGATCAGGACGTCGGGCCGCTCCCCCCGCTCGACGGTGGCCCCCATGGCCTCGAGCACCTCGGCCATGATGTCCACGTCGGTGATGCGGGGGACGTTGGTGAGGACGTGGCGGCCCTCGGCCAGCAGGCAGGCGGCCATCAGCTTGAGCACCGAGTTCTTGGCCCCGCCGGCCTGCACGGTGCCCGACAGGGGCCCGCTGGGGCTGACGAGGATGCGGGGCACGGCGCCAATTATGGCCGCACCGGGCGGTGGTGGCGGCGACCGGCGGCGGTGGCTGTGGCGGCGGCGGTGCCGACCCGACGGTCAGATGACGGCCGTCTCCTCCCACCGGCCGAACACCTCGGCCAGGGCGCCCATCATCTCCCCCACCGTGGCGTAGGCCCCGACCGCGTCGAAGATGGCCGGCATCAGGTTGCGCTCGGCGTGGCCGGCGTCGTCGGCCAGGGCGGCCAGGGCGGCGGCCACGGCGTCCTCGGAGCGGCCGGCCCGCACGGCGGCCAGGCGCTTGCGCTGGAGCTCCTCCACCTCGGGCCCGATGGTCAGCAGCGGGAGCTGGCTCTCCTCGTTCCCGCCGGTGAAGCCGTTGACCCCGACGACGACCGACCGGCCGGAGGCCACCTGGCGCTGGAGGCGATAGGCGGCATCAGCGATCTCCCCCTGGAACCAGCTGGACTCGATGCCGGCGATCACCCCCTCCAGCATCGACCCGCCACCGAGCTCGTCGAGGTGGGCGAAGACGGCCTCGGCCCGGGCCTCGAGCTCGTCGGTCAGCTCCTCGACGAACCACGACCCGCCCAGAGGGTCGGCCACGGCGGCCACCCCGGTCTCGGCGGCGATCACCTGCTGGGTGCGCAGGGCGATCCGGGCCGCCTTGTCGGTGGGCAGGGACAGCACCTCGTCCATGGAGTTGGTGTGGAGGCTCTGGGTGCCCCCCAGGACCCCGGCCAGGGCCTCGATGGCCGTGCGCACGATGTTGAGCTCGGGCTGCTGGGCGGTCAGCGACACCCCGGCCGTCTGGGTGTGGAAGCGGAGCGTCAGGGAGCGGGGGTCGGTGGCGCCGTAGCGGTCGCGGAGCCATCGGGCCCAGATGCGCCGGGCCGCCCGGTACTTGGCGATCTCCTCGAAGAAGTCGATGTGGGCGTTGAAGAAGAAGGAGAGGCGGGGGGCGAAGGCGTCCACGGCCAGGCCGGCCGCCCGGGCGGCCTCCACGTAGGCGAAGCCGTTGGCCAGGGTGAAGGCCAGCTCGTGGGCGGCCGTCGCACCGGCTTCGCGGATGTGGTACCCCGAGACCGACACCGGGTGGAAGCGGGGCAGCTCGGCCGAGCAGTACCGGATGAGGTCGGTGACCAGCCGCAGCGAGGGCCGGGGCGGGAACACGTACTCCTTCTGGGCCTGGAACTCCTTCAGCATGTCGTTCTGGAGGGTCCCGCCCAGGCGGGCCCGCTCGGTCCCGGCCCGCTCGGCGGCCGTCACGTACATGGCGAAGCACATGGCGGCCGGCGAGTTGATGGTCATCGAGGTGGTGGTGGCCCCGAGGTCGATCCCGGCGAAGAGGTCCTCGGTGTCGGCCAGGGTGTCGACAGCCACGCCGCACCGGCCGACCTCGCCCTCGCACAGCGGGTCGTCGGAGTCCCGGCCCATGAGGGTCGGGAGGTCGTAGGCCACCGAGAGGCCATCGCCTCCGGCGGCCAGCAGCTCGCGGAAGCGGACGTTGGTGTCCTCGGCCGTGCCGAAGCCGGCGAACATCCGCATGGTCCACAGCTTCGAGCGGTACATGGAGGCGTAGGGGCCCCGGGTGTAGGGGTACTGGCCGGGCCAGCCGATCCGGTCGTCGGGCTCGGCGGGACGGTCGGGGTCGTCGCCGGCCGGTCCGTAGACGGGCCGCAGGGGGACGCCCGACATGGTCTCGAAGTCGGCATCCCGCCACGGGGCCCGGGTGCTGGCCTCCTGCCAGGCCTCGTACCCGTCCGGCGGGGGCGGCGGCGTCATGTCCGCAGCATAGAGAGCCTGCCCGACCCGGCGACAGGGGGCACGCCACCGGGGTCGGCGGCGGACTCCTCCCTCCGCCGTCCTTCCCGGCTGTCCTCCCCGTCCATGCCCGCCGACCGGGTATCGTCAGGGCCCGTGAGTCCTTCCCAGCAGGCACCCGACCGCAACCTGGCCATGGAGCTCGTCCGGGTCACCGAGGCCTCCGCCCTGGCCGCATCCCGCTGGATGGGCCGGGGCGACAAGGAGGGCGCCGACGGGGCCGCCGTCAACGCCATGCGCATCGTGCTGTCCACGGTGCCCATGGACGGGGTGGTCATCATCGGCGAGGGCGAGAAGGACAACGCCCCCATGCTCTACAACGGCGAGCGCATCGGCGACGGGACGCCCCCGAAGGCCGACATCGCCGTCGACCCCATCGACGGCACCACCTCGACGGCCATGGGCCGACCGGGCGCCCTGGCCGTGATCGCCGTGTCCGAGCAGGGCACGATGTTCGACCCGGGCCCGTGCGTCTACATGGAGAAGCTGGCTGTCGGCCCCCGGGCCGTGGGCGCCATCGACATCACCCGGCCCATCAGCGAGAACCTGGAGGCCGTGGCCAAGGCCAAGGGCACCTCGGTGCGCGACCTGACCGTGGTCATCCTGGACCGGGACCGCCACAGCGAGCTCATCGCCGAGGTGCGCTCGACCGGGGCCCGCATCCGCCTGATCAGTGACGGTGACGTGGCCGCAGCCATCGCCACGGCCTGGCCCGACACCGGAGTCGACCTGCTGGTGGGCATCGGCGGGACGCCCGAGGGCGTGATCGCTGCGGCCGCCCTCAAGTCGATGGGGGGCGAGATCCAGGGCCGCCTCTACCCCCGCGACGACGCCGAGCGGAGCGCAGCGCTGGAGCTGGGCTACGACCTCGACGCCATCCTCACCACCGACGACCTGGTCAAGGGCGACAACTGCTTCTTCGCCGCCACCGGCATCACCGACGGCGAGCTGCTCCAGGGCGTGCGCTACGACGAGTTCGGCGCCAACACCCAGTCACTGGTCATGCGGTCGAAGTCGGGCACCGTCCGCCTGATCGACGCCCGCCACCCGCTCCACAAGCTGTCGGAGTACAGCGCCATCGAGTTCGGCTGAGCCGACCCCGGGCGCCGGAGTGCGCTCAGGCCACCTGGACGGTGGCCACCCGGGTGACCGGGCCCGGGAGTCGCTGGGTCAGCCGGCGGCGGCGGCCACGTCGGCCGCCTCAAGGCGGGCCTGGGCCCAGCGCACGTCGGCCTCGGC
>CAXBRB010000089.1:0-10176 GCA_963977795.1 uncultured Acidimicrobiaceae bacterium
GTGCGGCGCGGGCCGCCCACCGATGAGGCCCCGCCCATGAGCAAGGACCGCAACGAGCGCTACGGCCTCCACCTCCACGGGTCGGAGCGGCCGCTCCCGTTCGTCGAGCCCTACCGCACCATCGGCGAGCTCAACGAGATCGAGCGCTTCAAGCTGGCCCGCCACCCGCTCGAGGTGATCGACGCCATCATCGACCGCTACGCCGTCGAGGGCCCGGGCGCCATCGCCACCGTGCCCGGCGAGGTCGAGCGCCTCAAGTGGGCCGGGATCTACCCCCAGAAGCAGGGGGGCGACGCCTTCATGATGCGGGTCAAGGTGCCCGGCGGGTTCCTCACCTCGGCCCAGGCCCGCGAGATCGGCGTGGTGGCCGACGCCTTCGGCGAGGGCCCCGAGGGGACCGGGGGCCGGACGTTCGGCGGCAACCGCTACGCCGACCTGACCACCCGCCAGACCGTCCAATTCCACTGGCTGCGCATGGCCGACATCCCGCGGATCTGGCAGCGGTTCGCCGCCGTGGGGCTCACCACGGTCCAGGCCTGCGGGGACTCGGCCCGCAACGTCCTGTGCTGCCCGGTCTCGGGGGTCGACGCCGAGGAGGCCTTCGACGCCCTGCCCATCGCCCGGGCCGTCTCGGACTTCTTCACCGGCCACCGGGAGTACGCCAACCTGCCCCGCAAGTTCAAGCTCTCGGTGTCGGGCTGCGTCGAGGACTGCGCCCAGGCCGAGATCAACGACATCGGCCTGTGGCCGGCCCGGGGGGCCGACGGGTCCCTGGGCTTCAACCTGCTGGTCGGCGGCGGCCTGTCCGACGGGGAGCGGATGGCCTCGGACATCGACGTCTTCGTGGCCCAGGACCAGGCTGTCGAGATCACCCGGGCCATCGCCCAGCTCTTCGGCGAGCTCGGCAACCGCGAGAACCGCGGCCTGGCCCGCATGCGCTACCTGGTCCAGGAGCTGGGGCCCGAGCGCTTCCGGGCCGAGCTGGCCGCCCGGGCCCGGTTCGACCTGGTCCCTGCCGGCGAGGACCTGACCCGGCGCTACCGCGGCGACCACGTCGGCGTCCACCGCCAGAAGCAGGACGGCTACTTCTACGTCGGCCTCTCGGTCCCGGTGGGGCGCATGCAGGGCATGGAGATGGTGGAGGCGGCCCGCCTGGCCGACACCTACGGCGACGGCACCGTCCGGATCGGCACCGATCAGAACATCACCCTGACCGGCGTCCACGGCGACCGTCTCGAGGCGCTGCTGGCCGAGGACCTGCTCCAGACCTACTCCCCGTTCCCCGGGCCCTTCACCCGGGGCGTGGTGGCCTGCACGGGATCCGAGTTCTGCCGCTACGCCATCGTCGAGACCAAGGAGCGGGCGGTCAAGTGGGCCCGCTTCCTCGACGAGCAGCTGGCCGGCGAGCCGGTCGGGGCGGCCCCGGTGCCCAGCCCGCACCCGGCGGCCCCCGACGATGCCGGCGTCATCCGGATGCACTTCTCGGGGTGCTCGGCCAGCTGTGCCCAGCCCCAGATCGCCGACATCGGCTTCCGAGGCGACGTGGCCCACGTGGGCAGCCACCTGTCCGAGGCCGTCGACATCGGCCTGGGCGGCTCGCTGGGCCCCGGCTCGGGCTTCATCGACTGGGTCGAGGGCGCCCGTCCGGTGGCCGAGGTGCCCGAGGCGCTGCTGCGGATCGTCCGGCGCTACCAGGCCGAACGGCGCGACGACGAGCCCTTCGCCAACTGGGCCCGGCGCACGTCGCACGACGAGCTCCGGTCCACCCTGGGGGCTGAGGGCACGGGCACGCCGGTGGCCGCCCCGACGGTCCGGTCAGGAGCTGGCGCGTGAAGGCCTACCGCCTCCGCCAGGAGATCAACGGGATCACCGAGCCGCCCGGCAAGACGTGGTTCTTCGAGCTCGAGGCCGCTGTGGTGGCCGCCGACCGGTGCATCCAGTGCGGCACCTGCGTGGCCGCCTGCCCGTCCAACTCGCTCGGCGTCGACCCCGACTCGGGCCTGCCGGCGCTGGTCAAGATGTGCACCGGCTGCTCGCTGTGCTGGGACTTCTGCCCCCGGGGGGGTCTCCGCTACGAGGCCCTGTGGCCCCCGTCGACGGCGCTGCCCGGCACCGAGGCCCCCGACGCGGCTGACGACGTCGAGCGCCAGGACGCCGCCGACCCCTACTGGCGGATCACCGGCGGCCCGCCCGGGGACGGGCTCGGGGCGGTGGCGGCGGCCTACGCCGTGCGCGCCGGCGCCCGTCCCGACGGCGCCCAGGACGGCGGTGCGGTCTCGGCCATCCTGGTGGCCGCTCTGGCCGCCGGCGAGATCGACGGGGCCCTGGTGACCCGGCCGTCGACCGACCCCGACGAGCCCTGGAAGGGCGTGGCCCACCTGGCCACCACCCCGGCCGAGATCGTCGAGGCGGCGGGCTCCTTCTACAACCAGACCATGGCCCTGGCCGAGCTCGACCTGTCCCGCTACGACCTGCCGGCCAAGCCGCGCATCGCCGTGGTGGGGACCCCGTGCGAGATCCAGGGCATCCGGGCCATGCAGGCCCGTCGCTGGTCGACCGGCGTCCACCGGGTGGACGCCGTTGTGCTGACCATCGCCGTGCTGTGCACCAAGAGCTTCGACTACCGGGGCCTCATGCTCGAGCTGCTCGAGCGCGACCGCAAGGTGGACCTGGCCCGGGTGTCCAAGGTCGACGTGATCCGGGGCCGGATGATCGTGGAGTACCGGGACGGCTCGGTGGCCGTCGACGAGCCCATCAAGGACTTCCACGGGGCGGCCCTGAAGGGGTGCGACGAGTGCGCCGACTTCATCGGCCGCAGTGCGGACCTCTCGGTGGGCAGCGTGGGCTCCATGGACGGCTGGTCCAGCGTGCTGGTGCGCACCGAGCGGGGCCGACGGGCCCTCGACGGCGCCCGGAGCCGCCTCGACGTCCGTGACCTCGACAGCGTGGAGGCCCTCCTCAAGCTCGACGCCTTCGACAAGCGGGTGGCCTTCGACAGCCTGCGCCGCCCCTACGACCCGGACGCCCCGCTCTTCATCGACTATGCCGACCACGTGGCCGCCTACGAGGGGACCGACCGGGCCCCGGTGGTCCCGGAGCGGTGAGGGCTGTGCCGTCGGGCCCCCGCTGCGCCGCCGCCGTCGGGCGGCGGGCGGATGGCTAGCGTGGGCGGCGTGGACGCACCGATGGTCGACCCCCTGCCCGAAGCGGGCGCCGACGATCCCGTGGCGGCCCTGGCCGGCCGGCTGGCCGTGCCCGAGGAGCCCGAGGAGCTCCGGGACGGGCTGCGCCAGGTCCTCCTCGACGGGGGCGACTGGCGGGAGGGCTTCTCCGACGACGTCTGCATCGGCGTGTGGCTGTGGAGCCGCTGGCAGCCGGTGCTCGAGCCGGCCGGCTGCAGTCGGGAGCAGTTCGTCGATGTCGTGGTGGCCACCCGGCGGGAGCTGTGGCTGTGGCTGCTGGGGGACCGGCGGTGGGAGCAGTACGTGACGGGCCTGGCCGGCCGGGTGGCCCGGCGGGCCCCGGGCGCGGCGCAGGCCTGAGGGAGGCGTGCCGTGCCCCGGGTGACCGTCCCCGCCGGAGCCGACCCCCTGACCTGGACGTGGACGGCCCTGGCCCCGGCCCTCTCGGGGCCTGCGGCGGGCTACTCGGGGGCGGTCTACGAGCACTCGACCCTGTCGTTGCGCGAGTTCGAGGCAGCCCGGATCACCCTGGCCCGCATCAACGGGTGCCAGCTCTGCCTGGACTGGCGCACGGCCCGGGACGTCCCGTCCCGGGGGGCGGCCCCTGACGCCGTGCCCGAGGCCTTCTACGCCGCCGTGCTGGCCGGCGACGGCGGCGACCTGACCGGGCGCGAGGCCCTGGCCGCCGAGTTCGCCGAGCGGTACGCCACGGACCACCTGGGCATGGACGACGCCCTGTGGGACCGGCTGCACGCCGCCTACAGCGATGCCGAGCTGGTGGATCTGGCCCTGTGCGTCGGCTCGTGGCTGGCCCTCGGGCGGTTCAACCAGGTCTTCGACATCGACGGCGCCTGCCGCGTGCCCCACCCCCCGGCCTGACCCGGCCGGACGCCACCCGAGGAGGATCACCGTGGAGAAGGTCATCGCCCTGCTGTGGGGCACCGGCGACCCCGGCGAGGGTGACGCCCTGCGCCGGCGCCTCCTGGAGGAGACCGCCCCCCGGGTGCTGGCCGCCGGGGCCCGGGCCGTCACCGTCAACGTGCACGACGCCGATGCCGCCGCCGCCCCCTCGCCGGCGCCGGGGCCCGAGGGCGAGGACCCCCATGTGGCCCAGGTCTCGGTCTGGCTCGACTGCTACGAGCGCACGGCGGCCCTGGACGAGGCCCTGGCCGACCTCGGCCTGCGCACCGCCTCCTACCTGGTGGTGGAGTCCCTCTACGAGGACTACGGCACCACCCCGCACGCCGGCCCCCGGGACTGGCCCGATGGCGAGCGGTCGCCCGGCGTGCTCACGGTGGCCCTGATCCACCGGCCCGACGGCCTCGAGGAGCGGGAGTGGCTCACCCGCTGGCACACCGTCCAGTCGCCCGAGTCGGGCCGCCTCCAGCCCCGGACCCGCTACGTGCGCAACCAGGTGGTGCGGGCCCTCACGGCAGGGGCGCCGGAGATCGACGGCATCGTCGAGGAGGCCTGGCCCTCGGCGGGGCACGTGGCCGACCCCATGCTGTTCTTCAACGCCACCACGCCCGAGGAGCTGGCCGACCACGTGGGGCAGATGATCACCAACGTCGAGGCCTGCCTCGACCTGGGCCGGCTGCGCAGCGCCACCATGAGCGAGTACCTGGTGGCACCGCTCCCGGTGCGCTGACCGGCACCCGTCGGGCGTCGGGCCGGCCGGCCATCACCTACGCTCCCTATCGGCCCGCACGCCGGCGGGCACGAGCACCAGAGGACGCACCGTGGGACTCTCCATCGGCATCGTGGGCCTGCCCAACGTGGGCAAGTCGACCCTGTTCAACGCCCTGACCCGCAACGAGGTCCTGGCCGCCAACTACCCCTTCGCCACCATCGAGCCCAACGTCGGGGTGGTGGCCGTGCCCGACGAGCGCCTGGGCCGCCTGGCCGAGCTGTTCTCCTCGGAGCAGATCGTCCCGGCCACGGTGACCTTCATGGACATCGCCGGGATCGTCAAGGGGGCCTCGGAGGGGGAGGGGCTGGGCAACCGGTTCCTGGCCGCCATCCGGGAGTCCGACGCCATCTGCCAGGTCGTGCGGGTCTTCGAGGACCCCGACGTCATCCACGTCGACGGCCGCATCGAGCCCGGGGCCGACATCGAGACCATCAACACCGAGCTGATCCTGGCCGACCTCCAGACCGTGGACAACGGGATCGCCCGGCTGGCCAAGGAGTCGCGCAAGCAGCCCGACCTCGTGCCCCAGCTGCGGGCGGCCGAGGCGGCCCGGGACATCCTGGACAGCGGGCGGACCATCGCCTCGGCCGCGGCGGCCGGCGAGGTCGATCCGGCCCTCCTGCGCGACCTCCACCTGCTGAGCGCCAAGCCCTTCATCTACGTCTTCAACGTCGACGAGGGATCCCTCGGCGACGAGGACCTGCGGGCCCGGCTGGCCGCCATGGTGGCCCCGGCCGAGTCGGTGGTGGTGTGCGCCCAGATCGAGGCCGAGCTCTCGGGCCTCGAGCCCGAGGACGCCGCCGAGCTGCTGGCCGGCTACGGCCAGGACGCCTCGGGCCTGGTCCAGCTGGTCCAGGTCGGGTTCGCCACGCTCGGGCTCCAGACGTTCCTCACCGCCGGGCCCAAGGAGGCCCGCGCCTGGACCATCCACATCGGCGACACCGCCCCCCAGGCCGCCGGCACCATCCACACCGACTTCGAGCGGGGCTTCATCAAGGCCGAGGTGGTCAGCTTCGACGACCTGGTGGCCGCCGGATCGCTGGCCGCCGTGCGGGCCGCCGGGAAGGCCCGGGTGGAGGGCAAGGAGTACGTGATGGCCGACGGCGACGTCGTCGAGTTCCGCTTCAACGTCTGACGCGACGGGTAGCGGGCTGTGGCCGTTCAGACGCCGCCGCCGGCCGTCGCCCTGGCCGGGGTGTCCGTGGTCCGTGACGGCACCGCGCTGATCGACGACGTCACCTGGACGGTGCGGGCCGGGGAGCGGTGGGCCCTGCTCGGGCCCAACGGGTCGGGCAAGACCACCCTCCTCCGGGTGGCCGGTGCCGCCCTGTGGCCGACGGCGGGCTCGGTGTCGGTCCTCGGCGGCCGCTTCGGCGCCGTCGACCTGCGCGCCCTGCGCCGACGCATCGCCGTGGTCAGCGCCTCGCTGGCCCGGACCCTCCGGCCCGCTCAGCCGGCCGGCGACGTCGTCCTCACCGGCCGCCACGGCGCCCTCGAGACGTGGTGGCACGACTACACCGACGACGACCGGGCCCGGGCGGCTGGCTTCCTGGCCGATGCCGGCCTGGCCGGCCCGGCGTTCGCCGGGCGCCCCTTCGGCCTCCTGTCCGAGGGAGAGCGCCAGCAGGTCCTGCTGGCCCGGGCCCTCATGGGCGACCCGGAGCTCCTCCTGCTCGACGAGCCGGCGGCCGGCCTCGACCTGGGCGCCCGGGAGCGCCTGCTGGACCGCCTGGCCGTGCTGGCCGCCGACCCGTCGACCCCGCCGATGGTGATGGTCACCCACCACCTCGAGGAGCTCCCGGCCGGCCTCACCCATGTCGCCCTGCTGCGCCAGGGGCGCCTGGTGGCCGCCGGCCCGGTCGACGAGGTGCTGGTCGACGGACCGGTGTCGGAGGCCTTCGGCATCGACGTGGTGGTGGACCGCACCGACGGCCGGTGGTCGGCCCGGGCCCGCCGCTGACGCTCGGTGCTGGGCCAGGGCCCGGTCCGCTGGCGCCGGGCGGATCCGCGTGCGGCCGGCTCCGGGAAGATCCGACGGGCACGGGGCGTTGACCGACGGGCCGCACCCGCTGCGCCCCTGACCGACCCGACCCCGACCGAGAGCCCCGAGGCCCCATGTCCGATGCCCAGCCCACCACGCCCACCGTCGCCGACTTCTGGTTCGACCCCCTCTGCCCGTGGGCCTGGATCGCCTCCCGGTGGATCCTGGAGGCTGCCCGGGTCCGGAACCTCGACGTCCGCTGGCACGTGATGTCGCTGGCCTACCTGAACGAGGGACGTGAGGGCCTGTCGGATCGGTACCGGGAGCTCATGGCCCAGGCCTGGGGCCCGGTGCGGGTGGTCATCGCCGCCGAGCAGACCCACGGGGCCGACGTGGTCCTGCCGCTGTATACGGCCCTCGGCACCCGCTTCCACCTCGAGCAGGCGCCCAAGGAGCGGGCCACCGTCGAGGCCGCCCTGGCCGAGGTCGGCCTGCCCGCCGCCCTGGCCGACGCCATGGACGACCCGTCGTGGGACGAGGCGCTCAAGGCCTCCCACCACGCCGGCATGGACCAGGTGGGCCTCGACGTCGGCACCCCGGTGATCGCCGTGGAGGGGGTGGCTTTCTTCGGCCCGGTGGTGACGCCGGCCCCCAAGGGCGAGGATGCCGGACGCCTGTGGGACGGCGTGCTGGCGGTGGCCGGCACGCCCGGCTTCTACGAGCTGAAGCGCTCCCGGGACGCCGCGCCCTCCTTCGACTGAGGAGGCCGTCCTCTCACCAAGGGCGCCCGCGGGCCCACCGACGCCGCCCGGCGGGCACCTGCCTCAGCGGACCAGCGAGAGCACCAGCAGAGCCTGGGCCAGGTGGTAGGTGACGTGGACGACCACGTCCCCCTTGGGGATGGGCCGAACGAACCGCTGCAGGGCCAGCACGGTGTCGGAGGCCAGGAAGAAGACCGCGCCCACGGCGGCGGCCGGGATGCCGACGTTGCAGGCCAGCACCACCATGGTGCAGATGGCCACCAGGTAGACGGCCACCGGCGGGACCAGGGCGCGCTGGCCGGTCCGCAGCAGGGCCCGGAAGATGGCCGTGGCCGGGACCGCTCCCACCGCAGCCACCACCACGACGGCCACGGCGATGCCGGTGGGGGAGAAGGCGAACGTGCCGCCGGCCGGCGGCTGGAGCAGGCCCACCACGTAGCAGACGTGGCCCACCAGGAAGGCGGCCAGGCCCGGGACGAACCGGTCGCTGGGGAGCATCAGGAGCACGTCGCCGAGGAGGCTGGCCACCAGGGCGGCCACGAACCACCACCGTCGGTCGACCAGGTCGGTGCTGGCCGCCGGCAGGACGACAGCCGCTGCGGCCAGCGCGGCCAGCACGGCCGGCTTGGCCACGTACTCGAGGCGTGCGTCGTCCCGCCACACCGCCGTCCAGTCGGCCACGGCGGCCAGGCCGGCGACGACCATGCAGGTCACGAAGGCTGCCACGGGCCCCGACCCTAGCGGTCCGGCGCCGCTGCGCCCTGGGGGATCCACCACTGCGGAATTGGCCCTCGGTACCGTCTATGCCGCTGGAGCGACGGAGAGGAGGGGTGCCGATGGTCGTGGTGGTCATGATCCTGGTTGCCTGGGTCGTCATCCTCGGCCCCAGCATGATCCGCCGTCGGGCCCGGGCCGGCTCCCAGCAGTCGATCGTCCACTTCCACCACCAGCTGCGCATCCTCGAGCACTCGGCCCCCGAGCCCATCGTGGCCCCGGCCTACCGCCTCCGGGCCGTCGACGGCACCGACGCCCCCCACGGCATCTCCTACCCGGGCACGGGCCAGCGTCCCGTCCTCACCGTGGTCGGCGCCAAGGACCTGCCCCGTCCGGCGCTGGCCTTCCTGGGCGAGCCGGCGCCCGGCGCCGACGAGGCCGCCGACCACAGCGCAGCAGCGCCGGCCGCCGGCCCGTGGGACGTCGCCGAGGTGGCGCACCGCAGTGATGGCGCCCGGGCGGCGCTCTACGACCACGCCGACCCCGACTCGTGGGTCGCCGGCCCGGTCGACCACCGTCATCCGTCCATGCTCCCGCCGGCCCCCACCGAGGCCGAGCTGGCCTGGGAGGCCGCCGTGCGGGCCTCCACCCGGCGCCGGCGGCGGGACGCCCTCCTGGTCCTGGCCGGCGCCGCCCTGGTCTCGGTGGTGGCTGCCGCCGCCAGCGGCTCGGCGGCCGTCTGGGTGCTGGCCGTGGTGGCCCTGGCCGTCCTCGGTGGCTATGTGGCCCTCCTGGTGCAGCTCCAGAGCCGGGCCCATGAGCGCGAGGACAAGCTCCACTTCCTCGACCACCGGCGCGACGACCTGCGCGCCTATGCACGCCAGGGGTCGCTTCCCCCCGTCGCCGGTCCGGTCTCCTACGGCCCGCCCCGGGACCCCCGTCGTCCGGCACCCGGCCGCACCGCCGCCCGCTGAGCGCCCCCGGTCGGGACCAGGGTCGCCGCGCTCCGGGCGGTTCCCCGCACGGCCCGCCCGGGATCGGTAGGGTGTCGGCCATGTCCGACCACCTGCACACCACCGACGCCGCCACCTCGCCCCGCGAGGCAGTGGCCGCCGCCCTCGAGGGGCGCATGCTCCTCACCCACCCCTTCTACCGGCGCTGGGAGGCCGGCGAGCTGACCACTGCCGAGCTGGCCGAGTACGCCGTCCACTACCGGGCCTTCGAGGCCGCCCTGCCCGAGGTGCTGGCCGACGTGGCCGCCGGCCTGCGGGCCTCGGGTGACGACGCCGTGGCCGAGCTGGTCGAGCGCAACCTCGCCGACGAGCTGGGCCGCCCCGAGCCCCACCTGGCCCTCTTCGACGAGTTCGCCGCCGCCCTCCCCGAGCGGCCCCGGGCCACGGTGCCCGGCCCGGCCGCCTCGTCGCTCGCCGCCACCTACCGGGCCCTGGCTGCCGAGTCGCCGGCCGCCGCCCTGGCCGGCCTGGCCGCCTATGAGACCCAGGCCGCGGCGATCGCCGACAGCAAGGGCGACGGGCTGCGCCGCTGGTACGGGATGGACGCCGCCGGCACCCGGTTCTGGGACCTGCACGCCACCCTGGAGGCCGACCACGGCGAGTGGGCCGTCGAGGCGCTCGAGGCCCTCGGAGCCGACACCGACGTGGTGGCCGACGCCGCCCAGCGGGCCGCCGATGCCTGGTGGTCCCTGCTGGACGAGCGCGAGGCCGAGGCGGCGCTGGCCGCCTGAGCCCGGACCGGACCGGGGTGGCGTCCGACCGGCCGGGGGGAGCCCCGGGACCGTCGGGCGCTGCCGACGGCCGGCCCCGCCGCCTGGAGCGGACGGTGGCTCCG
>CAXBRB010000090.1:0-10117 GCA_963977795.1 uncultured Acidimicrobiaceae bacterium
GGTTCCATCGTTCCCCTTCCCCAATCTCAATGCCCTGCCGGAGTGATCCCCCCACATTGAAATGACTTCTATCCCCCAGCCCCGCTGGCTGTTCTGGCACCGCCGCGACCTGCGCCTTGCCGACAACCTGGTCCTGGCGGCGGCCGCAGCGGCCGTGCTCATCGCCCTGGTGCTCCTCCAGAGCGCCGGGGTGGTCCACCTCCCGGTGCTCGGAGGCAGCGGCTCGCCGGGTGGTGGCCTCGGACCGGGAGGACCTCCCGGGATCTAGCGGTCGGTGGCTGCGGCCACCGCGTCCCGGGCGGCACCGGCCGCCGGCGTGGCGGCCAGGGCGAGGAGCTCCAGCAGCAGGCCGGTGTCGCCCTCCACCTTGCAGCGGCCCTGCATGAAGGCCACGGCCAGCGATCCTTCCCCGACCAGCACCGACCACGCATCGGCCGCCGACAGGCCGAGCGAGAGGTCGGCGGGCCCGTCCGCCCCCTCGGTCCACGACGCCAGCCGCCCGGCGTCCCACCGGACGGTGGAGACGGCGTCGGCTCCCTCGGGCCCGCCCCCGGCCACCGTGCACCGAACGGCACCGCTGCGGCCCGAGGGCAGGGCCAGGTCGCCCAGGGCGGCGGCGGCTCCGGTCAGCCACTCCGGGGTGAGCCAGGCCGTCACGGACGGGCTCCGGGCGCCGGCTCGGCCGTGACAATGCCGGCGAAGAGGTCGTGCTCGAGGTGGGCGGGGGCCAGTGCCGGAGCCGGGGGGCCGCCGTCGAGGGCCGCCCAGGCGAGGCGGTACTCGTCGTGGGGGCGGATGGTGCGCATCACCTCGGGGGGCAGACCGAACCAGAACGGCGAGTCGGGGTCGACCTGGGTGGCGTGGGCCAGCAGGGCGTGGCGGCGGACGTCGGCGAACTCGGCGATGTCGATGGAGGTGGTCGGGACGTCTTCTGGCATGGCGTCCCATCGGGCCCGCCACTCGTCGTCGAAGGGGGACTCCAGGCCCAGCTCCTCGAACTTGGCGTGGATGGCCCGGAACCGGGCCGCCGAGTGGACGGTGTAGTAGAGCTTGGCCGGCTGGTGGGCCGGGCCCGCCTCGGTGAAGCGGCCCGGGTCCCCGGCGGCCAGATAGGCGGCCAGGCCGGCCTCGTGGACCCGGAGGTGGTCCGGGTGCGGGTAGCCGGACTGGTCGTCGCCGTAGATGACCATCACCTGGGGGCGCACGTCGCGGATGACCGCCACCAGCCGGCCGGTGGCCTCGTCGAGGTCGGCGGCAGCGAAGCAGTCCGGGTGGGCGTTGGCCTCCGAGCCGGCCATGCCGGAGTCCCGGTAGCCGAGGAGGACCACGTCGTCGTAGCCGATGACAGCGGTGGCGGCGTCGAGCTCGCGGCGGCGCACGGCGGCCAGGTCGGCCAGGACCTCGGGGGTGTCGAGAGCCGGGTTGAGGATCTCGCCCTCCTCGCCGCCGGTGCAGCACACCAGCACGCACCGCACCCCGGCGGCGTGGTAGCGGGCCACCGTGCCGGCTCCCTTGGAGGCCTCGTCGTCGGGGTGGGCGTGGACGGTCAGCAGGCAGGGCACGTCAGGCACGTCGCCCACGCTACCGGGCCGTCGGCCCCTACACTTCGGGAGAGGGCACGACCAAGGAGCGGCGTCGATGGGTGTCATGCAGCGGATCTCGGGGATCTTCCGGGCCAAGACCAACAAGATCCTCGACAAGGTCGAAGACCCCCGCGAGTCCCTCGACCTCTCCTACCAGCAGCTCCAGGAGCAGCTCCAGAAGGTCCGCAAGGCGGTCGCCGACGTGGCCACGGCCAAGAAGCGCATCGAGCTGCAGGCCGCCCAGGTCCAGGCCCAGGCCGACAAGTACCAGACCCAGGCCAAGGCCGCCCTCGACCAGGGCAACGAGGACCTGGCCCGCGAGGCCCTCACCCGGCGGGCCGCCCTCGTCCCCCAGCTCGACGACCTGAAGCGCCAGTACGACCAGGTGGCCGGCCAGGAGCGGACCCTCACCGCCCAGTCCCAGGAGCTCCAGACCCGGGTCGACTCGTTCCGGACCAAGAAGGAGACCATGAAGGCCACCTACACGGCCGCCGAGGCGCAGGCCAAGGTGGGCGAGGCGGTGACCGGGATCTCGGACTCGATGGGCAGCGCCGGGATGTCCATGCAGCGGGCCCAGGACAAGATCGACGAGATGCAGGCCCGGGCCGGCGCCATGGACGAGCTGATGACCTCGGGAGCCCTTCCCGACCTGACTGGATCCACCGACGACATCCAGGCCCAGCTCGACCAGGCGTCCATCGCCTCCAGCGTCGACGCTGAGCTGGCCGCCATGAAGGCCGAGCTGGCCGGGCCGGCGCCGGCCGCCCAGCTGGGCGCCGCCGAGGAGGCGGCCGAGGGCGGCACGTCGGCCTGACGGCGACCGCGACTTCGACGGTGACTGCGAGGACGGCACGGTGAGGACGGCACGGTGAGCACGGCGAGGAACATCCCCAACGACCGGGGCCTGACGGCACGGATGTTCGTGACCGGCCTGATGATCGTGCTCCTCTACGGGGCCGTCATCGCCCTGCTGGTGGCCGTGGGCATCTCCTACTCGGTCGTCCTGGTGCTGGCCGCGGGCATCCTGTTCGTCCAGTACTGGTTCTCCGACCGGATCGCCCTCTTCGGCATGGGCGGACGCCTGGTCACGCCCGAGCAGGCCCCCCAGCTCCACGGGGCCATCGACCGGCTGTGCGCCATGGCCGACATGAAGAAGCCGAAGGTGGCCATTGCCGACACCGACGTGCCCAACGCCTTCGCCACCGGACGCAGCCCCAACAGTGCGGTGGTCTGCGCCACCACCGGCCTGATGCGCCGCCTCGAGCCGGCCGAGCTCGAGGCCGTGCTGGCCCACGAGCTCTCCCATGTCGCCCACCGGGACGTGGCCGTGATGACCATCGCCAGCTTCCTCGGCATGGTGGCCGGCATGGTCACCCGCATGATGCTGTGGACCGGGATGATGGGCGGCTTCGGCTCGGGCAGCTCGGACAGCGACAGCCGGGACAACGCCGTCCTGGTGGAGCTGGCCATCCTGGTGGTCTCCGTCGTCGTCTACGCCATCAGCTTCCTGCTCACCATGGCCCTCTCCCGCTACCGCGAGCTGGCCGCCGACCGGTCGGGGGCCATCCTGACCGGCCAGCCGTCCGCCCTGGCCTCCGCCCTGGTCAAGGTGACCAGCGAGATCGGCCGCATCCCCACCCGCGACCTCCGCTCCTCCGAGGCGTTCAACGCCTTCTACTTCACCCCGGCCATCGCCAAGTCCGGGGTGAGCCTCTCCACCCTGTTCTCCACCCACCCCTCGCTCGACCAGCGGCTGGCTCAGCTGGCCGCCATCGAGGCCGAGCTCGGCCGGCCCTCCTGAGCGGACCGGGCCTCCCCGACTCCCCCACCGCACGCCATGGGCATCTTCGACACCCTGCTGGGGCGCACCAAGCCGGTGCAGGCCGACCTCGACGCCCTCTTCGCCATCCCCTCGGCCTCCCTGACCCTGCAATCGGCGGCCGGCCTGGTCTGCTCCGGCCGGGCCGGTGTCTGCTACAAGCCGCCGTCCGGCCAGGGCATCGAGCAGATGCAAGGGGAGATCGACCGCCTCCTCACGCTGGATGGCGGGTCGCCGGGGACGACCTCCGAGGACGCGTTCGGGTACCGGTGGGTGGTGGTCACCGACCCCGATATCGAGTCCCTGGTCACCCGGGTCCACCTGGTCAACTCGTCCCTGGCCGATGCCGGCTGGGGGCCCCAGCTGCTCTGCTCGGTCTTCGGGATCGCCGCAGCCCCGGCCGCCGATCCGGCCGGGGTGCCGGCCCCGGGGCCCGGGTCGGTGCTGGCCTCCACGGCCTATCTGGTCTACCTGTTCAAGCGAGGCACCTTCTACCCCTTCGTCCCCACCGGGACCCAGCAGCGCTCCACCGAGGAGGAGTTGCGCCTCCGCAGCCTCCTCGCCGGTGATCTGCGGGTCGAAGACGACCTGGCCCGGTGGTTCCCCCTCTGGGACCTGCCGGTCGGCTGACCAGGCCATCCGCCGGGCCGTCTATCGGGCCCTCCACCGGGCCTTCCACCGGGATGGTCCGGTCCACCGGCCCCGCCCGGCGGGCCACGTGCGGTGTCCGGTCGACGGCAGCGCGTCGCAGCAACCCGGTTGCAACGTCAGGAGCACTCCACACCCCTGCAGGCACAGAACCCCGGGTTATCCACAGGTTTCCCTGCCCCATGGGGGAGAAGTTGTGGACAGCCTCTGGATCGCCGGGTGCGGGACGACTAGGGTCTTTTGGCACTGGGAGCTCGACCCGACCTCCCGGCCCGACGTCAACCATGGAGTGCGCCGCACGTCACACGACTGACGACACGGACATCAACACCCGCTAGCACACCCGGCTCCTAGAGCCAGGCCGGCCCACCCTTCCCGGTGTCCGGCTGGGGCGTGAATGCACACCAGTGGGGTCCACCCAACCAGAAGAGAGTCCAGCCAGCCGCCTCGCGGCGGGCTGTTCCGACCACGGAAAGGTCACCCCCGATGCGCACCTCGCGCCCTGTTCCTGCTTTTCCTGCACGTATTCCTGCGTCTTCCCGGTCCTCCCGTCGCCGACGGGCCTCGCTGGCCGGGGCGGCCGTCTTGGCCGGCACCGCCGGCCTCCTCGGCGCCGCCAGCCCCCCCACAGCCGCCGCCCCACCGACTGACGGCCACGGAGTGGTCCTCAACGCCCCCATCGTCGCCGCCGCGGCGACACCGAGCGGCCGGGGCTACTGGCTGACGGGAGCCGACGGCGGGGTCTTCGCCTTCGGCGACGCCGGATTCCACGGCTCCACCGGGGGCCTCCACCTGAACAGCCCGATCGTCGGCATCGACGCCACCGCAGACGGCCGGGGCTACTGGGAGGTGGCCGCCGACGGCGGGGTCTTCGCCTTCGGCGACGCCGGCTTCCACGGTTCGGCCGGCGGCACCGCGCTGGCCGCCCCCATCGTGGGCATGACGGCGACGCCGTCGGGCAAGGGCTACTGGCTGGTGGCCGCTGACGGCGGGGTCTTCGCCTTCGGCGACGCCACGTTCCACGGCTCGGCTGGCGGCGCCCGACTGGCCAGCCCGGCCGTCGGGATGGCCGCCACCCGGGACGGGAGGGGCTACTGGATCGCCGGTGCCGACGGCGGGGTCTTCGCCTTCGGCGACGCCGCCTTCGCCGGCTCGGCCACTGCGCTCACCACGAGCCCGGTGGTGGGGATCGACGCCAGCCGCTCCGGCTACCGCCTGGTCACCCGCGACGGTGGCGCCTTCGCCTTCGGCGGGGCGGCCTTCCTGGGCTCGCTGGCCGGGACCCACCTCAACCAGCCCGTCGCCGGGACGGCCACCACGGCCGGCGGCTACCTCGACGTGGCGGCCGACGGCGGGGTGTTCACCTTCGGGGCGGCGACCTATGTCGGCTCGCTCGGGGGAAGCACCCTCTATGTCCCGCCGCCACCTCCGCCGCCGCCCGCTCCGGTCGGCCTGCCCTATGGCCTCACCCAGTACCAGGTCGACGCCTGGAGCCGGGTCAACATCTGCGAAGAAGGCGGCCGCTGGGACGTCGACGGCTCCCGGTTCGCCGGCGGACTGGGGTTCACCCTCGCCAACTGGGCCCAGTTCAACACCTTCGGGTTCCCGGCCGACGCCGCCTGGGCCACCCCGTACCAGCAGATCCGGGTGGCCGTGGCCTTCGCCGTCTACTACTACGGCAGCGCCAACTTCGCTCCCGACCAGAACGGGTGCGGCGGCGGCTACTGAGTCCTCCGTCCCGGCTGGCCGACCGAGGGGGCGCCTCCGGCGCCCCCTCGGCACGTCCCGGCGACCGGGATCCCGGGCACCGGGCGATCAGGCCGGCGGGCGCACCGGGCGATCAGGCCGGCGGGCGCACGGCGTCGATGGCCCGGGCCAGGGCGAAGTCGAGCTCGGTCAGGCCGCCGGCATCATGGGTCACCAGGACGAGGCGCACCGTCCGGTAGCGGATGTCGATGTCGGGATGGTGGTCGACCTCCTCGGCCAGCCGACCGACTTCCGCCACGAAATCCAGGGCGGCAGGAAATGACGGAAGGGCGACCGAGCACACCAGTCGTCCGTCCTCCAGGACCCAGTCCGGCGCCCCGGGACCGTCCAGGGCGGCCGCCACCTCGGCATCGCCGAGGCGGACCGGCCGGGCCATCTAGGCGCCGACCCGGGCGGCCGGGGTGAAGGTGACCGGCAGCGACTCGATGCCCGATACGAAGTTGGCCTTGCGCAGCGGTGGCGGTGCATCGTCGGCCAGAGCCAGGTCGGGCAGGCGCTCGAAGAGGCGGTCGAACATCACGGCCAGCTCCAGGCGGGCCAGTCGGTTGCCCAGGCAGAAGTGGGCACCGAAGCCGAAGGCCATGTGGTCGTTGGGGGCGCGCCGGATGTCGAACGAACCGGGCTCGTCGAAGACGGCCTCGTCCCGGTTGGCCGACGGGTACAGGAGGAGGAGCTTCTGACCCTTGGTCACCTGCTGGCCGTGGAGCTCGACGTCCCGGGTCGCCGTGCGGGCCATGTTCTTGATGGGCGAGACCCACCGCAGCATCTCCTCCACCGCACCCGGCAGCAGCGCCCGGTCGGCCTGCACAGCAGCCAGCTGGTCGGGATGGCGCAGGAGCTCGTACATCCCGCCGCTGATGACGTGCCGGGTCGTCTCGTCGCCCCCGATCAGGATGAGCAGGGTCTCGTACACCAGGGAGTCCTCGTCCAGGCGGTCGCCCTCGATCTCGGCGTGGACCAGGGTGCCGACCAGGTCGTCGGTCCGGCCGTCGCTGCGGCGCTCGGCGATCCTGGCCATGATGTACTCGGCGTACTCGAAGGCAGCCACGGCGGCGGCGTCGGCCGACGAGGGGTCAGGCGATCCCAGCGACTTCAGCATGTCGTCGGACCACCGCAGCAGGTCCCCCCGGTCCTCGGGGGCCACCCCGAGCATGTCGCCGATGACGATCATGGGGAGCGGCGCGGCGATGTCGGCCACGAAGTCGGCCCGGCCCTGCTCGCAGACCTCGTCGATGATGCCGTCGCAGATCCGCCGGATGTCCTCCTCGTACTCCCGGATCCGCTTGGGGGTGAACCCCTCGGACACCAGGCGCCGCCGCCGGACGTGCTCGGGGGCGTCGGTGTCGATCATCATCGGGAACGGCGGGCTGTCGGGCCGGATCCCCCCGGCGTTGGAGAAGGTCTCGGGGTCCTTCGAGATCTCCTTGATGTCGGCATGGCGGGTGATGCCCCACACGCCGGAGGTCTCGTCGAAGTAGGCCGGGGCCTCGCGGCGCATCCAGGCGAAGGCCGGGAACGGGTCCTCGCCGTAGAAGGTGCCGTCAGCCAGGCCGATGCGGATGTCCGGTGGCGGGGTCGGGGTCACGGTGCGCTCCCTGGTCTCGTGGGGTGCAGTGGCAGGTCAGGGGTGGGTCATCGACTCGGGCCGCACGGCCTCGTCGAACTGCTCGGCCGTGAGGAAGCCCAGCTCGAGGGCGGCCTCCCGGAGGGTCGTCCCCTCCTTGTGGGCCTTCTTGGCCACCTGGGCCGAGCGGTCGTAGCCGATCAGCGGGTTCAGCGCGGTCACCAGCATCAGGGAGTTCTCCAGGTGCTGGCGGATCCGGGCCTCGTTGGGCTCGAGGCCGTCGACGCAGAAGCGGGTGAACGTGCCGCAGGCGTCGGTCAGCAGGCGGACCGAGTGGAGGACGTTGTGGATGATCACCGGCTTGCAGACGTTGAGCTCGAGGTTGCCCCGGCTCCCGGCCATGGCCACGGCGGCGTCGTTCCCGAAGACCTGGATGCAGACCATGATCATGGCCTCGCTCTGGGTCGGGTTGACCTTGCCGGGCATGATCGACGAGCCCGGCTCGTTCTCGGGCAGGTTGAGCTCGCCTAGGCCGCTGCGCGGTCCCGACCCCAGCCAGCGCAGGTCGTCGGCGATCTTCATCAGCGACGCCGCCAGGGTCCGCAGGGCGCCGCTGGCCATCACCAGGGCGTCATGGGCGGCCAGGGCGGCGAACTTGTTGGGGGCGGTGACGAAGGGAAGGCCGGTGAGCTCGGCGATGGCCGCCGCCACGCGGGCGCCGAACTCGGCGTGGGTGTTGAGACCCGTGCCCACCGCCGTGCCGCCGGCGGCCAGCTCGTAGAGGTCGTCGAGGGTCGCCGTGATCCGCTTCAGGTCGGCGTCGAGCTGGGCGACGTAGCCGCTGAACTCCTGGCCCAGGGTGAGGGGGACGGCGTCCATCAGGTGGGTGCGGCCGATCTTGGTGATGCCGGCGTACGCCTCGGCCTTG
This sequence comes from uncultured Acidimicrobiaceae bacterium, assembly GCA_963977795.1. GTDB lineage: Bacteria > Actinomycetota > Acidimicrobiia > Acidimicrobiales > RAAP-2 > Bog-756. The sequence goes on from CAXBRB010000090.1 coordinate 8,310, forward strand.
GCCGCCAGGGCGTCCCGGAGGTGGCGCACGGCGGGCACGAGCCGGTGGGTGATCTCCTCGGCGGCAGCGATGTGCATGGCCGTGGGGAACGTGTCGTTGGACGACTGGGACATGTTCACGTCGTCGTTGGGGTGGACCGGGTCCTTCGAACCGAGCACCCCGCCGGCCAGCTCGATGGCCCGGTTGGCGATGACCTCGTTGGCGTTCATGTTGGACTGGGTCCCGCTGCCCGTCTGCCAGACGCTCAGGGGGAAGTGGTCGTCCAGCGCGCCCTCGGCCACCTCCCGGGCGGCCCGGGCGATGAGCGCCGACTTCTCGGGCGTCATCTTGCCCAGGTCGGCGTTGACCTGGGCGGAGGCCTCCTTCAGGATGCCGATGGCCCGCACCAGCGGGGTGGGCATGCGGTCGTCACCGATCGGGAAGTGGTGGAGGGACCGGGCCGTCTGGGCGCCCCAGTAGCGGTCGGTGGGGACCTCCACGGGCCCCATGGTGTCGGTCTCGGTGCGGGTGGCCTCTGCCATCTCGTCCTCTCTCGTCGCTCTCGCTGCTCGGCGCACCCTCCGGTGCGCTCTCGGTAGGCCAGGGCCCAGGGCCCAGGGTGATGCGGTGAGCCGGGGCCCACAGTGATGCGGTGGGCCGGGGCCCACAGTGATGCGGTGAGCCGGGGCCCGAAGTGATGCGGTGGGCCGGGGCGCTCAGCCGCTCCCCATCCGCCGGCAGTCCGGACAGGTGCCCACCAGGTCCACCTGGTGGCCGAGCACCTCGTAGCCGTGCTCCTCGGCCACCACCCGGGCCGCCTCGGCCATCGCCTGCTCCAGGCGCAGGGACGGGGCGATGTCCTCCACCGTCCCGCACCGCCGGCAGGCCAGGTGGTGGTGGTGACCGGCCAGCTCCTCGGCCAGCTCGAAGCGGCCGTGGTCGTCGACGCCGGTCACCCGGCGGACCACGCCGGCCTCGATGAGGGCCGTCACGTTCCGGTAGGCGCTCGACTGGGGCAGGTCGCCGCTGGCCGCCTGGATCTCCCGGATGGACAGCGGACGCCCGGCTGCGGCCAGGGTGTCGACCAGGGCCCGGCGGACCGGTGTGTAGCGCTGCTCCTGGCCGGCCAGGCGCACGGCAGCCTGCTCGTGGACGGGGGCGGCGCTCACGGCGGACACCTTAGAGGACCGGCCGACGGGCGACGGGGGCCGCAGGGCGCCTCCTCCGGCCGTCGTCGACCGGCTCACCGGGCCACCGCCGGACCGGTGCCGTGGCGCTCCCCCGCCCGTCGGGCCGCCACTGCGGCCGTCCCGGCGTAGACCAGGGCGGCGGCCAGCACCGTCGCCGAGCTGGCGGGGACGGCCGGCCAGGTGCAGGCGGCGGCGATGCCGGCCCACAGGCAGGCCACGGCGATCCCGGCCGACAGGGCCATGGCCGCGAAGGGGCGGGCCACCAGGTGCCTGGCCGCACCGGCCGGCGCAGCCAGGAGTCCGAGGAGGAGCAGTGCGCCGACCGCCTGGGTGGCCACGGCGGCCACCAGGCCGAGCAGGACGAAGCCGGCCGCCGAGATGGCCCGGACGGGCACCCCCCGGGCCCGGGCCACCGCCGGGTCGACGGCACAGAAGACCAGGGGCCGGGCCAGCGCCAGCGTGACAGCAACGACCACCAGGGACAGCGCAGCGGTCGTGGCGGCCTGGGCGCCGTCGAGGCCCAGGAGCGACCCGAAGAGCACGCTGACCCCTGCGGTGCCGCCGGTACCGCTGCCGCTGCCCGAGGCGGCGTAGATGGAGAGGAACAGGGCGCCCAGGCCGAGCACCCAGGCGAAGACC
>CAXBRB010000091.1:0-10042 GCA_963977795.1 uncultured Acidimicrobiaceae bacterium
CTGGCATCATGCCTTCGTCCCATGCCCGACTAGACGCGACAAGGCGATGAGCTGAACTGGCGTCGAAAGGGCTCGCGGCGGAGGCTGGCCTTCGACCTCATAAGCGCGGCCCGGAGCCCATAATCGCCGACAAGCGGAGCGCCACGGGGCGTGCGGATGGTGGCTCAATCCATCCGCGCCGCATCCTGGCTCAACGGATGCGGATTCGAGACCCGCGCCTCGCGGCGCTCCGCTGCCCCTCGTTTGTGACGCCCGCGTGCGAGCGCGGGCGGGGATTTCGGCTGGGATGAAAGCTCGGCTGAGGCTAGGCCGGGTCGCGCGTCGGCTGCGGCGGGACGCCGGCCGGGCCGGCGGGGTCGGCGCGCCCGTCGTCGACCACGGTCACGGTGGGACGGGCCCGCTCGAGGATCGAGGTGACCTCGGCGGCGCCCAGGCGGAGGTTGATGCCCGAGGTGACCGCCCCCAGCCGGGCGGCTGCCGCATAGGCCACCATGTAGTCGATCGAGCTGGGCAGCAGCAGGCAGACCACGGTGCCCGGGCCGACCCCGTGGGCGGCCAGCAGACCGGCCACCCCGGTCGAGGCCCGGTGCCATCCGGCGAAGGTCACCGCCCGACGGGGCGCACCCGCCGTGGCCGGCTCCACGTAGGCCTCCACGTCGGGTGTGGCCACAGCGGCGGCGGCCAGCACGTCGGGCAGGGTGGCCGGCGCCCCGGCCGGAGGTGGGGGCACGGTGGCCGGGGTCAGAACGTCAGCACCCCGCGGGCGAGCTTGCCGGCCTCCATCTCCTCGACGATGGTGCGGAAGCCCTCGAGCGGCTGCTGCTCGGTGACCAGCTCGTCGAGCATCAGCTTGCCCGAGAGGTAGAGCTCGACCATGAGGGGGATGTCGTGGTGGGGCCGGGACGACCCGTAGCGGCAGCCCAGCAGGCCGCGGTCCACGTAGGCCAGGGCGTTCACGTCGACCGAGACCTCGGTTCCCTGGGGCGGGATGCCGATGGCCAGGGCGTTGCCGCCCCAGTCGAGCACGTCGAGGGCGTTGCGCAGGACGGCCGGGTGGCCGACGCAGTCGAAGGACCAGTTGACCCCGCCGGTCCACCCCAGGGCGCCGGTGACCCGGGCGGGGCCGGGCGGCACGATCTCCCGGATGGCGGCCACGGCGTCGGTGGCCGAGGCGTCCACGAAGTGGGTGGCCCCGAACTGGCGGGCCAGGCCCTCCTTGGAGGCCAGCATGTCCACTGCGATGATCCGGCTGGCGCCGGCCAGGCGGAGTCCCTGGATGACGTTGAGGCCCACGCCGCCCACGCCGAAGACGGCCGCCGTCTCGCCGGCTCGGACCTTGGCCCGGTTGAGGACCGCCCCCACCCCGGTCAGGACGCCGCAGCCGATCAGGCAGGCCGAGGTCAGCGGCACGTCCTTGGAGATCTTGACGGCCTGGACCTCCTTGACGATGGTCGACTCGGCGAAGACCGAGGTGGCGGCGAAGTTGGAGGCCGGCTCGCCCTTGTAGGTGAAGGGGGTGGACACGTTGCCGAGCGTCTTGACGCACCAGGTGGGGTGGCCGGTCGAGCAGGCCCGACAGGTCCCGCAGCTGGCCAGGGTGGCGATGACCACGTGGTCGCCGGGCTTCACGGAGCGGACCTCGGAGCCCACCGCCTCCACCACGCCGGCCCCCTCGTGGCCCAGCACCGACGGGGCCCGCCACGGGATGGTGCCGTTGATGACGGACAGGTCGCTGTGGCAGACGCCGGCAGCGCCCACGGCCACCTTGACCTCGGTGGGACCAGGGTCCCCGACGGTCAGCTCGTCGGTGACCTCGACGTCGTTGCCGGTGTAGACGATGCCTCGCACAGGTTGCTCCTCTCAGCGGGGGACGGTCGTCCCCGGGGTGGTCGGTCGGAAGGGGTCGGTCGGAAGGGTCAGTCGGTCAGAAGGGGTCGGTCGGCAGTGGCCGGTGGTGCCGGGCGGTCGCCCGGACTGGGCTGGAAGATTCAGGCATGCTCCTCGCGCAGCTGGCGCTTGAGCACCTTGCCGCTGGCGTTGGTGGGCAGGACGTCGGCGCACACCACCCGTCGGGGGACCTTGAAGTTGGCCAGCTGCCCCTTCGCCCACTCCGGCAGCTCCCCGGCCAGGACCGCCGGGTCGGCGCCCGGCGCTGGCACCACAACGGCCAGGCCGACCTCGCCCATCCGGTGGTCGGGGACGCCCACCACGGCCACCTGGGCCACGCCCGGGTGGGCGCGGAGGACGGCCTCGACCTCGGCCGGGTAGACGTTGAAGCCGCCCGAGACGTACATGTCCTTGAGCCGGTCGGTGATGTCGACGTTGCCCGCCGCGTCCATGGTGCCGATGTCGCCGGTGTGGAGCCAGCCGTCGGCGTCGATGGCCGCCGCAGTGGCCTCGGGGTCCTCGAAGTACCCGGCCATGACGTTGTAGCCGCGCACGACGATCTCGCCGGGCTCGCCGGCCGGCACCTCGGCGCCCTCAGCGTCGACGATGCGCACCTCCACATCCGGGATGGCCCGCCCCGACGTGCCCGAGATGACCTCGGCGCTGTCGCCCCGCCGGCACATGGTGACGGTGCCCGTGGCCTCGGTCAGGCCGTAGGCGGTCAGGACGGTGTCGATGCCGAGGTCGGACCACAGGGCCTCGACGAGGGCCACCGGCACCACGGCGGCCCCGGTCACCACCAGGCGGAGGGTCGAGAGGTCGAGTGCCTCCCGACGGGGATGATCGAGGATGCTCTGGAAGACCGTCGGCGGCCCGGGGAGGACCGAGATCCGCTCCTCGGCGATCCGGCCCACCAGGACGTCGACGTCGAAGACCGGCTCGGGCACCATGGTGGCTCCGGTCATCAGGCAGGCCAGGATCCCGGCCTTGTACCCGAAGGTGTGGAAGAACGGGTTGACGATGAGGTAGCGGTCCCCTTCGGCCAGGCCCACCACGGTGGCCCAGGTGGCGAAGGTCCGCAGGGTCTGGGCGTGGGTGGTCATGACGCCCTTGGGGTTCCCGGTAGTGCCCGAGGTGAAGACCAGGTCGCAGAGGTCGTCCGGGGCCACCGCCGTCGTGCGGGCCGCCGCATCGGCGGGATCCACCTCGGCCGCACCGGCGAGGAAGGCGTCCCAGGCGACCACCGGGCAGCCCAGGCCGTCGGGGGCCGCAGGCGGGCCGTCGTCGGTCCGCACCACCACCACCTGCCGGAGGTCCGGGAGCGACTCGCCGACCGACAGCGCCTCGGCCAGGAGGGCCGGGTAGTCGGTGCCCAGGAAGCCCTGGACGGTGAAGAGGACGGTGGCTCCCGAGGCCCGGAGGATGTAGGCGGCCTCGGCGCCCTTGTAGCGGGTGTTCAGCGGCACCACCACCGCCCCGGCGCCCACCGCGCCGAGGGCGGCCACGATCCACTCGGCGCAGTTCGGGGCCCACAGGGCCACCCGGTCCCCACGGCTCACCCCGGCGGCCATGGCCGCCCGGGTGGCCTCTGCGATGCGCTCGGCCAGCTCGGCGAAGGTCCACCGGGTGGTCGTCCCGCCGGGGCCGTTGCGGTCCACGACGGCCTCGGCGGCCCCGAAGCGCTGGGCGGCGGCGGCCACCAGGCCGGGCAGGGTTCCCCAGGCCAGGTCGCCCCGGGGGTCCAGGCCGTCGGTCGTATCCGGATCTGACACGCCGTCAGGGTAGTGCATGGCCTCCGCCCGCCCGCAGGGCGCTGCCCCGGGTCGGAGCCGGCCGGGCGTCAGGGGTGCTGGCTGGAGACCGAGACGACTTCGCCGGTCATGAACGTGGCGTAGCCGCTGGCCAGGAAGGCGATGACGTTGGCCACCTCCCAGACCTCCGCACCGCGGCCGAAGACCTCCCGTCGGGCCAGCTCGGCCAGGTCGGCGTCGTCCATGACCTTGTTGAGGAAGGGGTGGACGGCCAGGCTCGGCGCCACGGCGTTGACCCGGACCCCGTGGGGCGCGGCCTCGACGGCCGTGCACCGGGTCAGGGCCATGACCCCGGCCTTGGCGGCGGCGTAGTGGGCCTGGCCGGCCTGAGCCCGCCAGCCCAGCACCGAGGCGTTGTTGACGATGACCCCGCCCTCGCCGCGGGCATACAGGTGGCGCAGTGCGGCCCGGGTGCACCGGAACGTGCCGGTCAGGGTCACATCCAGCACCAGATCCCACTGCTCGTCGGTCATGTCGACCACGTCGACCTGGCCGCCGAGACCGGCGTTGTTGACGGCCACGTCGAAGCGGCCGTGCTCGGTCACCGCAGCGTCGTAGAGGGCCTGCACCTGGGCCTCGTCGGTCACGTTGCAGGGCACGGCCAGCGGGCGCACCCCGCCGGCGGCGGGCAGCGCGGCCAGCTGGTCGGCGGCCTCGGCCAGGCGGCGCTCATGGGCGTCGGAGACCACCACCGTCGCCCCCTCCTCGATGCACCGCTGTGCGGTGGCGAAGCCGATGCCGGTGCCCGCCGCCGCCGTGACCACCACGACCTTCCCCTCGAGGAGCCCGTGCCCGTCGGGCCGCTCGGGCACCGGAGTGGCGGCAGCGCCGGCCAGGCGTCCCGTGGTGTCGGCTCCGCTCATCGCTGCTCCCCCTTGGGCTCGGGCGGCAAGCCGAGGACCCGCTCGCCGATGATGTTCCGCTGGATCTCGTCGGATCCGCCGTAGATGGTCTCGGAGCGGCTGAAGAGGAAGGTGCGCTGGAACTCGTCGAGCTCATACGGCGCCGCCTCGGCCACCAGGCCCGCCGGGCCCAGGACGTCGATGGCCAGCTCGCCCAGGCGCTGGTGCCAGCCTGCCCAGAAGAGCTTGGTGATGGACGCCTCGGGCGGGGCCACCGGCCCGTCGAAGCCCGACAGGCTGCGCAGCGTGTTGAAGCGGAGGATCTCGAGCTCGACGTAGGACCGGGCCAGCCGCTGGCGGATGACCGGGTCGGCGGCCCGGCCGTTCTCCCGGGCCACCTCCCGCACCCGGTCGAGCTCGCGGCGGAAGGAGATGAGGTGGCCGAGGAGGCCGACGCCGCGCTCGTAGGCCAAGGTGGCCAGGGCCACCGTCCAGCCCTGGCCCGGCTCGCCCACCACCAGGTCACGGGCGGTGCGGGCGCCGTCGAAGAAGACCTCGTTGAACTCCGAGGTCCGGGTGACCTGGGTGATGGGGCGGACCTCGACCCCGGGCTGGTCCATGGGGACGAGCAGGTAGGACAGGCCGCGGTGGCGCACCGAGCCCGGCTCGGTCCGGCAGACCACGAAGCACCAGTCGGCCTGGTGGGCCAGGGAGGTCCAGACCTTCTGGCCGGTGATCACCCACTCGTCGCCGTCGAGCTCGGCCCGGGTGGCCACCCCGGCCAGGTCGCTCCCGGCGTTGGGCTCGGAGTAGCCCTGGCACCACAGCTCGGTGCCGTCCACGATCCGCGGCAGGAACCGGGCCTGCTGGGCCGGGGTGCCGTACTGGATCAGGGTCGGGCCGAGGAGGCCCTCGCCGAGGATGGAGACCCGGCCCGGGGCCTTGGCCCGCACGTACTCCTCGTTGAAGATGACCTGGTGGGCGATGGAGGCGCCACGGCCTCCGTGCTCGACCGGCCAGCCCAGGCAGGTCCACCCGCCGGCGGCGAGCTCCTTCTCCCAGGCCTGGCGGACCTCGAACCCGAAGGTCTCGTCCCCCGAGCCTCCGCGCCCGCCGAGTGCGGCGAACTCCCCCACCACGTGCTCGGCCATCCACGCCTGGACCTCGGCACGGAAGGCCTTGTCCTCGGGTCGGTCTCGCAGGTCCATGGCGGCGTCCTCGTCGTAGGTGGTCGCAGGTCGTGGGTGGTCGCAGGCGGTGGGTGGTCGCAGGCAGTGATCAGGCAAGGCGGTCAGGACCGGGCGACACTGGCGCACCCGGTCGGCCGACCGGCGGACCCGACGTTAGCAACTCGCTCCTGACGGTCCGTCAGATCGGCAGCGCGCCCGGTCGGGCACGGGAACACCGGCGGCGGGAGCGGCGTTGCACCGGAAGATCGCCGCCGGAGCATTCCGGCCCCGGGGGACCCCGGGACGACAATCACCACTGCCGGAGGCGGACGCCGCCACCGGGGAACGGAGCAGCCATGACCACCGCACAGCCGGAGCGCCGACAGGACGCCGTGGAGATGACCGACGCCGAGTGGCGGGAGCGCCTGTCCCCCGACCGCTACGCCGTCCTCCGCCAGAAGGGGACCGAGCCGGCCTGGTCGGGCGCCCTCCTCCACGTGGACGGGAGCGGCATGTTCACCTGCGCAGGATGCGGCGCCGAGCTCTTCTCCACCGAGGCCAAGTACGACTCGGGATCGGGATGGCCCAGCTTCGACCGGGCCGTGGCCGAGGGGACCGTCCTCGAGCACGAGGACCGCTCATTCGGGATGGTCCGCACCGAGATCACCTGCGCCCGCTGCGGCGGCCACCTGGGCCACGTGTTTCCCGACGGGCCGGCGACCACCGGCCTGCGCTACTGCGTCAACTCGCTCTCCCTGGAGTTCGAGCCCCGGGAGGGCTGACGGCCCACGGGCCGACCCGACCGGTCCACGACCACCGCCCCGGGATGCTGCCGGGGCGGTGGCGCGTCCCGGGGACGGACGCCGGGGCCGGTGCTCAGGACGCCGTGAGCCGGCCTTCGAGCAGGGCGAAGGCCGACGCCAGGCGGTCGGCCCCGTCGGCCCGGCCCGACCCCAGGAGGTCCCGGCCGGCGTCGGCCAGGTCCTGGCAGATCCGGAAGGCCTCGGCCCGGGTCAGGACGACCTCCCCCCGGAGTGCCGGCCCACGCTCAGGCACCGGCGCCCTCGTCGACCGGGGTGCCCTCGGCCGCCGGACGCATCACCCGGTGGACCTCGGCGGTGGCGAAGCGGAGGGCGGGACCGACCTCGTCGGCCACCACCTCGACCTTGAAGCGGCGGTCGCCGTCCTCGGTCTCCCAGCTGCGCTGCTCGAGGCGGCCGGTGACGATGACCCGGGTGCCCTTGGTGAGGCTGAGGGCCACGTTCTCCGCCAGGTCCCGCCAGGTGACGACGTCGAAGAAGGAGGTCGACTCCTCCCACTCGTTGGTCTCCCGGTTCTGCCACCGCCGGTTGGCGGCGATCCCCAGGGTGGCCGTGGCCTGGCCGTCCCGGGTGTAGCGGATCTCGGGGTCCCGGGTCAGGTTCCCCACGATGGTCGTCGTCGTGGCACTGGACATGTGCCGTCCTCCTCGTCTCAGCACCGGGACGGGCCCGGTGTGCCACCGGCGCCCGATCGGCCACCGGACCGCCTCGAGGGGCGGCCACCCCACGGTGGCGGCACGACCTTGCCGGCCACCGTGCCGGGAACCCTGCCGGCCACCGGGCCCCACCTCCCACGCCGGCCCCGAGGAGCGGACCGGGGGTCGGTACGATGACCGGGCGCCGGCACCGGGCCGGCCGAAGGGAGGGCCGTGCCCGACACCGCCGCCGGCCCCCTGGCGGGGATCCGGGTCCTCGACATCACCAGCGTCATCATGGGCCCGCTGGCCACGCAGATCTTCGGCGACCTCGGCGCCGACGTGATCACCGTCGAAGACCCCCGGGGGACCCTGGCCCGGGTCATGACCCCCGGACCCGTCCCCGGCCTGTCGGGTCTCGCCCTCACCCTGCTGCGCAACAAGCGCAACGTCGTCCACGACCTGAAGGACCCGGCCGGCCGCCAGGCCGTCCTGGACATCGCCGCCACGGCCGACGTGGTGGTCACCAACCTCCGTCCGGCCACCCTGGAGCGGCTCGGCCTGACCTACGACGACGTGCGGGCCGTCCGCCCCGACATCGTCTACTGCCAGGCCCAGGGCTACCCGTCCGACGGCTCCCGGGCCGACGCCCCCGCCTACGACGACGTCATCCAGGCCGGAGCCGGCCTGGCCGACACCTTCGCCCGCCACGGCGACCCTCCCCGCCTGATCCCCACCCTGGTGGCCGACAAGGTCAGCGGCCTGACCATCGCCTACGCCATCCTGGCCGCCCTCCTCCACCGCGCCCGGACCGGGGAGGGTCAGCGGGTGGAGGTGCCGATGATCGACGCCGTGACCGCCTTCACCCTGGTCGAGCACGCCGGGGCCGCCACCGCCGTGCCGCCCCAGGGCCCGCCGGGCTACCCCCGCGTGCTCGAGCCCAACCGGAACCCCCAGCGCACGGCCGACGGCTGGATCATGGTGCTGGCCTACACCCGCCAGAACTTCGTCGACCTGTTCACCGAGGCCGGGCGGCCCGAGCTGGCCGACGACCCCCGGATCGCCACGGCCCGCTCCCGGCTCGAGCACATCGAGGACCTCTACGCCCTGGTGGCCGAGCTCCTGGTCGGGCGCACCACGGCCGAGTGGCTGGAGTTCTGCGAGCGCTCGGACATCCCGGCCAGCGCCGTGCCCACCCTGGAGGACCTGGTGGCCGATCTGCCCACAGCCGAGCACCCGCTGGCCGGCACCTACCGGGTCGTCCCCCAGCCGGTCCGCTTCAGCGCATCGGACGGGCCGGTGGTCCGGCTGCCTGCCGCCCTGCCGGGCCAGCACACCGACGAGGTGGCCGCCGAGGTGGCCCGCACCGGTGGACTGGGCCCGACCGCCGCCGCCGGAGCCGACGGGCAGGACGACCGGTGAGCGCAGAGGAACGGACCGCCGTGGAGATGGAGCAGCACGGGGACGTCACCGTCCGGGCGGTGGGAGACGTGGCCGAGATCGAGATCCACCGGCCGCCGGCCAACTACTTCGACGTCACCCTCCTCGGCGACCTGGTCGCCGCCGTGGACCGGGCCGCCGGGGAGGGCGCCCGGGCCGCCGTGATCTGCTCCGAGGGACGCCACTTCTGCGCCGGCCTCGACTTCGGATCGGCCGGCCGACCCACCCCGGAGGCCCTGACCGACCTGTACGGGCACGCCACGGCCCTGGTGGCCGCCCCGGTCCCGCTGGTGGCCGCCGTCCAGGGCGCCGCCATCGGGGGCGGGCTGGGCCTGGCCGTGGCCTGCGACTTCCGGACCGCCGCCCCGACGAGCCGCTTCAGCGCCAACTTCACCCGTCTCGGCTTCCACCAGGGATTCGGGCTCTCGGTGACCCTGCCGGCCGTGGTGGGGAGCCAGCGGGCGCTGGACCTGCTGACCACGGGCCGCCGCATCGGCGGCGAGGAGGCCCAGGCCATCGGCCTGTGCGATCGCCTGGGCGAGGACCCCCGCGCCGAGGCCCACGCCCTGGCCGCCGAGCTGGCGGCAGCGGCGCCGCTGGCCGTGGCCGCCGTCCGGGCCACCCTCCGGGGCGACCTGGTGGCCCGCTTCGGAGCCGCCGTGGCCCACGAGCGCGAGCAGCAGGTGCGTCTCATGGACAGCGAGGACTTCGGCGAGGGGATCGCCGCCTCCCTGGAGCGGCGGCCGCCGCGGTTCCGGGGCCGCTGACCCCGGGGTGCCGGTTCCGGGGCCGCTGACCCCGGGGTGCCGGTTCCGGGGCCGCTGACCCCGGGGTGCCGGGGACCGAGGGGAGCGTCGTGTGGCAGGCTTCTCCCATGTCCGCCCGCGCTGCGGCCCCTGACGGCCGCCCCCGCACCTTCACCCGTGCCGACGCCATCGACCGCTTGGCGGCGGAGCAGTTCGACGTCCTGGTCATCGGCGGTGGCATCACCGGGGCCGGCGTGGCCCTCGACGCCGCCAGCCGCGGCCTGAGGACGGCCCTGGTGGAGAAGGACGACTTCGCCTCGGGCACCTCGTCCAAGTCGTCCAAGCTGATCCATGGCGGCCTGCGCTACCTCCAGCAGGGCGAGTACCGCCTGGTCTACGAGAACCTCCACGAGCGCCAGCGACTGCTCAACAACGCCCCCCACCTGGTGGCACCGCTCCCCTTCCTCATCCCGCTGTTCGGCAAGGCGGGCATGGTCAACAAGAGCGTGGCCCGGGTCTACCGGACCGCCCTGTGGCTCTACGACCTCACCGGCGGGGTGCGCATCGGCAAGCGCCACGAGAAGGTCGACCAGGCCCGGGCCCTGCGCCACATGCCCACCTGGTGGCACCGCTCCCCTTCCTCATCCCGCTGTTCGGCAAGGCGGGCATGGTCAACAAGAGCGTGGCCCGG
>CAXBRB010000092.1:0-10028 GCA_963977795.1 uncultured Acidimicrobiaceae bacterium
AGGCCGACGGCCTGTCCACCGTGGTGGTGACCTTCGACCGCCACCCCGCCTCGGTGGTCCGCCCGGACTCGGCGCCGGCGCTCCTGTGCGACCTCGACCAGAAGCTCGAGCTGCTGGCCTCGGCCGGGGTGGACCGGACCGTGGTGATCCGCTTCGACGAGGAGCGGGCCAACGAGACAGCCGAGGACTTCGTGACCGGCGAGCTGGTGGTCGGCCTCGGGGCGCGCCTGGTGGTGGTGGGGGAGGACTTCCACTTCGGCCACGGACGCAAGGGCAACGTGGCCCTGCTCACCGAGATGGGGGCCGACGCCGGCTTCGCCGTCGACGGGGTCCCGCTCTCCTCGGAGGACGGGGACGGGCCGGGGGCCCTCCCGGTCTCGTCGACCCGGATCCGCGACCTGGTGGCATCGGGCCGGGTGGCCGAGGCCGCCGAGCTCCTGGGCCGCCCGCACCAGGTGCGTGGCCCGGTGGTCACGGGCGACCGGCGCGGCGGCTCCGAGCTCGGCTACCCCACGGCCAACATCGACGTGCCCGGGGAGATCTGCCTGCCCTGCCCGGGCATCTACGCCGGGTGGTATGAGCGGCCGGACGGCACCCGGTGGATGGCGGCCATCTCGGTGGGCCGTCGGCCGACCTTCTACGGCCCCGACGGGATGCTCCTGGTGGAGGCCCACCTCCTCGACTTCACCGGCGACCTCTACGGCGAGCCGGCCCGCCTCGCTTTCACCCACCGGCTGCGCGACGAGGCCGCCTTCGACTCCGTCGAGGCCCTGGTGGCCCAGATGGACCGGGACTGCGCCGAGGCCCGGGCCCGACTGAGCGACCCGGCCTGATCCGCTGCCGGCGGTGCCGGCTGTCCGGGGCGTCCGGGGTCGCCGGCCGGCCGGAGGGGCTCAGATGGCCGGGGCGTCGCCGATGAGCTCGGTGCGCAGCTCCCGCTTCAGGATCTTGCCGGCCGGGTTCCGGGGGAGCTCCTCGGACCGGAACCACCAGCGGGTGGGCACGTTGAACCCGGCCAGGTGCTCGCGCACGTGGCGGCCCAGCTCCTCGCCCTCGACCTCGTGGCCCGGCCGCAGGACGATGACGGCACCGACCTCCTCGCCCAGGACGGGGTGGGGCACGCCGATGACTGCACAGTCGGCCACGGCCGGGTGGGCGTGGAGGGCGGCCTCGACCTCCACGCAGTAGACGTTCTCACCGCCCCGGATGATCATGTCCTTGGCCCGGTCGACGATGTGGACGAAGCCCTCCTCGTCGATGCGGGCCACGTCGCCCGAGTGGAGCCATCCGTTGGTGAAGGTGGCCGCCGTGGCCTCCGGCTTGTTCCAGTAGCCCCGCACGACGTTGGGCCCCTTGATCCAGAGCTCGCCGATGCGGTCGGGATCGGCGGGCAGCGCAGGCGGCTCGTCGCCGTCCCAGTCCTCGGGCACCACGGCGACATCCACCACCGGGGCCGGCGGCCCCACGCTGGTGGGCTTGCGGACGTAGTCGTCCCCGGCGTTCATGGTGGTCATGGCCGAGGTCTCGGTGAGGCCGTAGCCGTTGGAGGGGGCGCCGGTGGGGAAGTGCTCCTTGATGCGCCGCACCAGGTCGGGCGGGGCCGGGGCGCCGCCGTAGGACACGGTCTGGACCGACGAGGTGTCCCGGAGGGGGAAGTCGGGGCAGTCCAGGATCTGCATCACCATGGCCGGCACCCCGCCGAACATGGTGATGCGCTCCCGCTCGATGAGCTCGAGGCCCCGGGCCGGGTCGAAGTGGTGCATCATCACCAGCTTCCCGCCCGAGGCCGTGTTGGCCACCAGGATGGCCAGGCAGCCCGTGGCGTGGAAGAGGGGCACCGAGAGGAGGTTGCAGTTCTGCCCGCCCGCAGAGGCCGCCTGCTGCTCGGGGGTGCGCCGCATGGAGCCCGAGGTCGAGACGAAGAAGAGGTTCATCAGGTTGGTCACGGCGTTGCGGTGGGTGCCCACCGCCCCCTTGGGCCGGCCGGTGGTGCCCGACGTGTAGAAGATGGTGGCGTCGGCGTCGGGGTCCACGGTGACCTCGGGGAGGGCGATGTCCCCGTCCGGGGTCCCGAGCACCTCGGCGAAGGGGACGAGCGGCAGCGGCCCGAGGTCGCCCCGGTCCAGCTGGCCCCCGGCAGGCACGCGCCGCCCCCCGGCCGGGTCGGCCTCCTCGCTGGTCACCACCATTGCTGTCAGGCCGGGGATGGCGGCCAGGTGCGGGGCGATCCGGTCCCGGCGCTCTTCGTCCACGAAGACGACCGTGGTCCCCGAGTCGTCGAGGCCGTAGGCCAGCTCCTCGCCCACCCACCAGGCGTTCAGCGGCACCACGATGGCCCCTGCGGCCACCGCCGCCCAGAAGGCGATGATCCACTCGGGCAGGTTGCGCATGGCGATGGCCACCCGGTCCCCGGGCTGGACGCCGAAGCGGTCGATCAGGGTGTGGGCCACTGCGGCGGCGGCCCGGAGGTGCTCGGTGAACGTCCACCGCTCGTCCTCGTAGACGAGAAAGTCCTTGTCTCCGTGGAGGCCTGACAGCTCGAGGACGGCGCGCAGGTCGGCCGGCGCCGAGGCGTACACCCGGGTGGGGATGCCCCGGATGGTGCGCTCCTCCATGGCGAACATGGCCCCCGGGGCGGTCAGGGTGGCCAGGACCTCCTCGCGGGTGGGGATCTCGGCGCTGGGCTGGGTGTCGGCCATGGTTCCTCGCTCTCGGTGTGGGTGCCCGATGGGGGGCTCGGGGGTTCGGTGCGGCGTTCGGGGGCGGTGGGCGGGTGCGGCGTTCGGGAGCGGCTATCGGCGGGGGCTAGGAGGCGGCGGAAGCGTCGCGGAACACCGCCGTGCGGTAGTAGGCCAGCTCGGCCACCGACTCCCGGATGTCGTCCATGGCCCGGTGCCCGCCGGACTTGGTCGGCGCCGCTGCCACCGCCTCGGGATACCACCGACGGGCCAGCTCCTTCACGGTCGAGACGTCCACGTTCCGGTAGTGGAGGTGCGCCTCGATCTCGGGGAGGTAGGCGGCCAGGAACCGCCGGTCGGTGCCGATGGAGTTCCCGGCCAGCGGCACCGTGCGGGGCTCGGGCACATGGGTGCGGATGAAGTCCAAGGTGGCCGCACCGGCCTCGGCCAGGGTGACCCCGTCGGCCATGGCCGCCAGGAGGCCGCTCGAGGTGTGCATCTTGCGCACCACGGCGTCCATCTCGGCCAGCTCGGCGTCGGTGGGGCGGACCACCAGATCGGGACCCTCGGCCACGACGACGAGGTCGTCGTCGGTCACCAGGGTGGCGATCTCCACGATCACGTGGCGTCCGGGGTCGAGTCCCGTCATCTCCAGGTCCATCCACACCAGCACGACCGGCACGCTACCGGGTCGGGACGGCGCCCTCCAAGGTGGGCGGCTGCCGGAGCACCCGCCCGGTGTCGGCGCGGACCCTGCATCGCCGGTAGCGTCACCGGTGATGGCACGGACGGCCCGGTGAGCGCAGCGCTCGGAGCGAACGTGGGGCGAGAGGACGAGGGGCCGGGTGACGGGGGGAGGGGGCGCGCCCTGGCGACCCCGGACGGGCTCCCGGTGCCGGTGCGCCGTCTCGACCCCGACCTCCCCCTGCCGTCGTATGCCACCGAGGGGGACGCCGGCGCCGACCTGGTGGCCCGGACCGATGTGGTGCTCGCCCCCGGCGGCGGCCGGGCTGCCGTGCCCACTGGGATCGCCCTGGCCATCCCGCCGGGCTACGCCGGCTTCGTGCAGCCCCGGAGCGGTCTCGCCCTCCGGCACGGGGTGACCTGCCTCAACACCCCGGGACTGATCGACGCGGGCTACCGGGACGAGCTGGCCGTCCTGCTGATCAACACCGATCCGACCACCCCCTACGAGGTGCGCCGGGGTGACCGGATCGCCCAGCTGGTGATCCAGCAGGTGGCTGAGGCCCGGTTCACCGCCGTCGACCACCTGCCCGACAGCGAGCGGGGCCTCGGCGGCTTCGGGTCCACGGGGCGCTAGGCATGCTCCGGCTCACCGGCCTCGACAGCGCCTTCCTGGCCCTGGAGTCACCCACGACGCACCTCCATGTGATGGGCGTCCTGGTGCTCGATCCGGCCGACGTGCCCGGCGGTCTGACCTTCCGGAAGATCCGGCGGCTGGTGGCCGACCGGGTCCCGGCCGTCCCGCCGTTCCGCCAGCGGCTCGTCGACGTGGCGCTCGGACTCCAGCACCCCGTCCTCGTCGACGACCCCGACTTCGACCTCGACGTCCACGTGCGCCGCCACAGCCTCCCCACTCCGGGCGGCCGTGGCGAGCTCGACGCCCTGGTGGCCGACCTGGCGTCCCGCCCGTTGGACCGCACCCGACCCCTGTGGGAGTTCCATGTGGTCGAGGGCCTCGCCCACGGGCACCTCGCGGTGGTGGCCAAGGTCCACCACGCCATCGTCGACGGGATGGCCGGGACCGAGGTGCTGGCCGCCTTCGTGGACCTCAGCCCGGATCCGACCCCCCGCCCGCTCTTCGGGGCCGACCGCCCGCCCCAGCGGCGTCGGGAGGCGCCGGCCGGCGACGGCGGCGCCACCGACCCCGGCGATTCTGGTGAGACGGGGACCGCAGGGTGGGAGCCGCCGCCGCTTCCCGGCGAGGTCGACCAGCTGCGCGAGGCGCTCGGCGCCCTGCCGGGGCAGTTCGAGGCGGTGGGCCGCTCGCTGGCCCGCACCGTCCAGGCCGCCCTGGCCCTGGGTGAACGGGGGCGGGAGCGGCCAGCCACGATGGTGCCGTCGCCCTTCGACGCGCCGGCGACGTCCCTCAACCGGGCCATCGGCGGCCGTCGGCGGGTGGCCACGGTCGATCTGCCCCTCGCCGACATCCGGCGGGTGGGCGAGGTCCTGGGCGGGACGGTCAACGATGTCGTGCTGGCGGTGGTGGCCGGCGGGCTCCGGTCCTTCCTGGCCGGCCGGGGCGAGGAGCCCGAGTCGTCGCTGGTGGCCATGGTCCCGGTCTCGGTCCGGTCCGAGGAGGACGCCGGGGCGCTGGGCAACCGGGTGGCCGGCAGCCTGGTCTCGCTGGCCACCGGCGTCGTCGATCCGGCGGCCCGGCTCGGCCGCATCCGCCAGGGTGCGGCGGCGGCCAAGGAGCAGGCCCGCACGGGCGGGGGCCAGGTGCTGGCGGCCTGGGCCGATGCTGTGGCTCCCGGGCTGGCCTCCCAACTCTCCCGTCTGGTGACGGGCCTGCGGCTGTTCGACCACATCCGGCCGCCGTGCAACGTGGTGGTCTCCAACGTGCCCGGGCCCGACGTGCCCCTCTACCTGGCCGGTGCCCGGCTGGTCTCGTTGCACCCGATCGGGCCCATCGCCGAGGGGGTGGGCCTCAACGTGACGGTCTTCACCTACCGGGACACGGTCCACGTGGGCCTGCTCGGCTGCTGGGACCTGGTGCCCGACATCGCCGACCTTCCGGAGGCCCTGGGGTCCTCGCTGGACGAGCTGGTGGCCGCCGCCGACCGCCAGGGGCGCCCGGTGCCCTGGTGGCACGCTGATCTGCCGGCGTGACGCACGAGGCAGCTCGTCCCGACGAGCAGGGTCGGCTGCGGTGCCGTCGCCGGGCCGTCCCGGCCTTCCGTCGGGGAGCAGCCAACTGCTAGGGTGGGAGGCCTACGCGGACGTGGCTCAGTTGGTAGAGCACAACCTTGCCAAGGTTGGGGTCGCGGGTTCGAATCCCGTCGTCCGCTCCAGTGATGGCCAGCCGGGAGGTCCACCCCTCTCGACCTGGCCATCGGTCGCGTCCGGGCCCCTTCGGACGTGATCGGCCCCGTGGCAGGCACGAAGGCCTACTTCGACGGTCTGGCCTCCGTCTATGACGAAGAGGCGGCCGCCGTGGGCTGGGTGGCCAACGACGCCCTGAGGGGCGAGCTGGCCGGCATCCCGGCGCCGGCGTCCGTGCTGGATCTGGCCTGCGGGACGGGACACACGCTGGCTGCGCTGCGGCAGGTCTTCCCTGGCGCCCGGCTGATGGGCGTCGACGTCTCGCCGGCCATGGCCGCAGCGGCCCGGTCCGCCGTGGCCGGCACCGAGGTGGTGGTCGGCGACGTGACAGCCGTGGTGGGCACCTGGGACCAGCGCTTCGATCTGGTGACGGCCGTCGGGGGCCTGGAGTTCGTCCCCGACCTGCCCGACGTCCTCGCCGGGATGGAGCGGCTCGTCCGGCCGGGAGGCCGCCTCATCGTCACCTACGAGCCGCTCCTCGACGGGCCCGGGGCCCAGGGGGAGGCCGTGACGGTGACGCCGGCCGGACACGGTGCGGCCATCACCACCTTCCGCTGGACGCCCGACATGGTGGCCGAGGCGCTGGCCGGCTGGACGTGGGTGGCCGAACGTGAGGTGGACGCCTACCAGCGCGACGGCGTGCCGGTGCGGTATCGGCTGGTCCACGTGCGCCGGCCGGGCTGACGCCGCTTCTGGCGGCCCTGGGCCCCGCCCTCGACCCTGGCCTTCGATCACTGCCTGGCCCGATCAGCTGATCGTCAGCGTGAGCGTCCGGGTGGCGGACGCCCCCGAGGCGTCGGTGACCCGGAAGGTCAGCGTCTTGGACGTCGCCGTGCCGCCGACGGTGCCGCTGATCCGACCGGTGGAGGCAGTGAGGGCCAGGCCGGTGGGGAGGGCTCCTGATGCCAGGGACCAGGTGAGCGGGGCCGTGCCGTCGGACGCCGCCAAGGTGGTCGAGTAGGCCTGGTTCCGGTGGCCAGCCGGGAGCGTGGCCGTGGTCACCGACGGCGGGGCGTTGACGGTCAGGCCGACCGGAGCGGTGGCCGTGGCTGACGGGAGGAGGTCGATATCGCCGGCGTAGGTGGTGGTGACGGCGTAGGGGATGGGGTTGGCGGTGAGGTCTCGATACTGGAGGTAACAGGCTCCAGAAGCTCCGCCACCCCCAAGTGAGAGTCTTGCCGAAAGATCCAAAGATCCGATCTGAACATTCAGAACTTCACCGCCGATCGGTAGATCCTCACCGTGGCCCGTGGTGACTGTGACCGTGACGACGACGAGCTGCTCGTACCCGTACGTCACCGCCGTTGGCGACACGCTCACCGTTGCCATGGTGGAGTCAGGCGTCACAGTCCATCCGACAGCACCCGATGTCGATCCGGGATGCACGGGATCCCCGCTGTAGGTGGCAACGACGGCCTGCGGGTCGGCGGACGCGCCGAGAGCCGTCGGGTCATCGGCCGTGCACCCGGTGTCGGGCAGGAGGATCGTGCAGATGATGAGCCCGCCGCTGGCCACGGTGACCGTCCCCGTCGCCGGCGATCCGTCGGAGGTGGCCACCGACGCCGACCAGGTCGCTGAGCTCTCATCGCCGTAGGAGACGGTGGGCGCCGTTGTTGTCAGCGACGTGGTGGTCCACGGGGCCACGGTGACCGGAGCACTGGGAGGCCCGGTGGTCTGCCAGGTCCGGAAGCGGACGGTGACGACATAGGTGTATGTCCCCTGGGGGACCGTGGTGTCGGTGCAGGACGCCACGGAAGCGCCCAGCGGAGCGGCGGGGGAGCCGCAGGCCCACGCAGTGGCGCCGGACACGGTGTCGGTGCGGGTCACCCACGAGCGCACGTCGCCGGCCACCGGCGCGCTGGCCGGCACCCAGGCCACCTCGACCGCTCCGGCAGCGGCGGCGGTGGCCGTGGGGGCGCCGGGTGCCTCCAGGTGGGCGACCGGGACGGCGAGGACCCCGCCGCCGCTGCCGCGGAGGTAGGCCCAGGCGTCCGGTGCGACCGCCACCAGCGCAGCGACGACCGCCACCGCAGCGATAGCAGCCGACCGGGCCGACCGCCGCCGGGCGGCGGTACGGTCGGGCCGTTGGCGGGGTCCTCGCTCCCTCACCTCGGTGCACCTCCTCTCATCACCTCACGTCCACCCGGCCGGCACGGCCCGGTCCGGCGATCGGCGGTCTCCTCGGATGCCGGTACGGGCCGGTCGCCGGTCAGCCCAGTCCGGTGGTGAAGGTCAGGTCCACGGCGTGGCCGGCACAGGCGGTCTGGTCGGACCCGCTCTCGGTCAGGGCGATGGAGGCGCCGGCGATGCCGTCGTCCCAGGCGCCAGCGGCGACGGTGGCGTCGACGACGACGTCCGGGGTGACCGTGAACCACCGGGCCAGGCAGCCGGGGATCGGCGTCCCCGCCTCCAGCGCGTATCCGGTCACCGGGGCGGCGGCCACGCCGATGGCCACGGTGCCGACGTGCTCGCTGGCGGCCCCGGTGTTGTGGGCGTCGAAGACGAACGACTGGGGATCGCCCCCCGGGTAGAGGGAGCTCTGCGGGGCGTGCCCCACGATGGTGAAGTCGGCGGCCCCCGGCGCGCCCACCGTGGCCGTGCCGCTCCCGGACCCTCCCGAGACGAACCACGCCAGGGCCACGCCGCTCCCGGCCAGGGTCAGGACGATGATCAACCCGAGGGCGACGAGCTTCTTGCTCGGTGAGATGCGCATGAGGCCTCCTTTTTTGGTGGCGCCCGCCAGGTCGCAGGCGCCCCCACCGCATCGGAGGCGCATCGTGCAACTTGACATCGCAAGGTCAAGTCGGGACCTTGGACTCGTAGGGAGCACCCCCGCACGCCGCCCGGCACCGGGACGGCGGACCGGGATGGGGCGCCCGTGGACCACCCGGCCCTTGGCTACTGTCAGGAGCGGCGCGCCGCTGCGTGCCCGGGTGCAGCCGGAACGAACCGACCGCCGCCCGACCGAGTGCACCAGGAGGACGACGTGAGCTTCGAAGCCAGCCCCCGAGGAGTGGAGCTCCGCCAGCAGGTCGCCGAGTTCATCGAGAGCACGGTCCTCCCCGCTGAAGCCGTCTACGAAGCGCAGATGGAGGCCCTGGGCGACCCCCACGGCCATCCCCAGGTCATCGAGGACCTCAAGGCCGAGGCCCGCCGCCGTGGCTTGTGGAACCTCTTCATGCCCCATGTGACCCCGTGGACCCCCGACCCGGTGCCCAACCTCGACTACGCCTACATCGCCGAGCTGGCCGGCACCAGCCACCTGGCATCGGAGGCCATGAACTGCTCGGCACCCGACACCGGCAACATGGAGGTGCTGGCCCTCTTCGGCTCCGACGAGCAGAAGGAGGAGTGGCTGGTCCCCCTCCTCGAAGGGCGGATCCGTTCGGCCTTCGCCATGACCGAGCCCGACGTCGCCTCGTCGGACGCCACCAACATCCAGCTGTCCATCGTCCGGGACGGCGACGAGTACGTCCTCAACGGGCGCAAGTGGTGGATCTCCGGGGCCGCTTCGGAGCGCTGCCAGGTCTTCATCGTCATGGGCAAGACCGACCCGGAGGCCTCGCGCCACCTCCAGCAGTCCATGGTGCTCGTGCCCCGGGGCACGCCGGGCCTCACGATCGTCCGGAATCTCCCCGTGTTCGGCTACACCGACCGCGAGGGCCACTGCGAGCTCCGCTTCGAGGACGTCCGGGTCCCGGCCTCCAACATCATCGGCGGTGAGGGCATGGGCTTCGCCATCGCCCAGGCCCGCCTCGGCCCGGGTCGGATCCACCACTGCATGCGCTGCATCGGCGTGGCCGAGCGCGCCCTCGAGCTGATGTGCCGGCGGGTGACCAGCCGGGTCGCCTTCGGGCGCCCCCTGGCCGATCAGGGGGTCATCCGGGAGTGGATCGCCGACTCCCGGGTGGAGATCGAGCAGGCCCGCCTCCTCACCCTCAAGGCGGCCTACCTGATGGACACGGTGGGCCACAAGGGCGCGGCGACGGAGATCTCGGCCATCAAGATCGTCGCCCCCAACATGGCGCTCCGGGTCGTCGACCGGGCCATCCAGGCCCACGGCGGCGGCGGGGTGTCCGACGACTTCCCGCTGGCCCGGATGTACGCCGGCCTGCGCACCCTGCGCTTCGCCGACGGGCCCGATGAGGTGCACCGCCGCCAGCTGGCCCGGGCCGAGCTCGGCCGCTACAGCTCCTGAGGAGCGCGCTGGCGGGTCGTCCGGGGCCGGAGCTCAGTCGTCGGTGAGCCGGGCGACCGGGAGACCCCAGTAGGTGGAGGGCCAGA
>CAXBRB010000093.1:0-9993 GCA_963977795.1 uncultured Acidimicrobiaceae bacterium
GGTCCTCCTACACTTCCCGGCCATGCCCCCGGACGACGCGCACGGCGCCGACCCCCACCTGCACCGGATCGTCGCCACCGTCCGGGCGCCTGACGGGCCGGGCCTGGTGGTGGCCATCGCCAACGCCGCAGCCGCCACCGGCGGCAACATCATCGATCTGCAGCAAGTCTCGGACCCCTACACCGAGGAGTTCGGCTGCCGGCTGGTCATCGAGGGTGCCTGCCACACGGCCTGCGTCGCCGGGATCCTCCAGGAGCTGGTCGACGCTCGGGGGATCGCCTTCGCTCTGCATCCCGACGAGCCCCCGGCCGAGGTGGTGGTGTGCTGCTCGTCGACCCTCCACTGCGTGAGCGACCTGGTCGCCCGGGCCGCCACCGGCGACCTGCCGTGCCGCATCACGGCGGTCGTGTCCGACAAGGAGGCGGCCCGAGACCTCGTGGAGGCGGCCGGGATCACCTTCCACCACGTTCCCGTGGGCGACGTCCGGGAGGAGCAGGAGTCCGAGCTCGGTCGGGTCCTCGACGGGCTGGACCCCGCCCTGGTGGTCCTGGCCCGCTACATGCGTGTCCTGCCGGCCTGGCTGGTGGAGCGCTTCGACGGCCGGATGATCAACATCCACCATTCGACGCTCCCGGCCTTCCCGGGGGCCAACCCCCGCCGACGGGCCCACGAGGCCGGGGTGAAGATCATCGGGGCCACGGCCCACTACGTGACGGCCGGCCTGGACGAGGGTCCGATCATCGAGCAGGGCGTGCACCATGTGGGCAACGCCGACCTCGAGGCGCTGATCCGCATGGGTGAGGACGTCGAGCGCCTGGTGCTGGCCAACGCCGTCCGGCTCCACCTGGAGCACCGGGTGATGGTCTTCGGAGGCCGCACCTCGGTCTTCGCCTGAGCGGACCGCCGACCGGGGCACAGGACCGCCAGCCCGGCGCCGGGTCGGACCGTGGTCAGCCGAACTCGAAGGAGGTCACCCCGAACACCTGGTCGAGCGCCAGCGTCGGGACACCGCCCCGGTACATGCGGGCGCAGGCGAAGGGCGAAGTGAGCCCCCGGTCCCGAAGGAGCGCACAGCCGGCCTCGTTCGGTTCGGGCACGTCGATCTGGACGAACCCCCCGCCGGCCCGGGCGATCAGATCATCCAGGAGCTCACCAGCGGCCGTGGGCCCGACGGCGACCAGTGGACCGGCCTTGTACCCCTGGCGGCACGGCCGGAGCGCGCCGAAGGCCACCACGTCGCCGCCGTCGACCACCGCACCCGAGATCACGCCTGGTGCCGCCAGCCAGGCCGTCAGGAAGCGGCGACGGTCCCACTCGGCCCGGTCGGCATCGAAGCGGAGGGCCACCTCAAGCAGTCCACCGTCCAGGGGGACGACGCGGGGGCTCCGTGCGCCGAGCAGCGTCCCCTCGAACCGGAGGTCCTGATGGGAGAGGGCGAACCCCTGCTCCGCGTACCACGGCGCCATGGCCACCACACCGTCCATGCCGATCACCGCGCCGGGAGCGAGCCGGTCGTCGAGGCGGGCGAGAGCGGCGAGGAACACCTCGGCCCCGAGCCCGTGGCCCCGTCGGTGCTCCTCCACGAAGAAGAGGCCGAGGAAGCCGAAGGTGTCGGAGTGACGGAATGCGCTGATGGATGCCGCGACGGCCCCATCGCGCCGGATGCCGACGAAGGCAGCAGGGTCGAGACCGAACGCCACGGAGAGATCGCTCCGTCCGGGGTTCCAGCCCTCGGCGGCTGCCCATGCCTCCAGGACGGCGAGGTCGGAGTGGGGGAGTGGTTCGAGGGTGCGAGGAGCACCGGCCACGTTCGCCCTCCCGAGTCCGGCGAGCCGCGGCTGGCGATCAGCCGGTGATCTTCTGGATGGCCAGGCTGGTGCGCTTGACCTGCTGTCCGGCCAACTTCACCTGCGCGGCCCAGGTGGGCACGGCGGCAACGGTCTGCGGCGGGCTGGACAGCGCCTGCTGGAGCTCGGTGATGGCCAGCTGGAAGGCCTGGGCCAGGCCCCGGTGCGGGGCGGAGACCTTGGGCACGACCTGCTGGAGGGTGGTGACGCACGGGGCGAGGGCGTTGCCCGCCGTGGACGACTCCTGCTGGAGGGTGGTCAGGGTGGTGGATGCCGTCCACGTCTCGGCCTGTCCCTGCAGGGTGTCGAGCGCGTCTGAACCGGCCTGGCAGTCGGCCTTGAGGGTGGCCACCAGGGAGGCGTCCGAGGCCATCGTGGTGGTCGTCGTGCCGCCGCCGGCCATCGTTGTGGTGGTCGACGAGGAGCTCGACGAGCTGCAGCCGGCCAGCAGGCCGGCGGTGCCGAGGAGCGAGGCGATGAGCAGAGCGGAGCGGCGCACGGTGGTCCTTCCGGATGAGGGGAGCCGATGGTCAGGTGGGAGCCTGCACCCCCAGCGGCAATTGTGCCACGGCCCCGGTGGCGACGGAGATTAGGGTGCGGATCGCCGGACCATCGCCACGAGATGAGAGAGAGGCGGCCCGACCCATGCCAGCACCTGCCGTCGTGCGACAGCGTCCCGGGGCGGGACCGTGCTGACCCGGTGGGCCATCCGCGTCGGCTCGTCCCTGGTGGGGATCGCCGTGGGCCTCGTGATCTCGGCCGCCGCCCTGCCGCGCTTCCACATCTCGGCCACCGGCCTGGTGGTGGCCACCGTGGTGTTCTGGGTGGTGCACCTGGCTGTCCAGTTCATGGCCTTGCGGATCCTGATCCGTGAGCCGTCGATCGCCCTGGCCGGCCTGCTCGCCGTGGCCTCGACGGTGGTCGCCCTGATCATCGTCACGCTGATCGTCTCGGGCCTGTCCATCCGCGGCATCTCGACCTATGTGCTGGCCACACTCATCATCTGGGCCACCACGGCGGTGGCGGACATCGTCGGACGTCAGATGATCCGCTCCCGCCGCCACGACCGCTAGGCGCCCCTCCCGGGGCGGCCGCCGCCGGAGGGTTGCTCAGGCCGACAGGCCGCCCGGTCCCTCCGGCACGTCCACGGCGTGCTGCCGGAGGATCTCCAGGGGCACGATCTCGAGGGCCCGCTCGTGGGTGGAGGCCAGGACGACGAAGGCGGCGGCACCGTCGAGGTGCGCCTGGAGCCAGTTCCGGGCGGTGACACACCACCGGTCCCCGGGTACCAGTCCAGGGAACCGGTAGGCGGGGGCGGGCGTCGACAGGTCGTTCCCGATGGAGCGCTGGTGGGCCAGGAACTCGGCGGTCACCACCGCACAGATGGTGTGGCTCCCGAGGTCCTCGGGCCCGGTCGAGCAGCAGCCGTCGCGGTAGAAGCCGGTCATCGGGTCGGTCCCGCACGGCTGGAGGGTGCCGCCGAGCACGTTCCGCTCGGGGATGGGGGCCGGGGCGGTCGTCAGTTGTAGGTCTCCACGTCGAGGGCGTCGCCGGCTGCGGCCGGGGAGAGGCCGACGGCGAACCCGTCGACCCGCTCGACCCGTTGGAGGGCGTCCAGGTGGCCCCGGCCGGCACCGCTCCACTTGGCCACGGCCCGGATCTCGGCCTCGGCCCGGTCGGCGGCCACCACGAGGACGACCTCGTGGCCCTCGCCCATCCGATCGTCGGCCAGCGGTCCGCCCAGGAAGGCCACGTAGAGGTCCACGGGATGATCGTACCCAGCCGACGTGCCGGCCCGGCCCCGACGCGTTCAGCGACGGGCGTTCTTCACGAAGTCGTCGGTGCCGTGCCCCTCGGGCAGGCGGTCGCCGCCGTGCCAGCTGCCCCGGAGGTGGCGTCGGACCGCGCCCTCCCCGTCGTCGGTGGCCCGGGCCGCGGCATGCCAGAGGTCGCAGTGGTGGAGGAGGACGTCGCCGCGCTCGCAGTAGACGGCCAGCTCGCCGGGGACCCGCTCGAACCCGGGCGGCATGCCCTCGGTCCCGTGGCGGTGGCTGCCGGCCAGGACCCGGAGGAAGCCGTTGGCCGGCGAGGTGGGGTCGAAGTGGACGGTGAAGGCCACGGCCGGCCACATGGACAGGTGCGGGCCGGACTGGTGGTCGGTGTGCCAGCCGATCCGGGAGTAGGCCGTCCCGGGATCGGGCCGGGCGTCCTGGTAGACCACGCCGAACTGCTCGTAGTCGAGCAGCCACGCCTGGTCGCCCAGGAGGCGGCGGTTGACCTCGACCAGCACCGGGTGGTGGACCAGGGCGTCGGCCCGGGCTGACGCCCGGGTGGCGAAGACCACGTAGTGGGCGAAGGGCCGGCCGCCGATGGTGGCGTCGGGGGCGTCCAGGATGTCGGTGGCGTGCCCGGCGTCGAGCGCTCCGGCCACCAGGGCCTCCTGGGCGGCCACCAGCTCGCGCTCGGCGGCAGCCAGCGTGCCCTTGTCGAACAGGCCCCGCAGGATGGCGAACCCGTGCTCGTCGACGTGGGCGCACAGGCCGTCGAGGTCGTCGGGGGCGAAGACCCCGGGCAGCGGGGGACTCACCGGAGGGGCCTCGGGCGGCCCGGGCGCACGGAGCGGGGGGTGGTGGCCACGCCCCGACTGTAGGGGCAGGGGCGTCGGGCCGGCAGGAGGCGGTGCCGGAGCCCGTTCCGGATTGCGGTGCCCCGGTTCGTCCCCTAGGTTTCAGGACGATTGCCGCACCGTCGGGAACCCCGGGGGAGTCGTGCGGCGGTCCCTGCAGCGCCGGTGCCCCGGTGCCGGCGTGCGGGGAGGACCAGGGGAGGACGCAGGTCGTCCCGTCGGAGCGTCAAGGAGAACCGTCCATGAGAGCTGTACCGACCTGGAGGGCCCGCCTGGCCTCCGTCACCGCTGCCACCGCACTGGCCGCCTCCGGACTGGCCGGCGCGGCCGGCCTCGTGGCCACCGCCACCCCGGCCGGCGCCACCTCGACCTCGCTGACCGCCTCGTGCACGGTGAGCGGCATCCAGGTGCCCATCCCGGCCACGATCGACACGGCCATCAGCCCCGCCTCTGTGGTGGCCGGCTCGCCGTACACGCTCTCGCCCCTCACCCTGGACACCCAGGTGACCAACACGTCGGCCACGATCGCCGCCCTGGCCACCGGGACGGTGCTCGACATCTCCTTCACCGCCTCGCTCGGCTCCACCGGCGCCACGCCGTCCAGCACCACGACGACGTTCTCGGGCACGGTGACCATCCCGGCGGTGTGGGGGACCGTTGCCGACAAGGGCGCCCTCGTCATCCCGCTGCACATGGTGGCGACCTCGCCGGTCTTCACCGCGGCCACCGGCGTCACGTCGACGTCCGTGACGGCCACCGGTGAAGGCACGATCTCCGTCAAGGTCTCGATCCTCCCGACGCCGCTCCCCGGCACCTGTGCCGGCGGCGCGCCGATCACGATCGCCACGGCCCCGGTCATCCCGCCCGGCCCGGTGGTGAGCGCCGTCTCGCCGAGCGTGGGCCCGGCAGCCGGCGGCACCACCATCAAGGTGGTGGGCAAGAACTTCATCGGCGTCAAGAACGTGACCGTGGGCGGCGCCGACTGCGCCAACATCCAGCTCCTGAGCTCCACGGCCCTGACCTGCGACACCCCGGACGGGACGGCCATCACCGGTGCCAGCTCCAACGGTGTCCAGGCGACGACGGACGTGGTGGTCACCAACTCGGCCGACGTGGCGTCCCAGACCTCGCCGGGCAGCGCCTTCACCTATGTCGACCTGGCCAGCGGCGGGGCGATCGTCTCGCAGGTGTCCCCGAACTCCGGCCCCGCAGCCGGGGGCGACCAGGTGACCATCGCCGGTCAGGGCTTCCTGCTCGCCGGCGACACCGGTGTCAACACCTGCACGCCGGACTCCTGCGCCGTGCTCTTCGGCACGACCGCACCGGCCAGCTTCACCATCGTCGACGACACCACGATCACCACGACGGCGCCCGCCGGCTCGGGTGTGGTCCACGTGACGGTGAACCCCATCAACGGTGCGGCGCTGGCCTCGCCGACCAGCGAGGCCGACACCTACAACTTCTCGCCGACCGCCTACATGGCCGGCGGTGACGGCGGTGTCTTCGCCTTCGGTCAGACCCAGGGCGACGCCAACTTCTTCGGCTCGGCCGGCGGCCTCCACCTGAACAAGCCCGTGGTCGGCATGGCCGTGACCCCGAGCGGCGGCGGCTACTGGCTGGTGGCTGCGGACGGCGGCGTCTTCGCCTACGGCGACGCCACCTTCTTCGGCTCGGCCGGCAACCTCACCCTCAACAAGCCGGTGGTCGGCATCGCCGCCACGTCGGACGGCCTCGGCTACACCCTCGTGGCAGCCGACGGCGGCGTCTTCACCTACGGCGACGCCATGTTCGAGGGTGCCGCCAGCACCCTCCCGCTGGCCAAGCCGATCGTGGGCATCGCTCCGACGGCGTCCGGCAACGGCTACACGCTGGTGGGCGCCGACGGCGGCGTCTTCGCCTACGGTGACGCCTCCTTCGAGGGCGCCGCGTCGGACAACGCCCTCGGCGGCCCGATCGTCGGCATCGCCGCCACCACCAGCGGCATGGGCTACTGGCTGGTCGGCGCCGACGGCGGCGTCTTCGCCTACGGCGACGCCGGCTTCTTCGGCTCGCTGTCGGGCCAGAAGCTGGCCGGCCCCATCTCGGCCATCACGCCGAGCCCGACCGACAAGGGCTACTCGCTGACCTCCCAGACGGGGGCGTCCTTCACCGAGGGCGACGCCACCTTCTACGGGGACCTGGCCGGCATCCGGCTGAACGCCCCCATCGTGGCGGCGGCGACCTCCATCGCCCCGGTCACCCCGGCGCCTCCGGTCGTGCCGACGGGCGCAGCCTGATCCGCACCTGACGCAGCACCACCGGACCGGGGGCCCAGGCCCCCGGTCCGGTCGCGTCCGGCCGGAGTCGCCGCCTGGCGCCACGGGGCCAGGCGTCGCATCCCCGAGCCCGCAGGCCGTACGATGCAGCCATGTCCGCGCCCGCCCACCCCGGTGATCCGTCCGAGCAGCCCCTGGAAGGGATGAAGCCCCGGAGCCGCGAGGTCACCGACGGCCCGACCCGGGCCCCGGCCCGGGCCATGCTCCGGGCCGTCGGCATGGGCGACGACGATTGGGACAAGCCGCAGATCGGCGTGGCCTCCTCGTGGAACGAGGTCACCCCGTGCAACCTCCCGCTGGCCCGCCTGGCCCAGGACGCCAAGGCCGGCGTGCGCGAGGCCGGCGGCTTCCCGCTGGAGTTCGTGACCATCGCCGTGTCCGACGGCATCTCCATGGGCCACGAGGGCATGCGGGCCTCGCTGGTGAGCCGCGAGGTCATTGCCGACTCGGTGGAGACGGTGATGCACGCCGAGCGGTTCGACGGCATGGTCACCCTGGCCGGCTGCGACAAGTCGCTGCCCGGCATGTTGATGGCCGCTGCTCGCCTCAACCTGCCCAGCGTCTTCCTCTACGGCGGCTCGATCCTGCCGGGCCGGGCCCGCGACCGGGCCCTCGACATCACCTCGGTGTTCGAGGCCGTCGGGGCCAACGCCGTGGGCGCCCTGACCGACGAGGAGCTCAGCCTCATCGAGCACAACGCCTGCCCGACCGAGGGCTCGTGCGCCGGCATGTTCACCGCCAACACCATGGCCTCGGTGGCCGAGGCCCTCGGCATGTCCCTGCTGGGCAGCGCGTCGGCCCCAGCCGTCGACCGCCGGCGGGACGACTACGCCATCGCCTCGGGCCGGGCCGTGGTCGACCTCCTGCGGGCCGGCATCCGGCCCCGCGACATCCTGACCAAGGAGGCCTTCGAGAACGCCATCGCCGTGGTGAACGCCCTGGGCGGCTCGACCAACGCCGTCCTCCACCTCCTGGCCATCGCCAACGAGGCCCGGGTCGAGCTCGATCTCGACGACTTCAACAAGGTGGCCGCCCGGGTGCCCCACCTGGCCGACACCAAGCCCCACGGGAAGTACCACATGTCGGACCTCGACCGGATCGGCGGCGTCCCGGTGGTCCTGGCCCAGCTCCTCGAGGCCGGCCTGCTCCATGGGGACGTCCTGACCGTCTCGGGCCGGACCATGGCCGACAACCTCGCCGCCTACGCCGCTCCGGCGCCCGACGGCGACGTCGTGCACCACCTGGACGACCCCATCAACGCCCAGGGCGGCATCGCCGTGCTCACCGGCTCGCTGGCCCCCAAGGGCGCAGTGGTCAAGGTGGCCGGCATCGACACGCTCGCCTTCGACGGCACGGCCCGGGTCTTCGACGGCGAGGACCTGGCCATGGAGGCCATCCTGGCCGGGAGCATCGAGCCCAACACGGTGGTGGTCATCCGCTACGAGGGCCCCAAGGGCGGCCCCGGGATGCGCGAGATGCTGGCCGTCACCGGCGCCATGAAGGGCGTGGGCCGGGGGGCCGACTGCGCCCTGGTCACCGACGGCCGCTTCTCGGGCGGCACCCACGGCTTCTGCATCGGACATGTGGCCCCCGAGGCCGTCGACGGCGGCCCCATCGCCCTGGTGGCCGACGGGGACCGCATCGTGGTCGACGTGGCCGCCCGGACCATCGACCTGATGGTCGACGAGGCCGAGCTGGACCGCCGCCGGGCCCAGGTGAAGCACCCCGAGCCCCGCTACACCACCGGCGTCCTGGCCAAGTTCGCCCGTCTGGTCACCGGGGCCGAGCGGGGGGCCGTCACCGAGGCCTAGGCATCCGGCCGCCGGCACTTGTCGGCCCCCACCGGGCGTGCCACACTGTAGGGACCATGACCTGCACCGCCTGCACGACCACCCTGGTATCCGCCTCGTAGCGCACGCGACCACACCCCGCCGCGTGCGCCCTGCGACCTCCCAGACGGGAGGTCGTTTTCGTGTCCGCCCGCCGGCGCTGGATCGGCGGGAGGATCCCGACCCGACCGATCCACCCACCCACCGAACCACCCGACGGGGCCGAGCCCCCGCCGACCAAGGGAGCACCTGATGGAACTCACCGGAGCACAGGCCCTCATCAAGAGCCTCGAGATGCAGGAGGTGGAGGTCATGTTCGGCCTCCCCGGCGGCGCCATCCTGCCCGTCTACGACCCCATCCTGGACTCGTCGATCCGCCACATCCTGGTGCGCCACGAACAGGGTGCCGGCCACATGGCCCAGGGCTACGCCCAGGTCACCGGCCGGCCCGGCGTGGCCATGGCCACCTCGGGGCCCGGTGCCACCAACATCGTCACCCCGCTGGCCGACGCCTACATGGACTCCACCCCGCTGGTGGCCGTCACCGGCCAGGTCTCGACCACGGCCATCGGCACCGACGCCTTCCAGGAGTCCGACATCACCGGCATCACCATGGGGATCACCAAGCACAACTGGCTGATCACCGACGCCGCCGACATCCCCCGGGTGGTGGCCGAGGCCTTCCACGTGGCCACCACCGGCCGGCCCGGCCCGGTCCTCATCGACATCCCCAAGGACGTGGCCCAGTCGACCATGGAGTGGTACTGGCCCACCCCCGAGGACCTCGACCTCCCCGGCTACCACCCCCGGCGCGAGGGCGACCCGGCGCTGATCCGCCGATCCGCCGAGCTGCTGCTGGCCGCCGAGCGCCCGGTCCTCTACGCCGGCGGCGGGATCCTCAAGGCCCGGGCCGCCGAGGCACTGCGCGAGCTGGCCGAGCGCACCGGCATCCCGGTGGTCACCACCCTCATGGCCCGGGGGTGCTTCCCCGACTCCCACCCGCTGTGCCTGGGCATGCCCGGCATGCACGGGAACTACACGGCGGTCACGGCCATGCAGAAGGCCGATCTCCTAGTCGCCCTGGGCAGCCGCTTCGACGACCGGGTCACCGGCCAGCTGGCCTCCTTCGCCCCGGAGGCCAAGATCATCCACGTCGACATCGATCCGGCCGAGCACAACAAGATCCGCCGGGCCGACGTGGCCGTGGCCGGTGACTGCCGTCTGGTCATCGAGGAGCTGCTCGCCGCCCTGGACGCCCTGGGGCTGAGCCACGACGAGTCCACCCGGGCCGCCTCGGGCGGGACCCCGGCCGACGCCCCGACCGGTGCGGCCGCCGCCCCGGGCTCGGTGGCCGCCGCCCACCCCCGGGAGGGCCT
>CAXBRB010000094.1:0-9964 GCA_963977795.1 uncultured Acidimicrobiaceae bacterium
GGCAAGGGCTATTGGCTGTGCGCCGCCGACGGCGGGATCTTCGCCTTCGGCGACGCCGCCTTCGCCGGCTCCATGGGTGGCCTCCCCCTCAACCAGCCCATCGTGGGGATGGCGGCCACCCCGACCGGCAAGGGCTATTGGCTGTGCGCCGCCGACGGCGGGATCTTCGCCTTCGGCGACGCCGCCTTCGCCGGCTCCATGGGGAGCCAGCACCTGGCCCGCCCCATGGTCGGACTGGCCGGCGACGGGGCCACCGGTGGCTACTGGACGGTGGCCGCCGACGGCGGGATCTTCGCCTTCGACGCACCGTTCCTGGGGAGCCCGGTCTGATGGCCGGACCAACCCACGTCGGCCCGCCGCGGCGCACGCCGCTGACTGATGCCCCTGAGACCCGAGGAGACCGGTGATATCCGACCTGACCACTGCCGACCTCACCACCGCCCTGACCGCCGTCACCGCCGCCGTCGCCGTGGTGGCCGCCGTGCGCTCGACGTGGTCGCCGTGTGGGCTCTCGATGCTCTCCACCATCACCCCCTTCGGCGAGCGGGCCAAGGGCCACCGCTACGGCGCCACCGCCGCCTGGTTCGTGGCCGGTGCCCTGGTCGGCGGCCTCTGCCTCGGAGTCGTGGCTGCCCTCGGTGCAGCCGTCGTGGGCGCAGCCGGTCCGTCTCCGGCGCTGACCGGGGCCCTGGCCCTGGCGGCCACGCTGGTCGCCCTGGTGTCCGACACCGGCCTGGCCGGCCGCCGCCTCCCCACCCACGGGCGCCAGGTGAACGAGCGGTGGCTCGATGCCTACCGGCCCTGGGTCTACGGCGCCGGGTTCGGCTGGCAGATCGGCTGCGGGCTGGCCACCTACATCACTACGGCCGCCGTCTACCTGGTGGTGGTCCTGGGCGCTCTCGGGGCCCGGCCCGGGGTGGCCCTGGCCGTGGGCGGCGGTTTCGGCCTGGTCAGGGGCCTGGCCGTCCTGCTCACCGCCCGGACCCAGGGGCCGGCCGACCTGTTGGCCTTCCACCGGCGCTTCACCGCCGCCGGGGTGTGGGTCCAGCGCCTCGTGGTGGTCGTGCTGGCCGGCTCGGCGGCCGTCCTGTGGGTGGCCGGGGCACCGGCAGCCGGCGGCGTGGCCGTCGCCGTGGTCGCCGTGGCCACGGCGGTCAGCCGGGCCACCTGGTCGCCCGACGCTGCCCTCCCGGCGTGCAGCGTCCCTGTCGGAAGCGTGGCGGCCGGAAGCGTGGCGGCCGGCGCAGGCGAACGGTCAGCTGTCGGCTAGCGACGCCCGGTCCCCGTCGTGGGCCACCTCGGCCGCCCGGCCGGACCGGCCCTCGGCCAGCCACCGGCGCACGGCACCGAGCCGTGATGCCAGCAGCACCGCTCCGGCCACCGAGAGGGAGATGCCGGCGACCTGGACGAGCAGCGATCCGAGGTGGCCGTCCTCGCCCAGCCACAGGTGCTCGTCGAGCGACCGCTCGATGCCCCACAGCACCATGCCGGTGCCCAGGAGGACGCCGTCGGGCGGCCGGCGCAGGGGGACAGGGACGGCTGCCTGCGGCTGACCGGTCCCGGGACCGTCGTCACCGTCTGCGTTAGAACCCATCTCGTCGGACGCCGCTGATGCATCGGCCGGCGACGGGGCGGGGCCCCGGGAGACGAGCCACCGCTCCACCAGGAGGAGGATGCCGAAGATGGCGAAGTCCTCCAGGGCCTGGAAGATGGGCACGGGGAGGACCTTCACGTCCGGGTGGCTGCCGGCGTAGTACATGCCGAACCACTGGTGGGTGGGGTGGCCGCCGCCGTTGACCATCAGCTGGGGGCCGAGGAGGCGGCCCATGCCCCAGCAAGCCATGAGGACGGGGGCCAGGAGGTCGCCGAAGCGGAGGGTGGGCAGCTCCGGGCAGCGCCGCCGGGCGCTGACGATGGCCACCGGCACGGCGGCCAGGAGCCCGCCGAACGACGAGAGCCCGCCCTGCCAGACGGCCGCCACCTGGGCCGGGTGGTCCAGGTAGTAGGGGAGGTGGGAGAGGACGTGGAGGAGGCGGGCCCCGGCGATGGCCGCCACCACGATCCACACGAACATCCCGGTGACCCACTCCCACCGGTAGCCGGCCCGGCGCAGCCGGCGCTCGGTGTAGCGGAGGCCGAACCAGAAGGTGATGGCCAGCCCGATCCCGTAGGTGTGGATCTCGAGGAACCAGACGTGGAACGCGACAGGGATGGGTCTCACGAGGGCACTCCGGCGCTCCGGCGGGCGGTCGCCCGGCCGGCGACCTCAGTATGCCCCACGGCCCCGGGCGGCCCGGGGCGACGTGGTCCGGCGGGCGGGTTCAGCCGACCCGGCCGATGCCGGCCAGGCCGTCGGTGCGCACCCCGGTGATGTGGACGAACGAGCCCGTGTAGGGCGCCTCGATCATCGAGCCGCCGCCCACGTACATGGCCACGTGCTCCGAGCCGCCCGGCCCGTAGAAGAGGAGGTCGCCGGGAGCGATGTCGGCCATCGAGATGTGGGTGGTGCTGGCGAATTGGGCGCCCGAGAAGTGGGGGAGCGAGATGCCCACCTGGGCGTAGGACCACGCCACCAGACCCGAGCAGTCGAAGCCCGACGGCGAGGCCCCGGCCCACACGTAGGGGACGCCGATCTCCCGCTCGGCTGCCTGCACGGCACCGGCGGCGCCGGCGGCCAGGGGCGGCGGCGGCCCGTAAGAGGTGGTGGGCACCGAGGAGGACCCGCTGGATCCGTTCCCACGGCCCGAGGCGGTGGTCGTGGCCTGTCCCGAGCGGGCGGCGGCGGCCTGGGCGGCGGCGGCCTGCTGCTGGCGGGTGAAGGCGGCGGCCTGGGACGCCTTGGCAGCGGCGGCCTGGGCGGCCTGCTGCTGAGCCACCAGGGTGGCGATGTTGGCGTTGACCCCGGCCAGCATCTGCTGCTCCTGGCTGGTCAGCGCGGCGGCCTGGCTCTTGGCCGCGGCCAGGCTGTCCCGGGTGGCCCGGGCCTGGGACTGCTGGCTCTGGAGCGACGCCTGGGTGGCCTGGAGCTGGTTCTGGGCCGTGTGGAGGCGGGCGATGGTGGCCGTGACGTTGCCCGAGGCGATCGACGAGTACTCGGAGCGGATGCCGCTGGTGTTGACGTTCGACGTGAACAGCTGGGTGGCCGTGTTCGACGTGCCGCTGTTGGTGTAGTCGGCGATGGCCTGGTGGCGCAGCTGGCGCTGGTTCCGGGCCACGTCGGCCTGGTCCTTGGCGATCTGGGCCCGGGTGGCGTCGATCTGGGACTGGATCTGCGACAGCCGGTAGTCGGCCGCGGTCACCTGCCCGGTGAGGGCGGCGATGCGGGCGTCGTTGGCGCTGATCTTGGCGGAGATGGCCGCGGCCTGGGCCCGGGCATCGGAGATCTGGTCGGCGGAGGCAGGCGTCGCGCCGGCGAGCGCGACAGCAGCGGCCCCGATTCCGGAGGCCACCGCGAGCGTGGCGGCGACCCGCATCCGGGGCCTGCGACGCTGCGTGGGAGACGTACCTGGCTCGACCGTCGAGTACTGCTCGGCGTGAGTCATATCCGAACCAATGGTAGCCGGTGGGTGCCCGCGATCAAGACCAGCCCCCCCGTCCACCCCTCTGACCTGGGCTTTCACCCCCGGATTCCGGTGCATGACGGGTGCCGATCCCGGGAGGCCCGGTTCGTCGGCCCCGGCCGGTGCGGGCCGGCCGGCGGATGCCGCAGTGGGCGGCCGGCCGCCCCTGTAGGGTCCCCGGACATGGGTGAGCGCATCGAATTCCCGAGTGACGGAACCACCGGCCGCGGCTACCTGGCCGTGCCCGACGGCGGCGCCGAGGGCCGACCCGGCGTCATCGTGATCCAGGAGTGGTGGGGTCTCGTCCCCCACATCGAGCGCACGACCGACCGGCTGGCTGCTGCGGGGTTCGTGGCCCTGGCCGTCGACCTCTACGACGGGACGACCGTGCCCCTGACCGAGCCCGACGATGCCGCCAAGGAGATGATGGCCCTGGAGATGGCCGGTGCCGCCCGGAGTCTGAGCGGGGCCGTGGACGAGCTCCGTCGGCGCACCGGTCGGGACCACGTCGGCGTCCTCGGCTTCTGCATGGGGGGCGGCCTGGCCCTGGTGCTGGCCTGCCAGCGGCCCGACGCCGTGGCCGCCGTGGTCCCCTGCTACGGCGTGATCCCCTGGCCCGACGCCCAGCCCGAGTACGCCGCCCTGGACGGGGCGGTGCTCGGCCATGCCGCCGAGCGCGACGGCTTCTTCACACCGGCCGCCGCCGCCGAGCTGGAGGCCACGCTGACCGGGCTGGGCAAGGACGTCACCTTCCACCTCTATCCCGGGGTCGACCACGCGTTCTTCAACGACGACCGGCCCGAGGTCTACGACGCCGAGGCGGCGGAGCTGCTGTGGGAGCGCTCCGTGGCCTTCCTGCGCGAGCGCCTGGCCTGAGCCGGTGGTGACGATCGCCCTCGGGCCCGGCCCGGTCCGCGACTACCTGACGCTCGGCCTCCGGCTGGGCCGCCACGTCGACGGCTTCGTCGACGCCTACTACGGCCCGTCCGACCTGGCCGACGCCGTGGCCGCCGAGCCGCTCATCGCCCCCGACCGACTGGCCGTCGACGCCCGACGCCTGCTGGCCGACCTGGACGCCGGGGTCCCGCTCGACACGGACCGGGAGGACGACGGGGCGGCGCCGGCCCGTCGCCACTGGATCTCCGCCCAGGTGGCCGGGATGCACACCTCGGCATCCCGGCTGGCCGGGGAGCCGGTGTCGTACGCCGACGAGGTGGAGTCCTGCTATGGCGTCCGGCCGGTCCGGGTGGACGACGAGGTGCTGGTGGCGGCCCACCGGCGCCTCGACGAGGTGCTGCCCGGTTCGGGGCCGCTGGCCGAGCGGCTGGTGGCGTGGCGGGAGTCCCACGCCGTGCCCGTCGACCGCCTCGAGGCGGCCGTGGCCAGCCTGGCCGAGGACCTGCGGGAGCGCACCCACCGTCTCTTCGGCCTTCCCGAGGGCGAGCACATCGAGTTCGAGTTCGTGACCGACGAGCCCTGGTCGGGCTTCAACTACTACCTGGGCGGCCTCCGCAGCCGGGTGGCCATCAACACTGACCTCCCGGTGCTGTCCACCAGCCTGGCCCACCTGGTGGCCCACGAGGCCTATCCCGGCCACCACACCGAGCACACCCGCAAGGAGGTCGGCCTGGTCCGGCGCCGCCAGTGGTGGGAGGAGTCGATCTTCCTGGTGGGGACCCCGCAGTGCTTGCTGGCCGAAGGCCTGGCCGATCTGGGGCTCGAGGTGGTCATGGGCCGCCACCCCGAGGCCGAGGTGGCCGCCCACCTCCACCCGCTGGGCATCCGGTACGACGCCGAGGTGGTGGCCGCCGTGTCCGACGCCGACGAGGCGCTCGATGCGGTCCACCAGAACGCCGCCTTCCGGCTCCACGAAGACGGGGCCGACCCCGATGTCGTCATCGACGAGGTGGCCCGGTGGGGCCTGCTCTCCCGGGACCGGGCGGCCAAGGCCGTGGAGTTCCTCACCCACCCCACCTGGCGGGCCTACCTCACCTGCTACGTGGAGGGGATGCCCCTGTGCCGGGCCTTCGTGGGCGGGGACCCCGAGCGGTTCGGGCGGCTGCTCAGCGAGCAGCTGACGCCGGGCGACCTGATCGAGCAGATCGAACGGGACGGGTCCGGCCCGCCGGCCTGAGGCAGGTCCGGCCCGCCGGCCTGAGG
This sequence comes from uncultured Acidimicrobiaceae bacterium, assembly GCA_963977795.1. GTDB lineage: Bacteria > Actinomycetota > Acidimicrobiia > Acidimicrobiales > RAAP-2 > Bog-756. The sequence continues at coordinate 5,721 of CAXBRB010000094.1, forward strand.
CAGGACCGGACTGAGGCCGGACCGGCCCGGCGTGCCGCCTACCGGTCGGCCATCAGGCGCCGGGCGATGACCTTGAGGCAGAGGGTCTCGTCGGCGCCCTCGAAGATCGACAGCACCCGGGCGTCGACGAAGTACCGGCTCACCGGGTACTCCTCCGCATATCCCATACCGCCGTGGATCTGGAGGGCCTCCCGGGTCACCCACTCGGCCGTCCGGCAGACGTAGGCCTTGATCATCGAGGCCTCGAGGACGCCCTCGCCCTTCGACATCAGGCCTGCCACCTCGTAGGAGAACTGGCGGCTGGCCTGGATCAGGACGGCCATCCGGGCCAGCTTGATCTTGGTGAGCTCGTACTCGGCGATGGGGTGCCCGAAGACCACCCGGTTCTGGGCGTACTCCAGGGCGGCCTCGTAGGCGGCCTGCATCAGGCCGACAGCCCGGGCCGCCGTCTGGAGCCGGCCGTTCTCGAAGCCCTGCATCTGGAGGTAGAACCCCTGGCCCAGGCCGGCCTCCCCGCCGATCAGGCAGGCGTCGGGCACGAACCAGTTCTCGAGGGCCACCTCGTAGGAGTGCATGCCCCGGTAGCCGAGGGTGTCGATGGCCCGGCCCTCCATCTTCCCGGCGCTGTCGGCGGGCCGGCCGCCCTCACCGGGCTCCTGGACGAAGGTGAACCCGTGGCCGTCGGCCTGGGGCTTCTCGACCAGGAAGATGGACAGTCCCTTGTGTCCCTTCGAGCGGTCGGGGTCGGTGCGGGCCAGCAGGAGGAGCACGTTGGCCCGGGCGGCGAAGGTGCACCACGTCTTGACACCGTTGAGGATCCATCCGCCGTCCACCTTGGTGGCCGGCAGCATCACCCCGGCCACGTCCGAGCCGAAGTCGGGCTCGGTCACGGCCACGGCCCCGAGGACCTCGGCGGTGGCCAGCTTGGGCAGCCAGTGCTGCTTCTGCTCCTCGGTCCCGCCCTTCACGATGGCCCGGGTCAGGATCTCGGGACGGGTGATCAGCGAGCCGCCGGCCCCGAGCGAGCCCCAGGTCAGCTCCTCGGTGGCCACGACCATGCTCAGGTAGTCGGCGTCACCCTCGGCGGCGAAGCCGCCGTACTCCTCGGGCACCGACATGCCGAAGCCGCCCATCTCGGCCATCCCCTCGATGATCTCCTCGGGGATGTCCGTGTTGGCCCGGTGGATGTGCTCGGCCCGGGGCCGGATGACCTGGTCGGCGAACTTGTGGAAGGTCTCCTGCACCAACTCGAAGTCGGGGTCGAGGTGCCGGTCGCCGGTGGTCTCGGCCAGGGAGGCCAGGTAGGCCGGGTCCCGGTAGGTGGCCACGAACCCCTCGACGGGGGCCAGCCAGTCGCTGGCGATGCCCCAGTCGCCGGTCCGTCCCACCGTTCGTGCGGCCAGGTCGGCCAGGGCGTCGGCCACGAAGGCGCAGGCGATGCGGGCCTCGGTGTCGCCGTGGGCGCCGTAGGCCAGCACCGACTGGGCCGTGCGCACGGCGGCTGCGGCGTGCGACACGTCGTAGGCCAGGACCTGGGCGTGGTCGGGGCCGCCGGCGGCGGCCATGGCATCGATGCCGGCGTTGACGACGGCGTTGGCGACGGCCACGGCGTCGGTGGCGGCGAGCAGATCGGGGGCGGGGATGGCGTCGGTGGTCACGGCCGAGAGATTACCGGCCCGTCCGTCGCACCGGACAGGTCGACCGCCCTGCGTGCCGGTCCCTGCCGCACCGGCGTCCCGGCCCCTCCCGAGGGGCGGTCGGCTTGCGGGCGGTCAGTCGGCGGGACGCCGAGCCACCACGGTGACCAGGGGCGGCAGGATGACCGGGTCGTCCCCGGGGTCGACCTCGGTGAGGGCGGCCAGGTACTCGGCCACCGGCCCGGGCCCGGCGCCGGCCGGCGCCTCGGCCCAGGCATCGACGATGGTCAGCCCGGCGTCGCGCACCAGGGCGGGGAGGACAGCGCCCACATCGGGGTGGCGGGCCCCGGGCATGGACAGCGGCAGACCGTCGATCCGGCCGGCCGAGGTGATCGGCTCCTGGGCCACCACCCAGCCCCCCGGGCGCACGGCGGCGGCCATGCGGGCCAGCACCCGGGACGGCTCCACCACGTGGAGCAGGAGGAAGCGGCAGAAGGCCAGGTCCACGGGCTCGGGCAGGCGAAGCTCCTCGCCGGCCTGGGTGATGGCCAGGACCTGGCTGTGGGCCCCGGCGGCCCGGGCCGTCTCGTCGCGGGCCTGGGGGTCGCTGTCGACGGCGTAGACCCGGCCGTCGTGGCCGACGATCTCGGCCAGGGCCACCGACACGTCGCCGCCGCCGGCCCCGACGTCGACGCACGACCAGCCGGGGCCGATGCCCAGGCGGTCGAGGGCCGTGGCCAGCGGCCGCCGGTAGACGTCGTCCCGCAGGCTGCGCAGCTCCATGCGGTCATGGTACCGAGCGTGGACAGGGTGGCCCCGTGCCTCGGCGGCGTGCCGTGCGGACGACGGTGCGGCCAGCCGGTAGCCTCGACCACCGTGAAGGCGACGCTGATGTTGTGCGATGCGGCCCAGGTGGCCGACGGGAAGCTGTTCATCATGGGCGGGGGATGGAGCATGACCGGGCCCGACCCGGTGCCCTCGGCCATCGCCATGAAGCTCGACGTGGGGTGGCACGAGGCCGACGACCTCCACCACTGGGAGCTCTTCCTGGAGGATGCCGACGGCCAGCCGGTCATCGTGGCCACCCCCGAGGGCGAGCAGCCCGTCGAGGTGCGCGGCGAGTTCCGCACCGGTCGGCCCACCAACGTGCCCGAGGGCTCGCCGGTCGACGTCGCCCTGGCGGTGAACCTCGGGCCGCTGCCCCTCCCCACCGACTCCCGGTTCTCGTGGCGCCTGGTGGTCGACGGGCAGACCGAGCCCGACTGGGAGCTCTCCTTCACCACCCGGCCCGCCGCCCCGCCCCAGTAGCAGGCCCGCCGCCCCGGCCTGGCAGCCGGCCGGCCCCTCCCTGGTGGCGGTTGGACGGCTGCGGCCTGCTCGGGGTACACATCGGGCATGACCACCTACGACCGCCCGTTCGGCCGCTACCTCGAGGACTTCGTCCCCGGTGACATCTACCGGCACTGGCCGGGCAAGACCATCACCGAGGCCGACGATCACCTCTTCTGCATGATCACCATGAACCACCACCCGCTGCACACCAATGCGTGGTTCGCCGAGAACGAGTCGGTCCAGAAGAAGAACGTGGTGGTGGGCAACCTCGTCTACTCCCTGGTGCTGGGCATGAGCGTGCCCGACGTCAGTGGCGCCGCCATCGCCAACCTCGAGGTCGAGTCGCTGCTGCACCGGGCGCCGACCTTCCACGGTGACACCATCTACGCCGAGACCAAGGTCATCGACACCGTCCCCTCGTCGTCGCGTGACGACCGCGGCGTGGTCACCGTGGAGACCAAGGCCTTCAACCAGCGGGGCGAGGAGGTCTGCTTCTTCCGCCGCAAGGTGATGGTGTGGAAGCGCGACTTCGCCCCCGAGCGCCGCCGGCCCTACGGGGACGACGTCTGGGGGTGAGCCCGGCCGCACCGGCGGCGTCCCGCCCCCGGCTGCGCGGCCTGGGTGCAGCCATCGCGGCCTGGGGTTCCTCGGGCGGCGGCCGCACCCGGCGGGACGACCTGCCATGGCGGGCGACCCGGGACCCGTGGGCCGTCCTGGTGTCCGAGGTCATGGCCCAGCAGACCCAGCTGGCCCGGGTGGTCCCCGCCTACCACCGGTTCCTGGCCGCCTTCCCCTCGCCGGCGGCCTGTGCGGCGGCACCCCTGGGTGACGTGCTGCGGGCCTGGGAGGGGATGGGCTACAACCGGCGAGCCCGGGACCTCCAGCGGGCCGCTGCCGCCGTGGTGGCCGACCACGGCGGCCGGCTGCCCGACGACCTCGACGGCCTGCTGGCCCTCCCCGGGGTCGGCCCCTACACGGCCCGGGCCGTCCTGGCCTTCGCCTTCGGGCGCGACGTCGGGGTGGTGGACACCAACGCCGGGCGGATCCTGTCTCGGGCCGCCGCCGGCCGCCGCCTGGCCCCGGCCGAGGCCCAGGCCACCGTGGACGCCATGGTCCCGCCGGGGGAGGGCTGGGCCTTCGGCCAGGCCCTGCTCGACCTCGGCGCCACCGTCTGCACCTCCCGGGCGCCCGCCTGCACGACCTGCCCAGATCGGAAGAGCGTCGTGTAGGGAAAGAGTGTAGATCTCGGTGGTCGCCGTATCATTAAAAAAAAAA
>CAXBRB010000095.1:0-9912 GCA_963977795.1 uncultured Acidimicrobiaceae bacterium
ACCGGGCAGGGTGGGCTGCATCCGCTCGGCGGTGGAGAGGATGCCGAGCTCGGCCCGCTCCTCCACCGGCAGGTAGTCCACGGCCAGGCGGCGGAAGATGTAGTCCACCAGGCTGGTGGCGATCCGGAGGTCCGGGTCGTCGGTGATGCCGGCCGGCTCGAAGCGCATGTTGGCGTACTTGCGGACGTAGGTCGACAGCGGCACCCCGTGCTGGAGGCCCAGGCTGACCGAGATCGAGAAGGCGTCCATGATCCCGGCCAGGGTCGAGCCCTGCTTGGAGACCTTCATGAAGACCTCGCCGGGCCGGCCGTCCTCGTACTCGCCCACGGTGACGTAGCCCTCGCAGTCGGCCACCCGGAAGGAGAACGTCGACGAGTTCCGCCGACGGGGCAGGCGCTCGCGCACCGCACCGACCAGCAGGGGCTCGGTGGCCCGGCCCTTCTCGTGGGTCAGCGCCGCCTCGAGCTCGGCGATCTTGGCCGTCAGCTCCCGGGCGTGGGCCTCGGCGTCCGAGCCGGCCGGCTCGCCACCGTCGACCGTGTCCTCCTCGCCGTCCTTCTTGGTGGTCGAGAGCGGCTGGGCCACCTTGCAGTTGTCGCGGTAGATGGCGACGGCCTTGATGCCCAGCTTCCAGGCGTCGATGTGGAGCTGCTCCACGTCCTCCACGGTGACGTCCTCGGGCAGGTTCACCGTCTTGGAGATGGCACCCGAGATGAAGGGCTGGACGGCCCCCATCATGCGGACGTGGCCGAGGTAGTGGATGGTGTTGTCCCCCATCGAGCAGGCGAACACCGGGAGGTGCTCGGCGCTCAGGTGGGGGGCGCCCACGATCGACTTGTTCTCGTCGATGTAGCGGACGATGTCCTCGACCTGCTCGGGCGAGTAGCCCAGGCGGGCCAGCGCCCGGGGCACCGTCTGGTTGACGATCGACATGGTGCCGCCGCCCACCAGCTTCTTGGTCTTCACCAGGCCCAGGTCGGGCTCGACCCCGGTGGTGTCGCAGTCCATGAGGAGGCCGATGGTGCCGGTCGGGGCCAGCACGCTGGCCTGCGAGTTGCGCACGCCGTGCTGCTCGCCGAGCTCCACGGCGGTGTCCCACGCCTCCTGGGCGGCCTCGAGCAGCTCGGTGGGGACCAGCTCCTCGTCGATGCCGGCCACGGCGTCCCGGTGCATGCGCAGCACCCGGTTCATCGGCTCCACGTTCTCGTGGTAGCCGGCGAAGGGGCCCATGCGGGCGGCCGTGCGGGCCGAGGTGGCGTACGAGTGGCCGGTCATCAGGGCGGTGATGGCGCCGGCCCACGCCCGACCCTGGTCGGAGTCGTAGGGGAGGCCCTGGGCCATCAGCAGGGCGCCGATGTTGGCGTAGCCGATGCCCAGCTGGCGGAAGCGCCGGGAGTTCTCGCCGATCATCTCGGTCGGGTAGTCGGCGTTGCCCACGATGATCTCCTGGGCGGTGAAGACGACCTCGACGGAGGCCTTGAAGCCCTCGACGTCGAAGGTGCCGTCCTCGGCCAGGTACTTCATGAGGTTGAAGCTGGCCAGGTTGCACGCCGAGTTGTCGATGTGCATGTACTCCGAGCACGGGTTCGAGCCGTTGATGCGGTCGGTGTTGGCTGCCGTGTGCCACCGGTTGATGGTGGTGTCGAACTGCAGGCCGGGGTCGGCGCACTCCCAGGTGGCCTGGGCGAACTGGCGGAACAGGTCACGGGCGGGGACGGTCCGGATGGTGGAGCCGTCGCTCCGGCTGGTGAGGTTCCAGTCGGTCCCGTCGATGACGGCCTGCATGAACTCGTCGGTCACCCGGACCGAGTTGTTGGCGTTCTGGTACTGGAGGCTGATGGCGTCCTTGCCGTCGAGGTCCATGTCGAAGCCGGCGTCCCGCAGCACGCGGGCCTTGCGCTCCTCGGTGGCCTTGCACCAGATGAAGTCCTCCACGTCGGGGTGGTCGACGTCGAGGATGACCATCTTGGCGGCTCGGCGCGTCTTGCCGCCCGACTTGATGGTCCCGGCCGAGGCGTCGGCGCCGCGCATGAAGCTGACCGGGCCCGAGGCGGTGCCCCCACCCTTCAGGAGCTCGTGCGACGAGCGGATCTTCGAGAGGTTCACGCCGGCCCCGGAGCCGCCCTTGAAGATCACGCCCTCCTCGGTGTACCAGTTGAGGATCGAGTCCATGGTGTCCTCGACGGCCAGGATGAAGCAGGCCGAGCCCTGCTGGGGCACGCCGGCCACGCCGATGTTGAACCACACCGGCGAGTTGAAGGCGGCCTTCTGGTGGACGATGAGGTGCTTCAGCTCGGCCCGGAAGGCCTCGGCCTCCTCGTCGTCGACGAAGTAGCCGTCCTTGATGCCCCACGAGGTCACCGTGTCCACCACCCGGTCGGCCACCTGGCGCAGCGACCACTCCCGCTCGGGGGTGCCCGGGGTGCCCCGGAAGTACTTCTGGGCGAGGATGTTGGTGGCGTTCACGCTCCACGACTCGGGCACCTCGACGCCGAGCTGCTCGAAGGCCACCGAGCCGTCCCGGTAGTTGGTGATCCGGGCGTCACGGCGCTCCCACACGATCTCGTCGTAGGGGTGGGTGTCGGCGGTGGTGAAGTGCCGGCGGATGCCGATCCCGACTCGCTGCGGGGCGATGGCCATGACGTGGTCCTCTCTTCTCTTCCTCTGGTGGGTGCGTCGGTGCTGCCGTGGGTGGGTGCTGCTGCTGGGGTGGGCTCCACGCTCTGTGCCGGTGCGGACACGCCGGGCGGTCGTCAGTCCTCCGTACGGACCCCGCTCGGACGGGTCGCCCCGCCTCCGCCGTTCCCGCTCCGACCGCCGCCGCCTTCTCCCACCGTAGCCTGCCTGGATGGGTCCGGGAACCGCTTGAACACAAGATGTTGTGGTACCCCCTCCCCTGGGGTACGAGATAGTGGGTTCATTACAGCAGCGTAGTTACACCCCTGTCAACGAACCCGAGCCGATCCGGGCCGTCTCGAGAGCGCGAATTCCCTGCTCGCGACCCGTTCGCGAAGGTTTGCGCGAAGTTGCTGTCCGCAAGCACCTCACGGAGGCCCGGACAGGCCCCTCCGGGCCGGCAGGAGGCCACCGGGCGGGACCCGTGCGCCCGGCGCTGGCTAGTGTCCCGGCCATGGCCCGCCGCTCCCCCGTCACCATCGCCATCGACGCCGGGACCACCGGGGTGCGCGCCCTGGTGGTCGACGAGGCGGCCGCCGTGGTCGACGTGGCCTACCGCGAGCTGACCCAGCACTTCCCCCGGCCCGGCTGGGTGGAGCACGACCCGACGGAGATCTGGGCCACCGTGCAGGCCACCCTGGCCGAGGTGGCCGGCCGCCTCGGCGCCGAGCAGGTGGTGCGGGCCATCGGCATCACCAACCAGCGCGAGACGGTGGTGGCCTGGGACCGGCGCACCGGCGAGCCGCTGCACCGGGCGCTGGTCTGGCAGGACCGCCGCACCGCCGAGGTGTGCGCCCGACTGGCCGCCGAGGGCCACCAGCCGCTGGTGCGCGAGCGCACCGGCCTCGTCCTCGACCCCTACTTCTCGGCCACCAAGATGCGGTGGCTCCTGGAGGAGGGCGGGGTGGCCGCCGGCCCGGACCTGGCGCTTGGCACCGTGGACGCCTGGGTGCTGTGGAACCTCACCGGTGGGACCGACGGCGGGGTCTTCGCCACCGACGCCACCAACGCCTCGCGCACCCTCCTCTTCGACATCGTGGTGCGCCGGTGGTCCGACGAGCTCTGCGACCTCTTCGGCGTCCCGGCCGCGGCCCTCCCCGAGGTGCGCCCCTCCTGCGGGCGCTTCGGGACGGTGGCCGGCTCGGCCGTGGCCGACCTGGCCGGCGTCCCGGTGAGCGCCATCGTCGGCGACCAGCACGCCGCCCTGTTCGGCCAGGCCTGCTTCGACCAGGGCATGGCCAAGGTCACCTTCGGGACCGGCAGCTTCGTGCTCCTGCACGCCGGGGGCACCTGTCCGCCGCCGGTCGACGGCCTGATCACCACCATCGCCTGGGACCTCGGAACCGAGGGCGACGTGGCCATCGGCGCCGATGGTGGCCCCCGGCCGGGACGGACCTCCCTGGCCTACGCCGTCGAGGGCTCGGTCTTCGTGGCCGGTGCCGGCGTCCAGTGGCTCCGCGACGGCCTCGGCATCATCGGCGCCTCGGCCGACCTCGAGCCACTGGCCCGCACGGTGGAGTCCAGCGACGGCGTGACCATCGTGCCCGCCTTCGCCGGCCTGGGCAGCCCCGACTGGGACCCGGCTGCCCGAGGCACCATCACCGGCCTCTCCCGGGGCTCGGGCCGGGCCCAGCTGGCCCGGGCCATGATCGAGGCCATGGGCTTCCAGGTCCGTGACGTCCTGGACGCCATGGCGGCCAGCGGCGTGGCCCCCGCATCGGTGCGGGTGGACGGCGGGGCCGCGGTGATGGACCTGCTCCTCCAGCACCTGGCCGACCAGAGCCGCCTCGAGGTGTCGCGCCCACGGTCGGTCGAGACCACCGCCCTCGGGGCGGCCACCATGGCCGGCCTGGCCGAGGGGGTCTGGTCGGGCCTGGACGACCTGGCCGCCCGGTGGTCCGAGGATGCCGCCTTCCGCCCGGCGCTCGATCCAGTCCTGGCCGACGCCGGCCACGCCGCCTGGCGGCGGGCCGTCGACCGGTCCCGCGGCTGGGCCGTCTGACCGGGGGGATCCGACCAGGTCGGTCAGGCCACCTCCCGCCAGCCGTGGTCGGCCAGCTCGGCCAGGATGGCGATCCACCGCCGCTCCCGGGGCCGCAGCACCGGGGCGGTCCGGCCCACCACCAGCACGGCGCCGGCCCGCACCAGCTCGGCGGCGGCCACGGCCGGGCTCCCGTCGGGAGCCCCGGCACCGGTCTCGTCGGCCCCGACCGGCGCGGTCAGCGGTGCGGCGGCCCACAGAGCCATCGACCGCACGGCGTCGTCGTCGGGTGCGTCGCCCTCGACGACCATGACCCGGGTGGTGTCGGCGTCGACCACCGCGGCGAAGTCGGCGGCCAGGCTGTGGCGCACCCGGGCGGCCAGGCGGGCCAGCAGGTCGGCCGGAGAGCGCTGGACGAAGAGCTCGGTGGCGATGTCCAGCAGCTCGGCGTCGCGGTCGGGCAGGGGGCCGTCCACAGCGCGCACGCTCTCGATGGCCACGCCGTCGACCTCCAGGATCTCGGCCTCGAGGAGGCCCAGCAGGTGGCTCCCATCGAGGTGGACGCCGAGCTCGTCGACCACCACGCCGTTGTCGCGCTGGAGGATGTCGATGGCCACCACGTCGCCGCCCACGGCACCGATGCGGCTGGCCACCGACCCCAGGGCACCGGGCCGGTCGGGCAGCTGGAGGCGGATCAGGTAGGCGGGCACGGTGCCACCGTAGGCGGGCCGTGTTTCGGGACGGTTACCGGCAGATGACGATCACCGACCGGACCGGGACCGGCTGGCGTACTCGTCGACGTACTCCTGGCCCGACAGGGCGGCGATGTCGGCCATGAGGGCGTCGGTCAGGGCGCGCAGCTCGTCCTGGCCGGGCTCGTCCCGCCCGCCGGCGTTCGACCCGGCGGCCGGGCCGCCGGCACCGGTGGTGTGGCGGACCCCGTCGAACTCGTAGGTGACCGGGGCGCCGAAGCGGACCGTCACCCGGTGGAGGGGCCGCATGATCATCGACCCGGTGGGTTGGACGTCCCGGGTGCCCAGCAGGCCGACCGGGATGATCGGCACCCCGCATCCGATGGCCAGGCGGGCCACCCCGGTCTTGCCCCGGTGGAGGCGCACGTCGGGCGACCGGGTGCCCTCGGGGTAGATGGCCAGGATGTCCCCGCCCTCCAGCACCCCCCGGGCGGTGTCGAGCGCCCGCTGGGAGGCGTCGCCCCCGCTGCGGTTCATGGGGATCTGGCCGGCCGCCCGGAAGAACCAGGCCGTCTTCCAGGAGTCGAAGTACTCGGCCTTGGCCACATAGGTGACCCGGCGGCGGCGCACCACCAGGGGAAGGAAGAAGGAGTCGCAGAACGACTGGTGGTTGGCGGCCAGGATGACCGGGCCCTTGCGGGGGACGTTCGTGCGCCCCTCCACCTGGATCCGCCACAGGAGGTGGAGCCACGGTCCGATGATCGCCTTCATCACCCAGTAGGCCACGGCACACGGTAGCCCTCGCCGCCCATCGCCGCCCGGGACCGTCACCGCCGCCGACTCTGGGCCGGCCGCAGGCCGGGCGCACCCAGAGCCGGCCGCAGGCGGGCGCACCCAGAGCCGGCCGCAGGCCGGCTGGCGGTGTGGTGGACTGCACCGGTGACCACCGACGCCGCTGGACCTGCCGCCGGGCCGTTCGAGGTCCTCGGGCGCACCATCACCCTCCCCGTCGAGGTGCGCGCCGCGGCCCAGTGGACCGTGCAGTACCTCGTCCCCCGGGCCGCCGCCCAGCGCCTGGTCGACCCGGCCGGCCTGGAGGCCACCGGGCCGGTGCCCGGACGGGCCCTGGTGGCCCTGGCCGTCTGCCGCTACGACGACACCGACCTCGACGCCTACCACGAGGTGGCGCTCAGCGTGGTGGTGCGCCCCCACGACGCGCCGGCCCGGCCCTCCGCGGCCCAGCGGCTGGCCGAGTTCGGGAGGGGTGCGGTGGGCGCCTACATCCACCGCCTCCCGGTCGACCAGGCCTTCACCTGCGCGGCCGGCCGGGACGTGTGGGGCTTCCCCAAGTGGATCACCACCATCGACATCGACGAGCCCCGCCCCGGCGACCGGGCGGCCGCCTCGGGCACCACCGTGCGCCTGGAGGACGACGGGGCCCACGTCCTCACCCTGACCATGGCCGCCGGCGGGCCGGTGCGCCTCCCGGCCCATGCCGCCCCGAGCTACTCGTTCCGGGACGGCGTGCTGCGCCGGACCGAGTGGGAGATGGCCACCGAGGGCACCTCGGGACGGCCGGGCGGGGCCACCCTGGTCCTGGGCGAGCACCCCATGGCCGACGAGCTCCGCTCCCTCGGCCTGCCCCGGCGGGCCCTGCTCACCGCACACGCCACCCGGATGCGGGCCACCTTCCAGGCCGCCGAGGTGGTCGTGCCGGCCCGTCGGACCTGAGCGCCGCCCGGAGGGCGGGCCGGCCTGGCGCCGTCAGTGAAGGCGGGTGAGGGCCTTGCGCAGGCTGCGGATGGCCTGGCCGGTGCGCTGCTCGTTCTCGATGAGGGCGAAGCGCACGTGGCCGTCCCCGCCGGGGCCGAAGCCCACACCGGGCGAGGTGGCCACGTCGGCCTCCTGGACCAGGAACTTGGCGAACTCCAGCGACCCCATCTCCCGGTAGGGCTCGGGGATGGGCGCCCAGACGAACATGGTCCCCCGGGGCGGGGTCACCTCCCACCCGATCCGGTTGAGGCCGTCGCAGAGGGCGTCCCGACGGGACTGGTAGGCCTCGTTGATGACCTTGGGGTAGTCCGGCGCCTCGTTCATGGCCAGGATGGCGGCGATCTGGATGGGCTGGAAGGTGCCGTAGTCGAGGTAGCTCTTGAGCTTGGTGAGGGCCTGGACGATCTCGGCGTTGCCCACCATGAAGCCGACCCGCCACCCGGCCATGGAGAAGGACTTGGTCAGGGTGTAGAGCTCGACCGCCACGTCCTTGGCCCCGGGCACCTGGAGGATGGAGGGCGGGGTGTAGCCGTCGAAGGCGATGTCGGCGTAGGCGAAGTCGTGGACCAGGACGATGTCGTGCTCCTTGGCGAAGTCCACGATGCGGGCCATCCACGCCAGGTCGACGCACTCGGTGGTCGGGTTGTGGGGGAACGAGAGGATGACCACCCGGGGCTTGGGCCAGGCCGACTCCCAGGCCTCGACCAGGTTGTCGAAGAAGGCCTTCCCGGGCTCGGCCTCGGCGCCGGCGTCGGTGCCGGCGGGTCCGTCGAGGCGGATGTGGCGCACGTCGGCCCCGGCAAAGAGGGGTGCGTAGATGTGGATCGGGTACGACGGCGAGGGCACCAGCGCGGTGTCGCCCGGGCCCACCAGCACCCACATGAGGTGCGAGAGGCCCTCCTTGGCGCCGATGGTGGTCACCACCTCGGTGTCGGGGTCGAGCTCGACCTGGAACTTGCGCAGGTAGAGGTCGGCGATGGCCTGGCGGATCTTGGGGATGCCCCGGCTGGCCGAGTAGCGGTGGTTCCGGGGGTTGTGGGCGGCCTCGGCCAGCTTCTCCACGGCCACGTCGGGCGAGGGGAGGTCGGGGTTGCCGAACCCCATGTCGATGACGTCCCGCCCGGCCTGGCGGGCCTGGGCCTTCAGGTCGTTGATGGTGGCGAAGACGTACGGCGGCAGCCCGTTGATCCGGCGGAATTCCATGCCGCAGGTTACCGCCCGTCCCCGGGGTCGGGACGCTCCGGGTGGTGCCGACGCACCTCGCCGGCGGCCTCGGCCACCACCTCCAGCGAGTCGGGCCAGCCGCAGACGGCCCAGGAGGCCCCCGCTGCGGCCAGGGCCGACAGGGTGGCCGCCGGCTCCCCGGGGCCGGTCGTGACCGGTCCGCCCCAGGTCACCTCCATCCCCGTGGCCGCCAGCTCGGCCACCCGGGCAGGTTCGGCCTGCCAGGCGTTCACGGCCGCCCCGGTCTCGGCGGCCAGGGCCAGCGACGCCGGTCCCGCACCCCCCAGCCAGACCGGCATCCCCGAGGCCCGCAGGGTCCGGGCCACCGCGCCCAGCCGCGCCCGGCGCTCGGCGGCCGGCTCGAAGGGGAGGCCGTAGGCGTCGTTCTCCTCCTTGCTCAGGCGGTCGCCGGTGCCGATCCCGGCGATGCACCGCCCGCCGCTCAGGGCGTCCACGGCAGCGAGGACCTCGACCAGGACGTCGTCGGGCACCAGGCCGATCCGGGCCACCAGGGTGCCCACGGCCACCCGGGAGGTGACCGCCGCCACGGCGCCGAGCAGCGGCGCCGAGGAGATGGCCGGCCGGTCGGGCTGGCCCATGGGCCACAGGTGGTCGAAGCAGAAGACGCCGTCGAGACCGAGGTCCTCGGCCCGACGGGCCGCCTCGAGGGCGGCGTCTGCATCGTCCCGGAAGTGCGGGAGGGTGACGCCGACCTTCACGACCGGGGCGTCGCCGCCCGGCTCACGCGCCCGATTCGGCGCGGGCCTTGAGCTCCTGCAGGGCCGTCTGGGTGATGCGGCTCTCGGCCCGGTGCTTCACGAAGCCGGGGATGGGGACCCGGAGCTCGACCTCGAGGTGGTACGAGACGTCGGTGCCGCCGTCGGCCGCCGGGGCGAAGACGTACCGTCCGTCCAGCTTGGTGGTCATGTCGCCGGCGACCTGGACCCAGGAGAGGACCCCGGGGGCCTCGGCGTAGTCATAGCGGAGGGTGTAGCCGGTGCTGCGGCCGAAGGCGCCGGCCCGGAAGGTCACCAGGACCGGACGCCCCTCGGCGTCGGCCTCCTCCACGGTGACCTCCTTCACGTCGGCGGCCCACGTGGGGTAGGCGGCGATGTCGGCGCTCACGGCGTAGCACCGCTCGGGGCTGGCGGCGACGTGGATGTGCTCGGTCGCATGCTCGGCCACGGTCGTCTCCTTCCTCGCACTCCGGCCCGGGCGCGCGCCCGGGGTCCCCGCTCGATCGTTGCACGCCGACGGCGCAGGCGGAACAGTCAGCCTTCCACGTCGGCGAGCGCACCGGCCAGCCTAGGGGCGAGCACGTCATAGTCGAAGGATGCCTCGGCCCGGGCCCGGGCCGCCGCACCCATGGCCGCCCGGCGGTCCGGGTCGGCGAGGAGCCCGGCCAGCGCCCCGGCCACGGCCGCAGGGTCGTGCGGCACCTCGCGCCACGCGCCGCGCTCCAGGTCGAGGACCGAGAGCCGGGTCGTCGACCGGTTCGAGCCCAGCAGCACCACGGAGCGCCCGTCGGGGCTCCAGTCCGCCGGCATCAGGTCGCCCGGGACGCCC
>CAXBRB010000096.1:0-9906 GCA_963977795.1 uncultured Acidimicrobiaceae bacterium
GGTCCTGCCGGGCCGATCTCGTTCCGATCCGCCATCTACCCTGCCGAAGAGGAGGTGTGGCGACGGTGGAGTCAGTCAGGACGACAGCACGAACGGGGCACGCCGGGCGGCGGAGCCGGGCGGGCGGGGTGGATGCGGTCCACCGTGCGCTGGCCGGCCGGATCATCGCCGTGGCGTGGCTGGCCTCCGGCATCCTCTCCATCGTCTCCGGCATCTTCGAGCCCGGTTCTGCGGCTCGCTCCACCACCGTGGTCATCGGAGCGTGCACGATCGCCGTGGGGCTGGTGGCGCTGGTGGTCCCCTGGGCCCGGTTCCCGCAGTCGGCGCTCCTGTGGATGGTCCCGGTCGCCTTCGCCCTCATCGTCTGGAACTACGCCGCCTTCGATGCCAACGGGTTCACGTACTCGATCAGCTTCGCCCTGGTCTTCGTCCTGGTGGGGATCAGCCAGCCCCGGTGGACGGCGGTGAAGCTCCTGCCGCTCTTCCTGGTCGCCTACCTGGTCCCCATCGTGGCGCACGACGGATGGAGCCGCCGCCAGGGCTTCGGCGATGTCTTCTTCGTCGTCCCCCTGTGCATCGTCCTGGGTGAGCTGATCGGCTGGATCCGCCACCGCATGGACATGGTCGAGGGGGAGATGGTCCAGTCCGAGGCCTCGTTGCGCGAGCTCATCGACCACGCCCCGATCGGCATCTCGCGGCTCGGGCTCGACGGCCGCCTCATCGAGGTCAACAAGGCCTACGCCGCCATCCTCGGCTACCAGCCCGAGGACCTGGCGGGACGGGCGGTGCGGGACCTGACCCATCCCGACGACTGGACCGAGAACCGCCGGCTGATCGAGGCCCTGCGGTCCCGGGAGATCGACCGCTTCCGCTACGAGAAGCGGTTCATCCACGCCGACGGGCACTACGTGTGGGTGGCCGTCACCGGATCGGCTGTCCGGGACGACGACGGGAACCTGGCCTTCATGATCGGTCAGCTCGAGGACATCACCGAGCACCGCCAGCTGCAGGACCAGCTGGCCCACACCGCGGTGACCGACGCGCTGACCGGCCTGCCCAACCGGGTGCGGTTCATGGACGAGCTGACGGCGGCCATCGCCCGCTCCGAGCAGGACGGGTTCCACGTCGCCCTCATGTTCCTCGACCTCGACCGCTTCAAGATGGTCAACGACGGCCTCGGCCACGACGCCGGTGACCGCCTGCTCCAGGCGGTGGCCCGGCGTCTCCGTGGTGCGCTGCGGGCCGACGATGTCCTGGCCCGGTTCGGCGGCGACGAGTTCACCGTCCTCTGCGAGGTCAGCTCGCCCGACGACGTCGTGGAGATCGTGGCCCGGCTCCGCCAGTCACTGGCCCTCCCCATCGTGGAGCCCGAGTTCGAGCAGTACGTGACCACCAGCATCGGCGTCGCCCTCTCGACGTCGGCCGCCATGCTCCCGTCCACGCTCATGCGGTGCGCCGACATCGCCATGTTCGAGGCCAAGCGCTCCGGGCCCGGGCAGTTCGCCATCTACCGGGAGGAGTCCTCGGCGGAGGCCGGGCACAACCTGCGGACCCAGAACGAGCTCCATCGGGCCATCCGCGAGTCCCAGCTCGTCCTCCACTACCAGCCCATCATCGACCTGGCCGACCTCTCCGTGGCCGGCACCGAGGCCCTGGTGCGGTGGCAGCACCCGACCCGGGGCCTGCTCCCGCCCTCGGAGTTCGTCGAGCTGGCTGAGGAGTGCGGGCTGATGACGGCCATGGGGAACTGGATCCTCACCGAGGCCTGCCGCCAGGGCGGCCGGTGGGCCGCAGCCACCGAGGCCATCGGCCGGCACCGGTCCCACCTGGACATGGCGGTCAACGTCTCCCCCAAGCAGCTGACCGAGCCGGGATTCGTCGATGTCGTGGCCGACGCCCTGGCGGAGTCCGGGTTCCCGGCCGACCGCCTGTGGCTGGAGATCACCGAAGGGGCCCTCCTCCTCGACCCCCTGGCGGCGACGGCCATCCTGGAGGAGCTGCGCGAGCTCGGCGTCCACCTCTCCATCGACGACTTCGGGACGGGCTACTCATCGCTCTCGTACTTGCGCCGCCTGCCCGTGGAGACCCTCAAGATCGACCGGAGCTTCGTGGACCAGCTGGAGACGGCCACCGATGACCGGGCCATCGTCCAGGCGGTGATCGGCCTCGGCGCCTCGCTCGGGCTGCGGGTGGTGGCCGAGGGCATCGAGCGCCACACCCAGGCGGCCGAGCTGGCCCGGTTGGGCTGCCGCTACGCCCAGGGCTACCTGTATGCCATGCCCACCGACCCGGCCGTCATCGGTCCGTTCCCGCCCGAGGACGTCCCCGGCTGGTCGCAGCTCGGCGCCGTCGAGGTCTCGGGCCGGCCAGTGCACCCGGGGCCGGTCGGACCCATGGCGCCTGGTCACACGACGCCCATGGCGCCTGGTCACTCGACGCCCATGGCGCCTGGTCACACGACGCCCGTGGCTGCCTTCGATCGGGGAGTCTGGCGGCCGGCCGAGTGAGCTGACGGGCCGGTCAGGGCCGTCGGCCGTTGCCCATCACGTCCGAGAGGCCCCACTGGGCCAGCGAGTTGATCTGGACGTGGTCGCCGGTGGACTCGACGATCCGGTTGCCGCCCACGTAGATGCCCGTGTGGTACACCGACGTCCAGTCGGCCAGGTCGCTCCCCCAGAAGACCAGGTCGCCGGCCCGCAGGTCCGCCAGGGCCACCGGATCCCCGGCCGTGTGGAACTGGTCGTTGGCCACCCGGGCGAAGGACACGCCGGCCCCGTGGACCCAGGAGGCCAGGGCCAGTCCCGAGCAGTCGTAGCCGACGGGGCCGTTGCCGCCCCAGATGTAGGGCTTGCCCACCTGGGCGAAGGCGAAGAGGACGGCCCGGTCCCCGGGGGTGACGGGATGGAGGAGAAGGGCTTGGGGGGCGAGGGCCCGGCTGGTGGCGTCGCCGAAGGCCAGGGCCGTGCCGTCCTGGCGCAGCAGCCAGTAGCCCCGGCCGTCGGCCGTGGTCACCAGGCGCTGGAACGGCTCCACCGTGGTGGTGGCGCCGGAGCCGAAGAAGGCGGCGTCCCCGAAGGCGAAGATGCCGCCGTCGCCGGCCACCAGCCAGTAGCCGCCGCCACCGGGCGTGGGTGTGGCCGCCACCACTGGCTCGGTCAGGGTGAGGCTCCCGGTCGAGCCGTGGAAGGCCGCAGTCCCGAAGGTGAAGACGCCGCCGTCGGAGGCCACCAGCCAGTAGCCCGACCCGTCGGCGGTGGCGGCCATGGCCACCACCGGCTGGTTGAGCTGCAGGGCTCCGGTGGACCCGAAGAAGGCGGCGTCGCCGAAGCAGAAGACGCCACCGTCCGAGGCCACCAGCCAGTAGCCCCGGCCATCTGGAGTGGGCGCCATGCCGACGATGGGCCGGTTGAGCCGCAGGTCACCGGTCGACCCGAAGTAGCCGGCATCACCGAAGGTGAAGACGCCGCCATCGGAGGCCACCAGCCAGTAGCCGGCCCGGTCGGGGGTGGTGGCCGTGCCGACGATGGGCTGGTTGAGCGGACCGGGCGCCGAGCCGAGGGCGGGCACGCCGTAGGCCTCGACCGCCCCGCTCTCGGTGGCCAGCCACATCGGGGTGGTGATGGGGGAGGGGAGCACGCTGGCCGCTCCCGCCGAGGGGGCGCATACGGCCTCCCCGGCGACGACAGACGCTGCGGCCACCCCCGCTGCGGCCAGTGCCGCCCCGATCCGTCGCCATCGGCCCATGCCCGACCTCCGTCCTGCCCGTGGCCGCCCGGTGCGAGCAACCGCCAACGCGTGAGCGCGCTCTCCGTGGCGATGCTACGACTGTGCGTGAGAATTGGGCAAGGGGTGCGTCGGGCGCCCCGGATTGCCTCCCGGGTCAGCCGCCGGGGTCAGCCGACGGTGGCGATCCCCCCGTCCACCGGGATGATGGCGCCGGTCAGGTAGGCGCCGGCCCGAGAGGCCAGGAAGACGGCGGTCCCGGCCATGTCGTCGGGACGTCCGATGCGCTTCAGCGGCGCACCTGCGGCGATCTGCTCGCCGAAGGACTCCAGCGTGGCGGCCATCATCTTGGACTCGAACGGGCCGGGGGCGATGGCGTTGACGGTGATGCGGGGGGCCAGGCGTCGGGCCAGGTGGCGGGTGAGCTGGTGCACCGCCGCCTTGGAGGCCGAGTACGAGTACGACTCGAGGATGGGCACGTGGATCCCGTCGATGGAGCCGATGTTGATCACCCGGGACGGGTCGTCGTCCCCGGCCGCCGCCTCCAGGGCGGGCAGGAGGAACTTGGTGGTGTGGAACACCCCCTGCACGTTCAGGTCCAGCACCCGGGACCACGAGGCCGTGTCGTGCTCGGCCAGCGGTGCGCCCCAGGTGGCTCCGGCGTTGTTGACCAGGATGTCGACGGCCGGGTGGTCGGCGGTCACCGCTGCGGCGAAGGATCGGGCGCCCTCCTCCGAGGAGAGGTCGGCGGCCAGGCCGGTGCACGGTCCCGTGGCCGACAGCTCGCCCACCGTGGCCTCGACGGCGTCGGCCTTCCGGGAGGCGATGATCACGGTCGCCCCGGCGGCCAGGAGGCCGCCGGCGATCATCTTGCCGATGCCCCGGGTCCCGCCGGTGACGACAGCCGTCTTGCCGGCCAGGGAGAACAGCTCTGCGGTGGGGGTGGGTGCGCTCATGGGCGGACCCTAACCGACCGGTCGGCTGGCCGACCGCCGACGACTGACGCCCGGCGGCTCAGCGGGCCGGCGCGCCGGCGGGGAGCGGGGTGAGCCCGGTGGCCGTGGGCAGCGACAGGCCGATCGATGTGAAGTCCACCGTGCCGCCGAGGCGGGGGGTGGCGTAGGTGACGGTGGTGGCCACCAGCTGGAGCTCCACCGTGGAGGAGGCGGACGCCGTGTAGGCCACCACCTCGAGGGGGAGGCGCACCGTGTGGCTGGCCCCGTCCAGCGTCACCGGCACCGGGGTCACCTGGTTGCCCAGGACGGTGCCGGTCGCCGTGTCCACCAGCTGGGCGAAGACCCGGGTCGGGCGGGAGCCGGCCGGGGTGGTGCCCCGGTAGGTGAGCGAGAGGGACGGCGCACCGACCACATGGGCCGGGGCGGCGAACCGGACGGGGACGTTCACGGCGTGGGTGGCCGGAGCCGGCGTGATGGTCCGGGCCAGTCCGGTGAGCAGCTGGCCGGGCGGCACGCTGGTGACCGGACCCGACCCGCCGCCCTCGACCAGCGTGAGGCTCCCCGCGCCCGCTGCGGTCACCGGCGTGCCCGCAGTGGGGGGGTAGGACGGCGCCGTCCAGGCCGTGCCGTCCTGGTCCACGAAGGTGAACCCGGGGACCGTCGGGGCGGCGCGGTCGCCCCGCACGTACCGGTCGAGCCAGTCCAGCGTGGCCCGGATGGCGGCCCCGGCGTCGCCTTCCGGGGTGAGGCAGATCCCGTGGCCGCCGCAGAACCACCACATGGCCACCGGCGTGCCCTGGGCCCGGAGGGCGGCGTAGTTGTCCACCCCCTCCTGGAGGGTGAAGAGGGTGTCGACGGTCCCCTGGACGATGAGGGTCGGGGCGTGGACCCGGGACAGGAACGTGGCCGGACCCCGGGCGGCGAACCAGGCCACGTCGGCCGGCGTGATGGTGCCGTCGCCCTGGCCCGAGGCATACGACGAGGTGACCTGGGGGGCCACCTTGCGGCCGGTCGCCAGGTTGGTCAGGATGCCGGCCCAGCCCGTCTTCACGGTCGCCGACTTGTAGAGGCTGGTGGTCAGGGAGTGCCAGGCGATGGTGGGGACGATGGCGTCGACCCGGCAGTCGGCGGCTGCGGTGACGAACTGGATGCCGCCGCCGTAGGAGCCCCCGACCATGCCCATCCGGGGGTCGCCGGCCCGGTCGAGCTGGACGCCCGGCCGGGACGCCACCCAGGTGATCAGGGTGGAGGTGTCCCGTCCCTCGTAGGACGGGCTCTCGACCTCGACGGTGCCGGTCGAGGCGCCGAAGCCGCGGGGGTCCCAGGTCAGGACGTTGTAGCCGGCCTGCCACAGGGCGCGGATGGGGAGGGCGCCGAGGATCCCCATCCCGGCGGTGTCGGTGTCACCGGGCAGGCTCCAGCCCGGTCCCATCAGCACGGTGGGATGGGGCCCTGCGGTGTGGGCCACCCCGCTGGCATCCAGGGGGAACCAGTGGGCCCGGATGGCCGTCCCGTCGAAGGAGGTCACCGTCCAGTCCGAGGACGAGCCGGCCACCGGTGCCGCGGCCACGGTCCCCGTCGGCGCCCACCGGGTGCAGGCCGCCGTGGTTGCCGAGGCGGTCGCCGTGGTCGGGGTGGATCCCGATCCGGCCGACGAGGCGGCGGAAGAGGCGCACGCCGCGGTGCCGGCGGCCAGGACCGCCGCGGCCAGGACCGCACCCAGGCGGGTCGAGCGGGGGACGGATCGGGACCGGAGGGGGCGCATCGGGGGAGTGTGGCACCGGCGGGGTGCCGGCACAAGGCACCGACCCGGCACGAGACCAGACTTGCCGTGGGATCGTCGCGGCCGGTGGAATGGGGGGATGGTCGCCACTCCGGAGTCGGGCGTGGCGCGCCCGGACCGGCTCCGCTGGTGGGCTCTGGTCGTCGTCTGCCTGGCCATGTTCATGAACTCGCTCGACTCGTCGATCGTGAACGTGGCCCTTCCGGCCATCCAGCGCGACCTCCGCTTCTCGCCGTCCGGCCTCACCTGGGTGGTGGATGCCTACCTCATCACCTTCGGCAGCTTCCTGCTCCTGGCCGGCCGCTTGGGCGACCTCCTCGGCCGGCGCAAGGTCTTCCTCGGCGGCATCGCCCTCTTCACCCTCTCGTCGGTGGTCTGCGGCCTGGCCCACAGCCAGGCCGTGCTGGTCGTCGGGCGGTTCTTCCAGGGGGCCGGCGGCGCCTTCTCCTCCTCGGTGATCATCGCCATCATCGTCACCGAGTTCCCCCTGGCCGCCGAGCGGTCCCGGGCCATGGGGGCCTACATCTTCGTGGCGGTGGGCGGCGGGTCGATCGGCCTGCTGGTGGGCGGCGTCCTCACCCAGGCCCTGAGCTGGCACTGGATCTTCTTCATCAACCTCCCCATCGGGCTGTTCACGGTGGTGGCCGGCCGGGCCCTCATCGTCGAGAACGTCGGGCTGGGGATCACCCGGGACGTCGACATCCTCGGATCGGTGCTCATCACGGTGGCCCTGATGGTCGGGATCTTCGGGATCTCGACGGCCACCCGGTACGGATGGTGGTCGGCCCACACCCTGGCCACGGTGGGGGCGTCGGTCGTCCTGGTCGTGGCCTTCGTGCTGCTCGAGGCGCGCCTGGCCGACCCGATCATGCCGCTCCGGATCCTCCGGATCCCCACGCTGACCCGATCGAGCATCATCCGCGGCATGCTGGCCACCGGGATGTTCTCGACGTTCTTCCTGGGGGCGCTCTACCTGGAGGGCGTGCTGGGCTTCACACCGGTCCAGACCGGGCTGGCCTTCCTCCCGATGTCGGTCACCATGGGCATCCTCTCGTCGGGGATCACCGCCCGGCTCGTCGATCGCTACGGCGACAAGCGGGTCCTCCTCCCCGGCATGGCCATGGGCGCCCTCGGACTGCTGTGGCTGACCACCCTGTCGACCACGTCGACCTACTGGAGCGGCCCCTTCCCGGCGTTCCTGCTGCTCGGTCTGGGGGCGGGCACGGCCTTCGCGCCGCTGCTCACCATCGCCATGACCGAGGTCCCGGTGGCCGATGCCGGCCTCGGCTCGGGCATCGTCAACGTGTCCATGCAGATGGCCGCGGCGCTCGGCCTGGCCGTCCTGAGCGCGCTGGCCGCCGGCCGCTCCCGGGCGCAGGTGGCGGCCGGGCAGACCGTTCCCGAGGCGCTGACGTCGGGCTACCGGCTGGCCTTCCTGCTGGCCGGCCTGCTGGTGGCGGCCGGGGCGGTGGTGGCCGCTGTCGCCCTCGAGGGCCACGGGCCCCGCCCGGTGGCCGATCCCCTGGGCGACGACGACCGGGCGCCGCTGACGGGTCCCCACGGTGCGGGGATGGACGGCCCATCCGCCGGGTAGTACGTTGCCCCCATGGGAACTGACAGAGTGACTGACAGAAGTTTGCTCCGACGGGTGCTGGCCGTGGCCGCCCTCGCCGTGGTGGCGGCCTCTGGCGCAGGGTGTGGCTCGTCGGCGTCGCCGGCGACGTCCACCACGGGGGCGCCCGGGCCGCGGACGCTCCACTCCGATGAGCTGGCCGGCAAGCGCTACTGCGAGATCCTCCTGGTCCACCGGGCCGACGGCGTCTTCTCGGCGGAGGTCTACAACACCTACCCGCTCAACGCCTGCCCCGAGGACCAGTGGACGGCCGTCGACACGAAGGCCGTGGCGGCGGCCGACGGCGCGCTGCTGGCCTTCCGCAACGGGCCCCGGTACTGGCTCATGGACACCATCGCCCACCGCACCACCGGCGCGCCGGTCATCCGCTCCTTCGGCGGCATCGCCATGATCCGGGAGGCCACGGTGGCCCTCGGCACCGACCTCCTGGCCGCCCAGACGCCCTACGTCCCCCATCTGGTCGACCGCCAGACCGAGTTCGCCTTCCGGGCCGGGCGCCAGGTCTACGAGCTGACCGACCCGGACGGGCACCGGTGGGTGATGCAGTCCTGGAGCCAGGCCAAGGACCCCGCCCTGGCCCAGGCCGACCTGGCCGGGCTCGGGCCCCGTCTGGCCCTTCCGGCCGGCTGGACCTACGGCGCCCGTCGGCTTCGGGCGCCCCTGGTCGTCGCCACGGTGACCCGGGACGCCCACGTGCTCCAGGACACCCTGATGGACAGCTACTCCCTGGAGGCCTCCGGATGACCGGCGGGCGGGCCGGCCGCCCGGCATGGCCCGCGGGCCCTGAGGTCCCGGCGGTCTGACCGGTGGACCTCCTCGTGGTCATGGACCCGCTCGAGGCCGCCGACCCGTGCTGGTACGGGATGCGGGCCTGGGTCGAGCGGGGGTTCAAGCTGACCAAGCGGGCGGGCTGGCGGTGGCAGGCCACCCGGGTGACCGACCCCGATCGGGCCGCCCGGCTCTGGCTCGCGGTCGCGGTCGCCACCCTCTGGCTGGTCAGCATCGGCGGCGAAGCCGACGATGCCGACCCAGGTGAGCACCCGGCGCCGGGTCGCCCGCGGGTCCCGCGCGGGCGCGTCGAGAGGCGCGCCGCCGTGCTCCATGGCGCGCAGCACTGCGGCGGCCCGGGCCGTGTAGTCGGCGTGCAGGCTCGCGTACTGCGCGTCGTCGAGGTTGCCCTCGGCCCGCTCGCGATCGAGGTCCTCGAGGGAGCGCAGCAGGAACTCGCGCTCGTCGGCGAGGTCGCTCACGGCCCCTCCCCGGACTCGCGGGCGCGGGCGACGATGACGAGATCGGGCCGCAAGTCACGCGCCGCCGTCACGATCGCGTCGACCGCACGGGGATTGTCGATGGTGACGATCAGGGTCGTGGCTTCCATGACGCCGCAGAGGCGCAGGAAATCGGGCCGCGTCGCGTCGCCATAGAAGGCCGGGCGGCCGGCGCGGCGCTGGAGGAGGCCCGGGGCCGGGACGCGGCCTTGCGCCGCTTCTTCCACGCCGTCGACGTCGTCCTCCGGGCAGCCGTCCTGGTCGTCGACGCCGTCCTTGTCCTCGGCGTTCCCCCGGAAAGCATCGGCTTCCCCGGCAACGCTTCCGACTTCAACACCAACCTGCTGCGCCTCGCCCATGACGGCGCGCGCGTCGTCCTCGGCCGCGCGGTGAGCGCGTTCGGCGGGGTCCTGAAGGCCGGGGCTCCCGGCCAGCAGGAGGAGCCGTGGCGCGAGTGCCGGCCGCGTGGCGGCCAGGTCGAGCGCCAGGCGTCCGCCCATCGAGTAGCCCAGCAGGGTCACGGGTTCCGTTGAGGTTCGGACC
>CAXBRB010000097.1:0-9829 GCA_963977795.1 uncultured Acidimicrobiaceae bacterium
CGGCACGCACCGGGTGCGCCGCCCTCCCCGCACGGGCACGGGTTCATGGCCGCCACCAGGAGGAACCGGGCGGGGAGCTCGACCGTGCGTCGGGCCCGGCTCACCCGGACCACGCCCTCTTCCATGGGCTGACGCAGATGGTCGAGGACTGCGGGGGCGAACTCGCCCAGCTCGTCGCAGAAGAGGACGCCCCGGTGGGCCCGGGTGACCTCGCCCGGCAGCAGCGGAGCCCCGCCTCCGACCATGGCCACCGCCGAGATCCCGTGGTGGGGCGCCCGGAACGGGGGACGCACGGTCGGTCCACCAGGGCCGGGCTGGGGCAGCCCGACCGAGGCGATCCGGCGGACCTCCCCGGCGGCCTCGTCGTCGAGGTCAGGCAGCAGGCCGGGCAGGCACCGGGCCAGGAGCGTCTTGCCCGACCCGGGCGGCCCCACGAGCAGCAGGTGGTGTCCGCCGGCGGCGGCGGCCTCGAGGGCCCGCCGGGCCAGGTGCTGACCCCGGACCACCGCAAGGTCGGCTGCGATCGGCCCGGTCCCCGGTCCGGCCGGCTCCACCGGCGCCGTGGTCAGCCTGCCCCTTGCGCCCGGTCGACCCCATGGGCGCCGCCCGGTGAGCCGGGCCACCACCTGGGTGAGGTCCGGTGCCGTGGCGCACCCGTCGATGTGCACGGCGTCGTCGGCGCACTGGTCGGACACCACAAGACGGCGGCCGGCCACGGCGTCGGCCAGGACGGGGATGCCGGAGACGGGACGGACCGTCCCGTCCAGACTCAGCTCACCGGCGAAGGCCCAGCCCTCGAGCGCCGGCGGGTCGAGGACCCCGGACGCCGCCAGCACCCCGAGGGCGATGGCCAGGTCCAGACCGCTCCCGCACTTGCGCAGATCCGACGGCGCCAGGTTGACGATGATCCGGCGCCGTGGCCACTCGAAGCCGCTGGCACCGACGGCGGCCCGGACGCGGTCCCGCGACTCGCGCACGGCGGCGTCGGGCAGGCCGACCATCGTGAAGGTGGGGAGCCCGTGGCCCACATGGACCTCGACGCGCACCGGACGTGCGTCGATGCCGCTGAGGACCGCAGAGTGGACGCAGGCGACCATGGCGCCTCCTGTCAGAAGACCTCGCCCCCCCGGGGGGGACGACCGGTGAGGAGGGCGCCTGGCTCCGGGCCCGCCCCACGGGTCCCGCCGGCGACTCGCCCTCGAGGTGCCGGCCGTGACCTTACGGCTCCGGTGTCACACCGGCTCGCCCACGCCGTGGACGAGCCCGGTCAGCGGCCCTCGAACCTGGGCGACCGCTTCTCCACGAAGGCCCGGATGGCCTCCCGGGTGTCGTCGGTCCCGAAGTTCACCGCCTGGGAGCGGGACTCCTCCTCCAGGGCGTGCTCCATGGAGAGGCCCGACGACGCGTTCAGGAGGGACTTGGTCATCGACAGGGCCAGGGTCGGCCCCTCGGCCAGCCGGCGGGCCCAGCCGTCGGTGAACCCGTCGAGCTCGTCGTCGGGCACCACCCGGTTCACCAGGCCGAACTCGGCGGCCTCCTCGGCCGACAGGATGTCGGCGAAGAAGGCGAGCTCCTTGGCTCGGTGGAGGCCGATGAGCCGGGGCAGCAGCCACGACGCCCCGAAATCCACCGAGAGCCCCCGCTTGGCGAAGATCTGGGAGAACCGGGCCGACGTCGAGGCCACCACCAGGTCGCACCCCAGGGCCATCGACATCCCCGCCCCGGCCGCCACCCCGCCGACCTTGGCGATGGTGGGCTTGGGGATGCGGTGGAGGCGCAGCGCCAGGTCGGCCAGGGCCCGCATCTGGACGAGGTAGGGGTCGCCGGGCCGGCCGGCGACGTCCGAGGGGTCCGACAGGTCGGCACCCGAGCAGAAGGCGCCGCCGGCACCGGTCAGGACCATCACCCGCACGGCGCGGTCGGTGGCCACGTCCTCGAAGACCTCGCCGAGCTCCCGCCACATCGTGCCGTTGGCGGCGTTCCGGCGCTCCGGACGGTTCATGGTGACGGTGACGATCCCGTCGGCACGGTCGACGAGGAGGGTGGAGAAGCCGCTGGCCATGGCCGTGATCCTAGGAGCCCCCGCACCCCCGGCGGCCCCGCTGCCACCCCCCGGCAGCCGGCCGGTCACCGAGGTGCGTCAGAAGGCGTCCTCGATCACCTCGACGACCTGGCCGGTCACCGCCACCACATCGAAGCGGAGATCGACCAGGGAGCGGCCGGCAGCCGGGGTGAGCTCGGACAGCCACCGGGCCGCCAGTCGGCGGATGCGGCGCTGCTTGGCCGGCACCACCGCCTCGGCGCCGGTGCCGAAGGCATCGGACGAACGGGTCTTCACCTCGCAGAAGGCCACCGTGCGGCCGCGCCGCACGATGAGGTCGACCTCCCCCTCCCGGCGCCGCCAGTTGCGCTCGAGGATCTCGTAGCCCTCTGCCTCGTACCAGGCGGCCGCCCGCTGCTCACCCTGGCGACCCAGTTCGGCCCGCTGCTCACCCTGGCGGCCCGGGGCGGTCCGGCCGTCACCCTGGCGGCCCGGGGCGGTCCGGCCGTCGGGACCGGTGGCCACCGGTCGCTCAGAGCTCCTTGTCCGGCAGGCGCTCGATGTTCACATCCCGGAAGGTGAGGATCCGCACCGAGGGGACGAAGCGGGCCGGCCGGTACATGTCCCACACCCAGGCGTCGGTCAGCGACACCTCCAGGCAGGCCGGCGAGGTCTCGGAGCGGACGGCGACGTCGACGGCGTTGGCCAGGTAGAACCGCCGCTCGGTCTCGACGACGTAGGAGAACAGCGGCAGCACGGTCCGGTACTCCTGGACCAGGGCCAGCTCGATCTCGGCCTCGTAGCGCTCGAGGTCCTCTTCGCTCATGACGCCGTCCTCATGACGACGTCTTCATGGCGACGTGCTCACGACGACGACCGCCACCACATGCCCCCGGGAGCGCAGCCGCAGGACAGGACCCCGGGTCCGCCCCGCCGCCTGAGCCAGCCTCACGGACGGGCGGTCCGCAGCTCCTTGATCTTGGCCGCCTTCCCGTGGCGGTCCCGGAGGTAGTAGAGCTTGGCCCGACGCACGTCGCCCAGCGAGACCACCTCGGTCTTCTCGATCACCGGGGAGTGGACCGGGAACGTCCGCTCCACCCCGACGCCGAAGCTCACCTTGCGCACGGTGAAGGTCTCCCGGACGCCGGTCCCCTGGCGGCGGATCACCGCACCCTGGAAGACCTGGACACGCTCGCGGCTGCCCTCGATGACCCGGACGTGCACCTTCACGGTGTCGCCGGCCCGGAACTCGGGGATGTCCTCACGCAGGGAGTCGCGGTCGATGATGTCGGTGGGGTTCATGGGGCGCGTCGCTTTCGGGGTCCGGCGGTCGGTCGCTGCCGTCGGCTGGCCGGCGGACCGGCCGGGTGGCACCAGGGCGCCGCCGACAGAGTGTCAATGGTAGCCGTGTTCGCGCAGGAGGCGCACCTCGCCGTGGGCGGCCAGCAGGGCGACCTCCTCGGCGCTCAGGCCGCCCCGACGGGCCACCAGGTCCGGACGGCGCTCCAGGGTGCGGGCCAGCGCCCGGACCCGACGCCACTCGGCCACCCGCCCGTGGTCCCCGGAGCGCAGGACCTCGGGGACGACGTGGCCCCGGAACTCGGCCGGCCGGGTGTACTGCGGGTACTCCAGGAGCCCGTCGGCGAAGCTCTCCTCGGCGGTGGAGGCGGCGTTGCCGAGCACCCCGGGGAGGAGCCGTGCCACGGCCTCCACCACCACCAGGGCGGCCAGCTCGCCGCCGGCCAGCACGACATCGCCCACCGAGAGCTCCCCGTCGCACAGGTGGTCGGCCACCCGCTGGTCGACCCCCTCGTAGCGGCCGCACAGGAGCGAGAGGCCGCCGGGCCGTGCGGCCAGCTCGTGGGCCACCCCCTGGTCGAAGGGCCGGCCCGAGGCCGACAGCAGGTAGAGCGGCCGGGGCAGCCCGTCGGGACCGGCGGCTGCCGCCTCCACGGCGGCGAAGACGGGCTCGGGGGCCAGCACCATCCCGGCGCCGCCGCCGAAGGGGGCGTCATCCACCGTCCGGTGCACGTCGGTGGCCCCGTCACGCAGGTCGTGGGCCCGCAGGTCGAGCAGGCCCGCCGTGGCGGCCCGTCCCAGGATCGACACCGCGCCGTAGCTCGCCACCACCTCGGGGAAGATGGTGAACACATCGATGCGGAAGGGCGCCGACGGCGTGCTCACAGGTCGAGGAGCCCCTCGGGCACGTCGACCTCCACCCGCTCCCCGGGGACCGAGCCCGTCACGAACCGCAGGGGGATGAGGGCGCCGCCGTCGAGGACCAGCAGGTCGCTGGCCGGGTTGGCCTGGACCCCGGTCACCGTGCCCAGCTCCGCACCGGCGCCGTCGACCACCGTGGAGCCGATGAGGTCGTGGACCCACAGGGCCTCGGCGTCGGCCAGCGGCGGGGCCAGCAGCGGCGTGTCCCGCAGCGCCTCGGCAGCCGATGCACCGTCCACCCCCCGGAGCTGGACGATCCACCGCCCCTTGTGGGCCGACGACCGGAGGACCTCGAAGGTCCGGCCGGACCCATCGTGGAGCACCGACCCGGGAGCGACCCGCTCGGTGCGGTTGGTGGACAGCGAGACGATCACCTCGCCGCGCAGCCCGTGGGGCTTGACGATCTTCCCGACGGCCAGGAGCGGGCCCGCCGCACCGTCCCCGGAGACCGGAGCGGGCACCGGCCGCGGCTCAGTCGTCGACGATGTCGACGCTGGTCTGGACCCCGTCCCGGGCGCCGGCGGCGGCCACCACGGTCCGGATGGCCTGGGCGACCCGGCCGCGACGGCCGATCACCCGGCCCATGTCCTCGGGGGCCACATGGACGTGGAAGCGCACCTGGCTGCCCCGCTCCTCGGTGTCGATCTCGATCGACTCGCTGTCGGAGGCGATGGCGCCCACGAGGTAGCGCACCACGGCCAGCGGCGTGCCGCCGGAGACCCGGTTGCCGGCGTCGTCGTCGACGATCTCGTCGTCGGCCACGTTCACGTCCCCGCTCACGAGGAGGCCTTCGAGGCAGCGAACTCGTCGAGGGCGCCGGAGGCCTTCAGGAGCTTCTCCACCCGCTCGGTGGGCTGAGCCCCCTGGGAGAGCCACTTGACGGCCTTGGCGTTGTCGATCTGGACGACGGCGTCGGGCTCGGCCAGCGACTTGCCGCGGGGGGCGTAGGTGCCGACGATCTCGATGAAGCGCCCGTTGCGGGGCGAGCGGCTGTCCGCCGCCACCAGCCGGTAGGTCGGCTGCTTCTTCTTCCCGATCCGCACGAGGCGGAGCTTCACTGCCACGGTAACTCCTCTGCTGTATGGGTTCTTCCAGTGGTCCTGCTGGTCGCGCCGGCCCGGAGGGCGCAGCGCCGGAGGTCAGGGGAGACAGCGCACAGAGCGTCGTCCGGACCCGGAAAAGAAGATCATAGGCCACCGCAGCCGGTGCGCCCCACCTCGGCGCTGGGAGGCCCCATCCGGGGCCGTCCGGTGCTCAGCGGGCCTTGGGGGTGACCCGGCCGCCGCCCTTGCCCTTCTTGCCGCCCTTGCCCTTCTTCGAGGGACGGGCCGGAGCGCCCGGCATCCCCGTACCCGGCATGCCGCCGGCCCCCAGGGCGCCGAGGTCGCTGCCCTCCACCATGGCCGCCATGTCGGCCATGGCCTGGGGGGACATCCGCTGGCGGCCGCCCAGGAGCCCGCCGAGTCCGCCCATGGCCCCCATGCCCCCCTTGCCGCCCTTGGTCATGCCCTTCATGAGCTTCTGCATCTCCCGGAACTGCTTCAGGAGGGCGTTCACCTCGGTGGTCCCGGTCCCGCTGCCGTTGGCGATGCGCACCCGGCGCGGCCCGTCGATGATGGACGGATCGGTCCGCTCGGCCGGGGTCATCGAGCGGATGATCGCCTCGATCTGGCCGATCTGCTTGTCGCTGATGGCCGACGAGGCCTCCTTGAGGTCCTTGGGGACGCCGGGGAGGAGCGACATCATGCCCGACAGCGAGCCCATCTTCTTGACCTGCTGGAGCTGCTCGAGGAAGTCCTCCAGGGTGAACCGACCGGCCAGCATGGCCGCCGCGCCCTTGGTGGCCACCTCCTTGTCCATCGTCCGCTCGGCCTGCTCGATCAGGCTGAGGACGTCGCCCATGCCCAGGATGCGGTCGGCCATCCGGTCGGGGTGGAAGAGGTCGAAGTCGTCGAGCTTCTCGCCGGTGGAGGCGAAGGCGATCGGCCGCCCCACCACCTCCTTGACCGAGAGGGCGGCGCCGCCGCGGGCGTCGCCATCGAGCTTGGTCAGGATGACCCCGTCGAGGGCGAGGGTGGCGTGGAACGCCTGGGCCGTGGACACGGCGTCCTGGCCCGTCATGGCATCGATGACGAGGAAGGTGTAGTCGGGGGTGACGGCCTCGCTGATGCGGCGGACCTCGTCCATGAGCGCCTCGTCGATGGCCAGGCGGCCGGCGGTGTCGACGATCAGCACGTCCCGGCCCAGCCTGCGGGCCTCCTCGAGGCCGGCGGCGGCCACGGCGACGGGGTCGCTCGGCTCGCTGAACACCGAGACCCCGGCCTGCTCGCCCAGGACCCGGAGCTGCTCCACGGCGGCCGGGCGCTGGAGGTCGGCACCGACCAGGAGCGGGTTGCGGCCCTGCTGCTTGAACCAGCGGGCCAGCTTGGCCGAGGTGGTGGTCTTCCCCGAGCCCTGGAGGCCGGCCAGCATGACCACGGTCGGCGGGCGGCTGGCGTAGGCGATCCGGAGGGTCTCGCCGCCCAGGATGGCCGTGAGCTCCTCGTCGACGATCTTGATGACCTGCTGGCCGGGGCTGAGGTGCTGGGCGGAGGCCAGGCCCACGCAGCGGGCCCGGACCGCCTCCGTGAAGCCCCGCACCACGCCGATCTCCACGTCGGCCTCGAGCAGGGCCGTCCGGATCTCCCGGAGGACCTCGTCGACGTCGGCCTCGGTGAGGCGACCCTTGCCGCGAAGGCGGGTGAGGATGCCCTCGAAGCGGTCGGTCAGGGTCTCGAACATGGAGGCCTCAGGCTACCGGACGGCCGGTGGCGGCGGCGCCGCCGTCCGCGATCAGAAGAGGGCGTCGACGAAGGCGGCGGGGTCGAAGTCGATGAGGTCGTCGGCGGCCTCGCCGAGGCCGACGAGGCGCACCGGGAGGCCGAGCTCCCGTTGGATGGCCACCACGATGCCGCCCTTGGCCGTCCCGTCGAGCTTGGTCAGGACCACCCCGGTCACCTCCACCGCCTCCAGGAAGACCTTGGCCTGGGCCAGGCCGTTCTGGCCGGTGGTGGCGTCGAGCACCAGGAGCACCTCGACCACCCGGCCCGGCGGCCGGTCGGCCACCCGGCGGATCTTCTTCAGCTCCTCGATCAGGTTGACCTTGTTGTGGAGGCGGCCCGCCGTGTCGGCCAGCACCACCGGCTGGCCCTTGGCCGCGGCCCGCTGGACGGCGTCGAACACCACGGCGCTGGGATCGCCGCCCTCGGCCCCCCGGACCACGTCGGCACCGGCCCGCTCGGCCCACAGGGCCAGCTGCTCGCCCGCCGCGGCCCGGAAGGTGTCCCCGGCGGCCAGCAGCACCGGCGTGCCCGCCCGGGTCAACCGGGTGGCGATCTTGCCCACGGTGGTCGTCTTGCCGACCCCGTTCACCCCCACGAAGAGCCAGACGTCGACCGTGCGGGCCCCGTCGGCGTCGGCGTCGGCTCCCCCGGGAGCGGGGCGCTGGCCCAGCGGCGGCACGGCGGCGGTCAGCATGGCCACCAGGTCGGCCTTGAGGGCGTCCACCAGGGCGTCAGGCCCGGCGATCTCCCCGGCCTTCACCCGGGCCCGGAGATCGTCCAGGAGCACATCGGTGGCACCCACCCCGACGTCGGCCCGGATGAGGGCCTCCTCGAGGTCGTCCCAGGTGGCGGCGTCGATGCGCCCCTTGGCCCGCACCGCCCCCAGGTAGGTCGACAGCAGGCCCCGGGCCTTGCCCAGGCGACCCTGGTAGGTGGCCGGCGCCGGCGCCTCGGCCTCGGCCGCCTCGGGCACTGCG
The DNA here is from genome assembly GCA_963977795.1 of uncultured Acidimicrobiaceae bacterium. GTDB lineage: Bacteria > Actinomycetota > Acidimicrobiia > Acidimicrobiales > RAAP-2 > Bog-756. Next base: position 8,061 of record CAXBRB010000097.1, read on the forward strand.
GTCCCAGGCACCTCGTCAGGCGGTGCCTCGACGGGCGCGGCCTCGGTGGCCACCGCAGCAGGTGCCGCCGTTGCCGCCGGGGCCGTCTCGGGTGCCGGTGCGGACGTCGGGGCCGTCCGGCCCCGACGTCGGGTGGCGACGGCCACGCCGCCGCCGACCACCAGCACGGGGATGGCGATCACCAGCCCCAGGACGACGTCCGACACGGCGGTCAGCCCGGCTGCGTCGACCATCGGGACGGCCCCCTACTCGCCGGCTGGCGCGCCGGACCCGTCGCCGGCGGCGGCGCCCACGGTGTCGGCGTCCCCGTCGGATGCACCGTCCGACACCTGTCCGTCCGTGCCCTGCCCGTCGGCAGCCAATCCGTCGGTGACGGGCGCCACGGCGCCGGGCGCCCCTGCCACGGGAGCCCCATCGGGGGAACCGAGGACCTCGTCGATGGCCGGGCCCTCCGGGGGGAGCTCGGGCACCGGTCCGGCCGCCCCCGACCCGGTGCCGACGACCAGGGTGGTGGCCGGAGCCTCGTCCACGGCGTCGGTGGCCGGTCGGGTTGACGCAGCGCCGGCACGGTCCCGGGGCACCTTCTGGCTCACCACCTTGGACGAGCCGCCCGGGGCCATGGTCACGCCGTAGAGGGCGTCGGCGGCCTCCATGGTCCGCTTCTGGTGGCTCACGATGATGAGCTGGGCCTCGGCCCGGAACTCGTTCACCAGGGCCAGGAAGCGCATCAGGTTCACGTCGTCCAGGGCGGCCTCGACCTCGTCCATCAGGTAGAAGGGCGACGGCCGGGAGCGGAAGACGGCGAAGAGGTAGGCCATGGCCACCAGCGAGCGCTCCCCGCCCGAGAGCAGCGACAGGCGCTTGACGTTGCGGCCGGCCGGCCGGACCTCCACCTCCACGCCGGTGTCGAGGAGGTTGCCCGGGTCGGTCAGCGACAGACGTCCCGTCCCGCCCGGGAAGAGCGAGGTGATGAGGTTGGAGAAGTGCTCGTTGACGTCGGCGAAGGCGGCGTCGAAGACGTGCATGATCTCCTCGTCCAGGGTGCGGATCACCTGGTGGAGGTCGCGGCGGGCCTTGCGGACGTCTTCGACCTGGGACTCCAGGAACTGGTGGCGCTCCCCCAGCTCGGTCAGCTCCTCCATGGCCAGCGGGTTGACCGGGCCCAGCTTGGCCAGCTCGGCCTCCAGGGCGGTCACCCGGGCCTCGGGGGTGACGCCTTCGGCGAGCTCGGGCTCGGGGGCCGCCGCCGCCTCCTCGGGCCCGCAGCCCAGCTCCCGTCGGAGGGCCTCGACCACCGCCTCCCGCCGCACCGAGGACTCGACCAGGTCGAGCTCGGCCTTCTGCAGGCGGCTGCGGGTGGCGGCCAGCTCGTGCTCCCCCTCCGAGCGCCGGCGCCGCAGCTCCTCGAGCCGGGCACCACCGGCCCGGACGGCCTCGACCTGGCGCCGATGGCGGTCCCGCAGCGTCGACAGCAGAGCGTCGAGTCCCGACTGGGCCTCGGTCACCACGCCCAGCAGGCGCTCCACGGCGAGGGCGTCGGCCTCCAGGCGGGTCCGCCGCTCGGCCGCCTCCTGGCGCTCTTCGGCATGGCCGGTCAGCCGGCGCTCGACGTTTCGCTCGACAAGCTGCCCAAGGGCGCTCTCGTGTCCGACATCATCTACATCCCGAAGGAGACCCCGCTGCTCGCCGCCGCCCGGGCGCGCGGCAATCGCACGGTCAACGGCCTCGGCATGCTGCTCAATCAGGCGCGACCCGCCTTCCGCGACTGG
>CAXBRB010000098.1:0-9824 GCA_963977795.1 uncultured Acidimicrobiaceae bacterium
GGGAGCGGCCGCCCCACCACGGCTGAGCCGCCCGCCCCTATCGCCGCACCATTCGACTGCCGTCGCGCTGGCTGTCGTCGCGCTGGCTGCCGTCCTGTTGGCTACGGTGCGCCCGTGCGCATCGCCTTCGTCACGGCCCCGCCCGAGACCATCGGTCACGACGATGAGGATCGGCCCCACCACGAGGCGGCGGCAGCCGCCGCCGGCTGGGATCTCGAGTACTGCGTGTGGTCCGACCCGGGGGTGGCTTGGGAGGACTTCGACCTCGTCGTGGTGCGCTCCACCTGGGACTACGTGGACCGCTACGCCGCCTTCGTCGACTGGGTGGCCCGGGTCGGTCGGCTGGGCACCCTGGAGAACCCGGCCGGCGCTCTCGTGTGGAGCCTCGACAAGCGGTACCTGGTGGACCTGGCCGGCCTCGGTCTCCCGGTGGTGGCCGGCACGGTGTGCCGCAACCCCCAGGCCGTCCGGCGCGCCCTGGAGGCAGCCGATGGTGAGGTGGTGGTCAAGCCGGTGGTGTCGGCCGGGAGCGCCCGCACCGGACGGTTCGCCCCCGGGGACCCGCAGGCCGCCGTCCTGGCCGACTCGATCGTGGCCTCCGGGGTGGCCGCCCTCGTGCAGCCCGCAGTGGCGTCCCTGGCCTCGGTGGGGGAGTCGAGCACCGTGGTCATCGACGGCCGGATCTCCCACTCGGTGCGCAAGGGGCCGATCCTGGCCCTTGGCGGGGGCCTGGTCGGCGGCGCCTATGCCGAGCGGATCACCTCGGAGCGGCCCTCGCCGTCGGTCCGCCACCTGGTGGAGCAGACGGTGGAGGCGGTGGACCGGGTGATGGCGGCACGGGCATGGGCCCACGGCCCGCTGCTCTATGCACGGATCGACGTGGCCGAGCTCGATGACGGGAGCCCTGCGGTGCTCGAGGTCGAGCTGGCCGAGCCGGCGCTCTTCCTCGATGCCGCACCGGGTGCGGCCGAGCGCTTCGGGAAGGCCGTGGCAGCCCGGGCCGCCCGCAACGCAGCGCGCCGCCGCTGACGACCGCACCGGCGGGTGGGCGGACGGCTGCGGGGCAGTCGTCGAACGGCCGACGGGGGGACGCCACGCCGAGCAGGATGCGGGAACCGCATCTGCACCTCAACCACAACCAGTGACGGCGTGTTCACTCATTGCGGTATGCATGACCCCGGCGTACCGTGGAACCAGAAGACAGTGCACCGATGAGTGCGAAGAACAGCAGGAACACAAGGCAAACCCTCCGCGAGGGGGGGACGCAAAGCCACGGGGCTCTCCGAGTCAGCCGGGTTGCCGATGCAGGTCCTTCGCAGGACCCGAGAACCATCGCTCCGGACCCGTGGGAACGGAGGGGCGATGTTCGAGGGCCGAGGCGAGCGGGTCGGGAAGCAAGGAGCGGGCCGGGGTCGGATCCCGGCGGCCGCGGCGGTGACGGTAGGTGTCGTCGCACTGAGCATCTGGGCACCGCTTGCCGTTGCGGGCTCGGCCTCTCCCAAGGTGTCCGGGCCGACCGTGGTCGCCGGCCCGGCGTCGGGACCTGGCGTGAAGCCGGCCGACGTGGCCACGAAGCCGACGCTGACCGGTCCGTCGACCACCACGACCACCGGGCCGACGCCGACCACGACCACGCCGCCGACCACCACGACCACCACGGCCACCACGACCACCACGACCACCACGACCACCATCCCACCGGCCACGACCACGACCACGACCACGTCGCCGACCGCTACCACCCAGCCGGCGGCCCCGGCCGCCACCGGGGTGATGACGGGTGCCGCAGCAGGGTGTAAGCCCGATCCGACGCCTGCCATCGCCGCACTCCCTGACGGCGCCACCTTCTACGGGAGCGGCTGCTACGACGTGCCCTTCGGGATCCAGATCACCCACCCGGTCTCGGTGGTCGGCGGAATCTTCGTCGACACCACGACGGGCCAGCGGATGGGGGTGAACGCCAACGGCGTGACCAAGCTCATCGACCCGAAGCCGGTGATCCTGGTCAAGAACACCCACAACGTGACGCTGCGGGGCCTCACGATCATCGGCGGGAACACCGACGGCGGCTACTACCCCGACAAGGTGGGGCAGGCCGGGATCAAGGTCGTCTCGTCCGACTCGGTCACCATCGACACCGTGTCCACCACCAACACCTTCGGCGACGGGCTCGAGTTCTGGTCGGACTTCCCCACCAACAAGAACCCGACCACGAACCTCACCGTCCGCAACGTCCTCATCACCCGGGCCGGCCGTCACGGCATCACCCCGGCGTCGGTCTACAACGCCACCATCAGCGACGTCCATGTGGTGTCCCAGGCCGTGGTGGGCATCGACGCCGAGAGCGACATCGCCGGGGTGGGGCTGGGCAATGTGACCTTCTCCAACGTGACCATCGACCACGGCGGGGTGTTCCTGATCTCGACGCTCACCGGGCCCGTCAACTTCGTGAACTGCAGCTTCACCGGGCACCTGACGGTGGACAACGGACCGGGCATCTACCCGGTGACCTTCACCGGCGGCTCCTTCGTGATGCGCTCCAGCGTGACGGGGACCCCGCCGGGGGCCATCTCGCAGAAGGGCGGCCTGCTGACGCTGAACCACGTGGCCATCTCCCGACCGCCCCGGCCCTGCGGGACGGTCTTCGGCCCGTCATGGTACGTGGAGCGTGGCGGCCGGCTCGTCCTGAACCAGTCGCCGGTGCCCGGCCTCCAGGGGACGTTGCTGGATTCCGCCACGATGTCGGTCAACCCCTGACCCGGGCGACTTCCCGCCCCTGCCTCCGGCAACCAGGGCACGGCCGCCGTGGGCCGGCCCGACCGACCCCGTAGGATGCCCCTGGCTCCACGGGGGCAGTAGCTCAGTGGTCAGAGCAGGGGACTCATAATCCCTCGGTCGTGGGTTCGATCCCCACCTGCCCCACCCTGTCGACCGGAGGTCCCGCCGACCGTGGTCTGCTCGCTCCCGGTCGGCCGCCTGCGCTCCTGACGGCCGCCTGCGCTCACGGTCCGCCGCCCGCGCTCCTGACGGTGCGGACCAGCGGCCCTACCGGACCGCAGTCCCGACCCGCACACTTGCCCGAGCGGCAAGGCCCACACCGGCGCTCCCGGTGCAGCCCGTGCACCGTGATCGCCTGCACTGCGGCGGCACGGGTGCGCACGGCCCCGGGGAGCCTCCCCACGGGCCCGGCTGTCACCCCTCGACCCGGCCGCCCGACCGGCCGGGGAGGTCCGGTGAAGGCGGTGGTCGAGATGGCGGACGGAGACGACGTGCAGGTGCAGCGGAGCGGGCGCAGCCGGCGGCGGCCGCCCCCGACCTGGCAGTGGCTGCTCGCCCTGGTGGTCATCCTTGTCGTGGGGATGGTCGTCTTCCGGGTCGAGGAGTCGCACACCACCTCGGCCACCGACACGAGCGCCTGCAGCCCCGACCCCTCGCCGGCCATCGCTGCGCTCCCGCCCGGGGGCACCTTCATCGGCGTGGGCTGCTACGTGGTCCCCAACGGGCTGGTGGTGACCAAGCCGGTGACCATCGACGGCGGGACCTACATCGACCCGACGTCCGTGAAGGTCCCACGGGTGCCGTTCGGCCCGGTCATCCTGGTCGAGGGCACCTCGGACGTCTCCCTCGAGAACCTCCATGTCATCGGGGGGAACCCGTCCGGCCGCTATGTGCCGTCGCTGGTCGGCCAGGCCGGGATCGAGCTCAAGAACACCTCGGCGGTGTCCATCCGTGACGTCACCGTCGACGGCACCTTCGGCGACGGTCTTGAGCTTTGGGCGCATGCGATCCGGGACATGACACCGAACACCGGCGTGACGGTGGACGGCCTCACCATCACGGCGGCCGGTCGCAACGGGATCAGCCCGTCCGATGTCTTCGGCGCCACGTTCACCGGTGTGCACATCGTCTCGTGGGGCCTCACCGCCGTGGACTTCGAGAGCGACATGGCGAACGTCGGGGCCGGCGACGTCACCTTCACCGACTCCTCGTGGGGCGGCACCTACATCCAGGAGACCATCACCGGACCGCTGACGTTCGAGCGGTGCACCCTCGCCGGCAAGATCCAGGTCGTCGTCCGCTACCCCACCAGCCCGCCGGTGGTCTTCCGGGACGGAAGCCTCTCCATCGGCACCAAGGCCAACAACGTCGGCGTGGTCGTGCGGGGACCGGTTTCCGTGACCTTCGCCGACGAGTCCTTCACCCGGCCACCCCGACGCGACGGCCATGCGCAGACGAAGCCGATGTGGCAGGCCGTGCGCGGTGCCCAACTGACCTTCGCACGTTCGATCTTGGTCCCACCCCTCGGGACTGCCGACGCCGCGTCGACCGTCACCGTCACCCCGTGAGGCCCCGGTGCCGCTGAGGCGCGCCTAGGCGAGGGGCGGTGGTGGTACGTCGGACGGGCCGCCATGGGGCCGGGTGCCGTCGCCGTCCGGCATGACCGGGCGCTCGAGCACCGTGGCCGGCGGGAGCCCCAGGGCGACCGGCGACGTCGACGGGGAGGTGCCCGCCATGCCGGCCGGGGAGGTGCCCGCCATGCCGGCCGGGGCGGCGGACACCGTCCCGAAGGGGGTGCCGAGCCCTCCGGCACCGGCGTCGACCGGTGAGTCCTGGTCCGGGGGAGCGGGCCGCCGGCGCAGGAGGGCCAGCAGGCAGATGGCGCCGACGGCGAGCGACCCGATGAAGATGGCCGCCGAGGCCAGCCCCCGTCGGTCGGCGAGGGTCTGGCACTGGTCGACGAAGGCCTGCCACTGCTGGTGGGCCGCCGTGCCGGCGCGGGGTTCGGGGCCGGCGCCGATCGAGCTGGGGTCGACCAGGGCCTGGAGCGCCGTCTCCGAGGCGGTGGAGGGGCCGCACGTCCCGCCCACGGCGGGTGCCGGGAGGGCGGTCAGCATGCCGGCGGCGCCGAAGGCCATGCCGAAGCAGCTCACCACCAGCACCAGGAGGACCAGGAGCTGGCGCACCGGCGGGAGGCTCCGGTCCTCGTGCCGGCCGGCCGGCGCAGGTGCGCCGGGAGGCGGTGCCGACGGCGGCGGCATCGGGGCCCAGGTCGAGGTCACCCTGCGATCGTAGCCACGCCGGCCCCGCGGCTTGCCGCGGCCCCCCGACCCACCGGCGGGGCGGCCACCGCTCCTGCGGAGCGGTAGGGTCAGGTCCGCCCGCTCCGGGGCCGCCGTCGCGGCTCCGGCTGCTGCGGGCCGGGTGCGCCCGGGACAGGAGCGGCCGGGACGGGAGAGGCCGGAACAGGAGAGACGTGGACATCGAGCAGTACTACAGCGCCGACGAGCGGCGCCGGCAGTCGGCCGAGGTGGAGTTCGGCACCAATTGGTTCGACGCCAAGGGCAGCCGCTACGAGCTCAGCTGGGTCGAGGACACCGGCGAGCTCTACGCCATGCTCGAGCCTGTGCCCGAGGCCGATGTCTGGACGCCCTTCGGCGACATCGAGGTGGAGGACGTCGCCGTCGACTCCCTCGCCGTCGTCGAGCTCGGCACCATCGCCACCCGGGCCGAGGTCGAGCGCATCCTGGACGGGTGGGAGCAGCACATGGCGCAGCCCGAAGGCGTCGAGTGGATCGCCGAGCAGCTGCGGGCCGCCGGCATCGCCCGGCCTGCCGCCGGCTGAGGTGGGTCCCGCCGGCTGGTCCCGTCCCGTCCGGGGCGATGTGCGCCCGGACCATCTGACACGGAGGTGTCGCTGATGCGGTTCTCGTACGCGGAGTCGATGGTCGACCCGGCCTTCTACCCGGACCTGGCCCGGGCGGCCGAGGACGCCGGGTACGACTCCATGGTCATCCCGGACAGCCTGTGCTACCCCGAGGTGTCCGACTCGACCTACCCGTTCAACCCCGACGGCTCCCGGGAGTTCCTGGAGGACAAGCCGTTCATCGAGCCGTTCTCCCTCATCCCGGCCCTGGGGGCGGTGACCGAGCGGCTCCGCTTCGTCACCTTCGTGGTCAAGCTGCCCATGCGCCACCCGCTGGTGGCCGCCAAGCAGGCCACCTCGGTGGCCGTGATGACCAACAACCGGTTCGCCTTCGGCGTGGGCACGAGCCCCTGGCCGGAGGACTACGAGCTGGTGGGGGTGCCGTGGGAGGGCCGGGGCCGGCGCATGGACGAGTGCCTGGACATCGTCCGGGGCCTGTCGGCCGGCGGCTTCTTCGAGTACCACGGCGAGTGCTACGACCTGCCGTCGATCAAGATCAGCCCCGTGCCCACCGAGCGCCTGCCCATCCTGGTGGGGGGCCACGCCACCCCGGCGCTGCGGCGGGCCGCCCGCAACGACGGCTGGCTCCACGGCGGGGGCGACCCGGCCGACCTTCCCCGGCTGCTGGCCGAGCTGGACCGGCTGCGCCAGGAGGAGGGGACGGCGGACCGCCCCTTCGAGGTCCACGTGATCTCGCTGGACGCCTTCACCGTGGACGGCATCCACCGCCTCGAGGAGCAGGGCGTCACCGACGTGATCGTGGGCTTCCGCTGGCCCTACGAGGTCGGCCCCGACACCGAGCCGCTCCAGGCCAAGCTGGACAGCCTGCGCCGCTTTGCCGAGACGGTCATCGCCAAGGTGGACGGGTGAGCGGCCCCGAAGTGCCCGACGCCCGGGAGCTGTCCCGCCGGTCGATGGCCGCCGTGGAGTCCGGCGACCGGTCGGCCTGGCTGGCCCTCTTTGCCGAGGACGCCGTGGTCGAGGATCCCGTGGGCCCCTCGGCCTTCGATCCCGAAGGGCGGGGCCACCGGGGCCCCGAGGCCATCGCCGCCTTCTACGACAACGTCATCGGGGCCAACGAGGCGATCGCCTTCGACATCCGCCAGTCGTTCCTCTGCGGCGACGAGGTGGCCAACGTGGGCACCATCCGGATCACCTTCGCCGGGGGAGCGGCCGTCGAGGTCGACGGCGTCTACACCTACCGGCGCACGCCCGACGGACGCCTGGCCGCCATCCGGGCCTTCTGGGAGGCCGACGCCATCCGTCCGGTCGAGGCCTGAGCCACGCCGGCCCGGCTCAGGCCGGGTCGCGGACCAGCATCGGGGCCTGCCAGTCGGGCATGGCCAGCACCATCTGGACGTCGCTGATGTGGCGCTCCAGGAAGGCGCCCTCGCAGAAGCAGAGGTAGAAGTCCCACAGGCGCTGGAAGCGCTGGTCGAGGCCGAGGGCGGCCACCTCGTCCCGGCGGGCGGCCACATTCTCGCGCCAGCGCCGCAACGTCTCGGCGTAGTGGCGGCCGATGTCCTCGACGTCGATCACCGTGAGCGGCGTGGCCCGGCGCAGCGAGCGGGCCATGGCCTCCATGGAGGGCAGGCAGCCGCCGGGGAAGATGTACTCCCGGATGAAGTCGGTGCCGTTCTTGGCCCGCTCGTAGCTGCGGTCCTCGATGGTGATGGCCTGGAGGGCCATCAGCCCGTCGTCACGCAGCAGGCCTGCGCAGGTGCCGAAGAAGGCGTCGTGCTGGCGCCAGTCCACCGCCTCGATCATCTCGATGGAGACCAGCCGGTCGTACGTGCCGGTCAGGTCCCGGTAGTCGTCGCACAGGACGGTGACCCGGTCGGCCAGGCCCTCGTCGACCACCCGCTTGGAGGCCCACTCGAACTGGGCGTCGCTGATGGTGGTGGTGGTGACCCGGCAGCCGAAGCGGGAGGCGGCGTGGCAGGCGAAGCCGCCCCAGCCGGTGCCGATCTCCACCACGTGGTGCTCGGGCCCGAGCCCCAGCTTGGTGCACAGGCGGTCCAGCTTGGCCCGCTGGGCGTCGGCCAGGTCGGTCTCGGGCGTGGCGAAGATGGCCGACGAGTACATCATCGTCTCGTCCAGCATGAGGGCGAAGAACTCGTTGGACAGGTCGTAGTGGGACCGGATGTTGTGACGGTCGTGGTGCTTGGTGGGCGGCCGCAGCCGCCGCAGCCAGTCGGTGGACACGCCGACGGCCTGCCCCACCCGGTCCTGGACGGCGGTCACCGGCCGCAGGCCCCGGTTGAGGACCCGGGTCAGCGTGGTGAGGTCGTCGCAGTCCCACTTACCGTCGGCGTAGTCGCGGCCCAGCCCCACCGAGCCCTCGCTCAGGGTGCTCAGGTAGACCGACGGGTCGTGGACGGTCATGGTCACCTCGAGTCCGCCACTGCCGAAGCGGTGGGTCCCCTCGTGGTCCTCGACGATGAGCGTGCCCCCCTGGAGGTGCGACGCCATCCGCCGCAGCACGGCGGCAGCCAACGGGGTGCCTCGGGATCCCAGCCATCCCAGGGGCAGGTCAGCCATCGCAGCGCTCCTCGTCGCTCGGGGCGGCGTCGTGGCGGCCGCCGGTCGGTCCGTCGTCCCCCGGGCCGGCGGCCGTCCGGGCGGCCAGCTTGTCGGGGTGCGGGTGGAAGGGTACGCCCTTGGCCCGCAGTGCTGCCGCCTGGCGGTAGATGCCGGCCGAGACCCGGGTGGTCATCAGCGGGTGGCGCCACAGCAGCCGACCGAGGGCCCGACGGTCGACGGCCCGGCGGGCCAGGGACAGCGAGGCGCTGAAGACCACCTCGTCGTCGCGCTCGTCGTCGACCCCGAGCACCAGGCGCTCCCCGGGGGCGGGCACGGTGAACCGATGGGTGAGGTCCATGGGAAGGAAGGGCGACACATGCATGGCCTTGGGGGCCCGGTGGACGCCGGCGCCCTCGAGCACGTAGGCCGTGCGCTCGTGCCAGGGGGTGTTGGTCACCTCCACGACCACGTGGGTGACCTCGCCGCCCGAGGGGTCGTAGCAGTAGTAGGTGGTGATGGGGTTGAACAGCCACCCCCAGGTCCGCAGGTGGGTGAGGACGGAGATCGGCCCCTCGGGCCGGGTGCCGGTGCGCTCGGCCACCAGGTCGGCCACGGCCCGGGCCAGGGGGACCGACGGGTCGCCCAGGTAGTCGGCCCGGCGGAACGAGACGGCGTTGGCCCGCTCGGCGCTCCACAGCGGGTGGAGCCGGCAGACGGTCTCGACCTCGTCGAGGTCGAGGAGCACCATGGCCACGCCGTAGGCGAACCGGTGGTCGACGGGGCCGGTCCGGTGGTGGACCACGCGGCCCTCGTAGAGGGCGCTGCGCAGCCCGGGGGGCGCCGCCGGCGGGCGGGTGGCCGGGGCGGCGGTGCTCACAGGTCGAACTTCAGCTCAGCCGCGTAGCTGCGCTGCGGGTAGGGGTGGAAGTTCCAGTAGGTCTGGTTCGTGAGGTTGTCGACGCCGAACACACTCCACTGCTCCAGGGCCGTGGCCAGCAGCGCCAGCCCCAGGCAGGCGGCGGCTGGGGGGGCCGGTTGGCCCGTGGCCCCGGCCAACACCGTGAGCAGCCCCACCACCGCCAGGCCCGCCAGCAGCATGCAGCCGCTGCCGGCGAGGGATTTGGTTTGTCCCCAGAGGCGCCAGCGCCTTGAGGGCACGGCCGGCCCCACCAGGCCCGCCAGCCCATCGCCAAAGGCCATCACCAGCACGCCGGCCGCCACCGCCAGGGGCTGCTGCGGCCAGTACAGGGCCAGCAGGATGCTGATCGAGGCGCCGTAGGCCACGGTGCCGTAGCTGTGGCGGCCCACGTCTTCGACGGCGGGGAGCAGCTGGTAGCGGTGGTTGAAGGCGGTGGCGGCCGTGACCAGCAGCGCCACCAATCCCAGCACCACGCCGCGCGGACACAGCTTGGCCAGGTTCTCCGTCAGGCCCTTGCCCGTGAGTCCGAGGTCGTTCCATGCGTTGACGGCGCCGGTGTAGAGGTCGGAGTTGGCATTGTCGTGGACGATCGGGCGCGACACGTGCACGGTGCTCACCCCGGGAAGGGCGGCAATGCGGGCGAGGTCGCCGACTGTCGTTCGGATGGTGAGTGCGTTG
>CAXBRB010000099.1:0-9793 GCA_963977795.1 uncultured Acidimicrobiaceae bacterium
ATCCAAGGCCAGCAGTACCAGAAAATCATGGTTGGGGTAGCGCTCATATTTGGCACGCAGTTGCCGGTTAACGGCATCTTCAATTGCCAGAGGGTGAAACTGATAAAAGCTCTGTAAAAGCTCTCGTGCATCCTTATCTATGCTCTCGATATCCACCCAGATCGTTGTATCGGGTGGGGTTTCCAGTGCGCGAAGCTGGCTGGCATCACACTCAATTCGGCCATCTGCATGAAAAAGATGCGTGCGAATCATGGGAACTCCTTTAGTATGCCCAGCTTCGCAGCAGGCGGCGCAGATCCGGCTGAGGCCTTCCCGCCCGGGGTGGCGGCCCGGCTCGGCTCCTACGTCTACCTGCTGATCGACCCCCGCACCGGCCGGGCCTTCTACGTGGGTCGGGGCAAGGGCGACCGCTGCCACCGGCATGTGGCCGCCGCCCGCACCACCGACGCCGATGCCCGGGGCCGCCATGTGGCCCTCGACCGCATCCGCGAGGCCGAGTCCACCGGCCGCCCGGTCCGCATCGACATCCTCCGCCACGGCCTGAGTCCGGCCGAGGCCCGCCTGGTCGAGGCCGCCGCCGCCGAGGCGCTCGGCCTGGCCCAGGAGACCGCACTCGGATCCCAGCGCCGCCCCGCCGCCGAGGTCGGGGCCGCCCTGGCCAAGCGGGCCCGCTTCAAGCGCAGCCACCCGGTGGTCCTGCTGCGGGCCGGCGCACGCGGCAGCGACACCGGATACGAGGTGGTGCGCCACGGATGGCGGATCGGCCGACGGTGGACCGACGTCTCCTCGCCCCGCTCGCCGTCGTGGGCCGTGGTGGTCGACGGCGAGCTGGTGGACGCCGTCTATCGGATCGAGGCCTGGGAGCCCACACCGGGGGGCGGTGGCACCCCGGGCCGGGAGCGGTGGTCCTTCGTGGGCCAGCCCGACGAGGCCCTCACCGCCCGCTACGGCGGCCGGAGCGTGGCCGCCTATCTGGGCGAGGGCACCCCGAGCGCGGTCACCTACGTCTGGTGCGGTCCGCACTGGGTGAACTCGGCCCGCTGAGCCGCCGGCCGACGCCGGACCGCACCCGGTCCGGTCAGGAGGTGGCGGCCACGAACCGGAGGATGCGGTCGGCCATGTCCGGTCCGATCTCCTCCTGGATGAAGTGGCCGACCGGGAACCGCTCGTGGGCCTGGCCGGCCGCCCCGGGGATGTGCTCGGTGTGGGTCCGCTGGATGGCCGGGCTCCCGTTGGCGTCGAAGTCGCCACCCAGGTAGAGGAAGGGCCGGGTGAACCGTCCGAGCGACTCCCAGGCGGCGTCGTTCTCGTCGCCGATGGTGGCCACCATGGAAGGGAACACGTGGATGGCCGCCTGGTAGACGAAGGACGGGAACGGGGCGTCGTAGGCGGCGGCCACGTCGGGACCGATGGTGCCCCGGGTCAGGGCCGTCACCACCTGGCCGGCGCTGAGGTCGGCCGAGTGGAGGCAGTGGTCGATCCACCATTGGAAGGCGCCCGCCGGGTCGGCCGGGTCCGGTGCGTCCTCCATCAGGGCCTCGAAGAACGAGCGCCGCTCGGTGCCCAGGGTGGCGATCTCGGGCAGGGTGAAGCCTCCGCGCTCGGCGGCGTGGCGGACCAGCCCGGTGTTGGCCGCCACCACCCGGGCGAACCGGTCGGGCGAGTCGCCGACCAGGCGGAGGCCGAGCACGCCCCCCCAGTCCTGGCAGAACAGGGTGACCTGGTCGAGCCCGAGTGTGTCGAAGATCTGGTGGAACCAGCCGACGTGGCGCTCCACGGTGTGGACGGCCGGGTCGGTCGGCTTGTCGGAGCGGCCGAAGCCGATGTTGTCCCAGGCCACCACCCGGTGGCCGGCGGCCGTCAGCACCGGGATCATCGTCCGGTAGAGGTAGCTCCACGTGGGCTGGCCGTGGAGGAGGAGCACCACCGGCCCGTCGGCCGGGCCCTCGTCGACGTAGTGGACCCGCAGGCCGTCGACCTCGAGGTAGTGGGGGGCGAAGGCGTAGCCGGGGAGGTCGGCGAACCGCTCGTCGGGGGTGCGGACGTAGGCGGTCCCGTCGGGGGTGTGCAGGACGGGCACCGCGGGGTCGATGAGCCCGTCGGGGACGTCGAACCGGGAGATGCGGGGAGGCAGGGAGGCCACGGCGGGTGCCTTTCCATCGGTGGGGACGGGGAGGAAAGTTCTGTCATGAAGTATGACATAAGGTGGCTGGGACCACCTTGGTGGCCGGACGAGGCCCCGGCGCCGGTCCGATAGCCTCCACCCCCATGGATCAGACGATGGCCGGACGGCTCGGGGACCTCGAGGAGCGGCGGGAGGCCGCCCGCAACGCCGGGTCGGCCCGGGCCGTGGAGAAGCACCACGCCAAGGGCAAGATGACCGCCCGGGAGCGGATCGACTACCTACTCGACGAGGGCTCGTTCCAGGAGCTCGACATGCTGGCCCGCCACCGGGCCCACGGCATGGGCCTGGAGGAGAACCGGCCCTACACCGACGGCGTCATCACCGGCTTCGGCACCGTGGAGGGCCGGCGGGTGTGCGTGTTCAGCCAGGACTTCACGGTGTTCGGCGGGGCCCTGGGTGAGGTCTTTGCCGAGAAGATCCACAAGATCATGGACCTGGCCGCCTCCATCGGGGTGCCCATGATCGGCCTCAACGACGGCGCCGGCGCCCGCATCCAGGAGGGCGTGGTCTCGCTCCACTCCTACGGCGGGATCTTCCACCGCAACGCCCAGGCCTCCGGCGTGATCCCCCAGATCTCGGTCATCCTCGGCCCCTGCGCCGGCGGGGCCGTCTACAGCCCGGCCATGACCGACTTCATCTTCATGGTCCAGAACACCAGCCACATGTTCATCACCGGGCCCGACGTGGTGAAGACGGTGACCGGCGAGGACGTCACCCTCGAGGAGCTGGGCGGGGCCATGAGCCACGCCTCCAAGTCCGGGGTGGCCGCCTTCGTCGCTCCCGACGAGCAGGCTTGCCTGGACGACGTGAAGTACCTGCTCAGCTTCCTGCCGGCCAACAACCTGGAGGAGCCGCCGCTGGTGGGGACCGACGATCCTGCCGACCGGCCCACCCCCGAGCTCGGCGACCTGCTGCCGGCCTCGTCCAACCAGCCCTACGACATGAAGAAGGTCATCGAGGGCGTCGTCGACGACGGGGAGTTCTTCGAGGTCAACCAGCACTGGGCCCAGAACCTGGTGTGCGGCTTCGCCCGGGTGGACGGCCGCACCGTCGGCATCGTGGGCAACCAGCCGCAGATCCTGGCCGGGGTGCTGAACATCGACGCCTCGGAGAAGGGCGCCCGCTTCGTCCGCACCTGCGACGCCTTCAACATCCCGTTGGTCACCTTCGTCGACGTCCCCGGCTTCATGCCCGGCACCGACCAGGAGTACGGCGGCATCATCCGCCACGGCGCCAAGCTCCTCTACGCCTACTGCGAGGCCACCGTGCCCCGGGTCCAGATCATCACCCGCAAGGCCTACGGCGGGGCGTACGTGGTGATGAACTCCAAGTCGATCGGGTGCGACCTGGCCTTCGCCTGGCCGTCGGCCGAGCTGGCCGTCATGGGTCCCGATGGGGCCGTTGAGATCGTCTACCGCCGTGAGCTGGCCGACGCCCCCGACCCGGCGGCCCGCCGCAAGGAGCTGGTCGACGAGTACACCGAGCGCCACTCGAACCCCTACGAGGCAGCCGAGCGGGGTTACGTGGACGACGTCATCGACCCGGCCGACACCCGCCGGGTCCTGGCCCGGAGCCTCGAGGTCCTGGCCTCCAAGCGCGAGGAGCTTCCCAAGCGCAAGCACGGGAACATGCCGCTGTGACCGAACCCGTCGTCCCGGGGGACGGCCCCGCCGGCCTGGCCCCCCGCCCGGAGGTGGCGCCCGAGGTCATGGCCGTGCTGGCCGCGGCCGCCGACCAGGCCTGGCCCCGTCCGGTGGTGGTGGTCGATGACGGTCCCGCCGGCCCGCCGGCCTGGCGGTTCTCGGGACGGTGGTGGTCCCGTCCGGTGGTCGGGCGCCGACTGCGACCCTGGACCTGAAAGAGCGTCTGCCCTGGGGGGGTCACCCCCGGTCGCGCTCGGCCCGTACGAGGTCGGCGGCCTCGAAGGGCCCTGCTGCGGCGAACCGGGAGCGCGATCGCGCAACGGCCGCCGAAACAGCCCGCTGGTCGGGCGTCGCCAACGCACGTCGGGCAGCCTCTGCCAGCCATGCGCTCCGGCTCATCGATCTGCGGGATGCGTCCTCATCGATGCGGGAGAGCAGTGCCGCCGGAAGTGAGATCGTCACCTTGGCCATGCTTGAGTATGCCTTTGACTCGGTGCGCCGGCCTCGGTGGCTCAGTCCTCCGAGGTGACGAAGTCGATCAGCCGCTCCACGGCGCCGACCAGGGCCGGCTCGAGGTCGGCGTAGGACGACACGGCAGCCAGGATCCGCCGCCACGCCTCGCCGGGTGCACCCCAGCCCAGTGCCGCGCACACCCCGGCCTTCCACTCGGTGCCCCGGGGCACGGACGGCCAGGCCGGGATCCCCACCACCGACGGCCGGACGGCCTCCCACACGTCGACGAACGGGGTCCCGGTGACCAGGACGTCGGGGTGGCGGACGGCGGCGGCCAGGCGTGACTCCTTGGTGCCCTCGACTAGGTGGTCGACCAGGACTCCGAGGCGGCGGGCCGGTCCGGGCCGGAAGCCGGCCACGGCATCGGCCAGGTGGTCGACGCCGTCCAGCCGCTCCACCACCACGCCTTCGATGCGCAGATCGTCGCCCCACACCCGCTCGACCAGCTCGGCGTCGTGGACGCCCTCGACCCACAGCCGCCCGGCCCGGGCCACTCGGGCTGGGGCATCGGGCACGGCCACCGATCCCGACGCGGTGACACCGGCGGCGGCGGGCCGCTCGGTCGGCGGCCGCACCAGGCTGACCTTCCGGCCGTCCACCAGGAAGGCACCGGGGCTCAGCCGGAAGACCCGCTGGGCGCCGGTCTGGCCCACCAGCTCCACGGCCCCGCCCTCCAGGCGGACCACCCGTCCCTGGAACCCGCTGGCCCGGTGGGCCACGGCCAGGCCGGCGGTGGCGGGCACGGTGGGGAAGACCTCGGCCATCCGCTCGGCCGGCGGGGCGTCGATGGGCCCGGAAAGGATGCCCGAGGTGCGGTTGCGGGCGACGGGGTGGCGGGGGGCGGCGGACATGACGGCTCTCAGTTCGGGCTCGGCAACCTACCGGAGCGGCGGGCCGTTCGGGGGGAGGCCGGCCGGTGGTCGTGCCCTACCATCGGGTCCATGTCGGCCGCCGTCGTCCTCGGGCTGGTGTGCGCCTTCGTCCTCGGCGTGGCCATCCAACGGGGGAACACCTGCACGGTGGCCGCCGTCCATGACGCCCTCGTCCGCAAGGACCGCTCGACCGTCGTCGGTCTGGTCGAGGCCATGATCGGCGTGGCCGGGATCCTCTTCCTCCTCCACCTCACCGGCCACCTCGGTGTGGACGTCCCCCGGGCCGGGATCACCTGGGCCACTTTGGTCGGCGGGGTGGCCCTCGGGGTGGGGGCGGTGTGCAACGGAGCCTGCGCCACCGGGACAGTGGCCCGAATCGGTTCGGGCAACCTCGTCTTCCTGCTGACGCCGGTGGGCATCTTGGCCGGTGCGATGGTCGCCCGTCGGCTCGCCGGTGTCGGCCTGCCGGACGCTCACCCCCGGCCGGTGGCCGCCGGCATGGTGGCCGTGGTGGTGGTCGTCGTGGCCGCCGCCTTCGCCGTCGTGCGCATCGCCGGTGCGCTGCGTCGGCGGTCCGGGGCCCGGATCGAGCGGCGCTGGTGGCACCCCCGGACGGCCACCGCAGTGATCGCCCTGGCCTTCGTGATCCTGACGCTGGCCGTCGGGCCGTGGGCCTACACCGACGGGATCGCCCAGGTGGCCGCCGGGACGGTGGCCCGACCGGCACAGCTGGCCCTGCTCGTGGCCGCCCTGTTCGGCGGCGCGCTGGCCGCCGGGCTCCGCCGACCCGACTTCGTGGTGACCCGCCCGACACCGGCTGCTGCCGTGCGGTGCCTGATCGGCGGAGCGCTGATCGGGGTCGGCCTGGAGCTCGTGCCCGGGGCCCACGACTCGCTCACCCTGCTCGGTGTCCCTACGGGGAGCCCGTCGGCCGTGGTGGGGCTGGGGGTCACCGTCGTGGTGGTGGTTGGCCTGGTCCTGGTGCTCGAGCGCCGCGGGGTGCGGGCCTGTGCCTGTGCCACCGAGCGGCTGCCCGGGCGGTCGGTGGTCCGGTCGGGGTCGGCCCTGCCGGTCTGACCGGCGGGCCCGGGCCCGCTCAGCCCACGGAAGCCGACCGGTGGCCCTCCACCAGGTCGAGCATGTCCTCCATCATCCGGCTGATCTCGAAGTCCTTGGGCGTGTAGATGCGCGCCACGCCGGCGGCCAGCAGGGCCGGCTCGTCCTCGGGCGGGATGATCCCCCCGGCCACCACCGGCGCCTCGACGCCCTCGGCCCGGAGCAGCCGGACCACCTCGGGCACCAGCTCGAGGTGGCTGCCCGAGAGGATGGAGATGCCCACCAGGTCGACGTCCTCGTCCCGGGCCGCCGCAGCGATCTGGGCGGGGGAGAGGCGGATCCCCTGGTAGACGACCTCGAAGCCGGCATCGCGGGCGGCCACGGCGATCTGCTCGGCCCCGTTGGAGTGGCCGTCCAGGCCGGGCTTGGCCACCAGCAGCCGGGGCGGGCCGCCGGCCCGCTCGGCCAGGGCCTTGGACCGGGCCAGGACGCCCTGGAACTCGCTTCCCCGGTGGCCCACCCCGCCACTCACGCCGGTGGGGGCCCGGTACTCGCCGAAGACCTCCCGCAGGGCGGCAGCCCACTCGCCGGTGGTGCCGCCGGCGTGGGCCAGGGCGATGGTGGCCGGCATCACGTTCTCGGTCCCCTCGGCGGCCCGGCGGAGGTCGTCGAGGGCCCGCTGCACGGCTGCACCGTCCCGGGCTTCCCGCCAGGCGGCCACGTCCTCGCGCAGCTGGACCTCGACGGCCGGGTCGACCCGGAGGATGGCCCCGCCGTCCCCGGCCGACGACGACAGCGGCGACTCGGCGGTCTCCACGAAGCAGTTGACTCCGACCACCTGCTGCTCGCCGGTCTCGATGCGGCGGACCCGGTCGGCCTGGCTCCCCACCAGGCGGGCTTTGAGCTCCTCGATGGCCTCGAAGGCGCCGCCCAGGGCCAGGACGTCGGTCAGCTCCTCCCAGGCGGCGTCGGCCACCTCGGCCGTCTTGGCCTCGATGACGTGGCTGCCGTCGAAGATGTCGCCGTACTCCAGCAGGTCGGACTCGAAGGCCAGCACCTGCTGGATCCGCAGCGACCACTGCTGGTCCCAGGGACGGGGCAGGCCGAGGGCCTCGTTCCAGGCCGGCAGCTGGAGGGCCCGGGCCCGGGCCCGCTTGGAGAGGGTGACCCCCAGGGCCTCGAGCACGATGCGCTGGATGTTGTTCTCGGGCTGAGCCTCGGTCAGGCCGAGGGAGTTGACCTGGACGCCGTAGCGCATGCGCCGCAGCTTGGGGTCCTCCACCCCGTAGCGCTCGGCGCAGACCCGGTCCCACAGACCGGTGAAGGCCCGCATCTTGCAGGTCTCCTCGATGAAGCGGACGCCGGCGTTGACGAAGAACGAGATCCGGCCGACCACGTCGCCGAACTCCGCCTCCGGAATCTGGCCCGACTCCCGGACGGCGTCGAGGACGCCGATGGCCGTGGCCAGGGCGTAGGCCACCTCCTGGTGGGGCGTGGCCCCGGCCTCCTGGAGGTGGTAGCTGCACACGTTGATGGGGTTCCACTTGGGGACGTTGCGCACCGTGTAGGCGATGGTGTCCACGGTGAGGCGCCGGCTGGGCAGCGGCGGGAAGATGAAGGTCCCCCGGGAGAGGTACTCCTTCACGATGTCGTTCTGGGTGGTGCCCTGGAGGACCCGGGGGTCCACGCCCCGGGTCTCGGCGTTGGCGATGTAGAGGCCGAGCAGCCACGCCGCGGTGGCGTTGATGGTCATCGAGGTGTTCATCGACTCGACCGGGATCTGGTCGAGGAGCTCGGACATGTGGCCGAGGTGGGCGACCGGCACCCCGACCTTCCCCACCTCGCCGGCTGCTGCCGCGTCATCGGGGTCGTAGCCGATCTGGGTGGGCAGGTCGAAGGCGATGGACAGGCCGGTCTGGCCCTTGGCCAGGTTGGTCCGGTAGAGCTCGTTGGACGCCTTGGCCGTCGAGTGGCCCGAGTAGGTGCGCATCACCCAGGGGCGGTCCTTGGCCGGGCGCGCGCCCGGGTCGGCGGAAGAGGTGCTCTCGCTCATCCCCTCATCATGGCCCGACAGCCCCCCCGGAGGACAAGCCCGGACCGGCCTCCCGATGCCGCCGCAGGTGCCGGCGCCGAGCCGGCCGGGTGCCTACTTCCGGTAGTCGAGGAAGCCCTGGCCCGACTTGCGGCCCAGCTGGTTGGCGCTGACCATGCGGCGCAGCAGGGGCATGGCCGCGTAGTTCGGGTCCCGGAACTCGTCGTAGAGGGCGTCCAGGATGGCCAGCGAGGTGTCCAGGCCGACCAGGTCGAGGAGGGCGAAGGGCCCCATGGGGAAGCCGCAGCCGCCCTTCATGGCCGCGTCGATGTCCTCGATGGAGGCCACGCCCTGCTCGTGGAGCCGGATGGCGTTGTTGAGGTAGGGGAACAGGAGGGCATTGACGATGAACCCGGCCTGGTCCTTGACCTCGACCGGGGTCTTCCCGCAGGCCTCGGCGAACTGCCGGGCCGCCTCGATGGTGGCATCGGAGGCGGTCAGGGGACGGACCACCTCGACCAGCGACATCACCGGCGCAGGGTTGAAGAAGTGGATGCCGCACACCTTGGCCGGGTCGGCCGTCTGCATGGCCATCTCGATGACCGGCAGGGTCGAGGTGTTGGTGGCCAGGATGGCGTCGTCACCGGTGATCCGGTCCAGCTCGGCGAAGAGCTCCTTCTTGACGGCCAGGTCCTCCACCACCGACTCGATCACCAGGTCGCAGCCGGCCAGCGCCCCGAGGTCGTCGGTGCCCGAGACCCTGCCCAGGGCCGCGTCCCGCTCCTCCTCGGTCTTCTTGCCCCGCTCCACCTGCTTGGCCAGCGACTTCTCCATCGCCGCCAGGGTGGCGTCGGCCGTGGCCTGGCTCCGGGACCGGAGGACGACCTCGAACCCGCTCGTTGCCGCGGTCTCGGCGATACCCGATCCCATGATCCCCGACCCGACGATTCCCACACGTGTGATTGCCATGGGAGGGGATGGTAGCGGGGGCGCCGGGGCACGGGCCACGCCGGACGCCGTGGCGCTTGCCGGTGCGGCCGCAGACCGGAAGGATGTCCCCCCGTGACCCCCGAACCGCCACCCCCGACGTCCCGCTCCGCCTCGTCCTCCGGCCCGGCGGCCGGGCGGTCCCGTGCTGCCAAGGCCACGAAGGCGGCTGCGCCGACCAAGAAGGCGGTGGCCACGAAGGCCGTGGCCACCAAGGCGTCCACCCGATCGACCACGTCCCCAGCACCGTCTCCGTCCGCGGCGGCCGGGGGCGACGGCCCGGACCGGCCCTGGCCGCGGCGGCGGGGCGGCCGGCGCGGACGTCGAGGTCCATGAGCAGGAAGGCGAGGTCGTAGCCGACGTCGAAGACGGCCATGCGTTCGTCGAATTCGAGGGCGTCGAAGGGGACGGGCGCGCCGTGCCAGAGGCAGAGATTGCCGAGATGGAGGTCGCCGTGGATGCGGCGGACGAAGCCGGATTTCTCGCGGGCGGCGAGCCAGGGGGC
>CAXBRB010000100.1:0-9764 GCA_963977795.1 uncultured Acidimicrobiaceae bacterium
TCAAGCAGAAGACGGCATACGAGATGTAGCCGTGACTGGAGTTCAGACGTGTGCTCTTCCGATCTATGCCCACCTGGCGCACCGGCCCGAGGTGGTCCTCCGCCTGGGCGCCAGGTGGGCATCCAAGGTGGTGGCCGCCCATCTGGCCCCGGCCGATCAGGTGGTGGTGGATCCCACCGGGCGGTGGTCCGATCCCGAGCTCGCCGCCGACCTCGTGGTGCGCAGCGACCCGGGCGGGTTCTGCCGTGCCGTGGCCGCTGCTGCCTCCGCCGGCGGCGCGCCGTCGGGCAGCGCTCGGTGGGCCGCTTCGTGGCGGGAGGCCGAGGCGGTCGGACGGGCCGCCATCGACGCAGCGCTGGCGCCGGGGGAGTCCTGGGGCGAGCCGGCGCTGGCCCGGCGCCTCGTCGCGGCGCTGCCCGGAGGGAGCGACCTGGTGGTCTCGTCGTCGATGCCCGTGCGCGACGTGGAGGCCTTCGGCCTGCCCCGCCACGAGCCACCCCGGGTCCTGGCCAACCGGGGGGTGAACGGGATCGACGGCGTGGTCTCCACGGCGCTCGGCGTCGCCCTGGCCTCGGCCCGGCCCACCACGGTGCTCGTCGGCGACCTGGCCTTCCTCCACGACGTATCCGCCCTGGTCGGCGCCGGTCGGGAGCGCCCGCCGCTGACCGTCGTGGTGGCCGACAACGGAGGCGGAGGGATCTTCTCCTTCCTCCCGCAGGCCGGTGCGCTGGCGCCGGAGCCGTTCGAGCGGCTCTTCGGGACGCCGCAGGACCACGATCTGGCTGCCGTGGCGGCCGGGTTCGGCTGGCCGGTCGTGCGGGTGGACGGGACGGCGGACGGCCGTCTGGCCGGCCTGGAGGCGGCGCTTGCCCGGTGCCGTGCCTCCGGAGGCGTGGTGCACGTCCGGCTGCCCGACCGGGAGGAGAACGTGCGGCTCCACGCCGCAGTCCATCAGGCGGTGGCGGCGGCCCTGGCCGTTGGGTCCTGAGGGCTGCTCAGCAGGGCCGGGGATTGAAGGAGGGGGCGGTGGCCGAGGCCGGCGGCCGTGTGGTCGGCGTCGTGTGCGTCGGAGCCGACGGGCGGGTCGTCGGAGGCGCGCCGGTGGGTGCAGTGGTGGTGGTCGGCGGCACCATGGCCACCGGCTGGCCGTAGCGGTCGAGCGGCGGGGTGACCGGCGTGGTGAAGGGGCCGCCGAGGAACTGGGTGATCGTCGCTGCCGCTTCGTCGGGCTGGACCACCTCCACGTCACCGACCTGGGAGACGGCCCCGAGGGTGGGGAGGGTGAGCGCCTGCAGCTGGGACCCGCCGAAGGCGTGGTACCGCTGGGCCAGGGCCAGCAGGTCGGTGGCCGAGAGGTTGTTGTCCTTGGAGAAGTCGTGGACGACCGAGCTGAGGAGCGAGTTGATCCGCAGCGGGTTGTAGGTGGACTTGGCCTTGTTGAGCGCCGCCTCGATGACCAGGTTCTGGCGCTGGATGCGGCCCAGGTCCGACGACGGGTCGGAGTGCCAGTAGCCGTTGGCGTAGTACTGGAAGTAGCGGGACCGGGAGAGGGCGAGCGCCTGGTAGCCGTCGAGCGTCTGGCATCCCGCCGCCGGGACGGACAGGCCGGAGTTGTTGTAGCAGACCCCGGTGGCGCAGTCCCTGTCCCGGGCCGGGTACGGGAAGTACATGTTGATGCCGCCCAGTGCGTCCACGGCGTCCATCACGCCGAAGAACTTGATGACGATGTAGTGGCTGATGGGGATGCCGAACGTGTTCTCGATGGTCTTGACCAGCGCATCGGGCCCGCCGGAGAAGGCGGCGTTGATCTTGTTGTCGGTGGCCAGCAGGGTGTCCTTCGGGAGGCCGGTGATGCGGACGTAGGTGTCCCGGGGGATGGAGAGCGAGGAGGCGGTGGCCGCCCGGGGGTCCACGTGGAGGATCTTGATGGTGTCGGAGCGCTGGCCGCCGGCGGCCGATGCCGAGCCGAACTGGGCCGCCTGGGCGGCCGTCTCGCCCTGGCGGCTGTCCGAGCCGATGAGGAGGACGTTGTAGGGGGCGCCGTCGACGGCGGACACGCAGGTGGCGCAGTTCTTCGAGTCGATCTGGCCCCACTGGTAGCGGAAGTAGCCGTAGCCGAGCCCGGCCACCACCAGCACCAGGGCGAGGAAGAGCACCACGGTGCGCCGCAGCCGCTGCGCCCGGGTGCGGCGCCGGTGGCGGGACCGACGCAGCTCCCGGCTGGTGGGGATGGCCACCTCGCCGCCCAGGATGGGTCCGGCGAACTCGGGTTCCGACGTCCGTCCCCGGGCCGAGGTGCCACGTGGCCGACCGGTCGACGAGGCCGACGGGCGACCGGCGGGACGTGGGGTGCGGGGATCGGTGGGAGGCACGGGAGGGAGGTGGAGCGGGTCGGACGACGCGGTCCAGGACGGCTCCGGGCCCGAACCCTCGGCAAGTCTCGCATGCGGCCGGTCCGGACCGGTGGCATGCCCGCCGGGCCGGACGATGGTCGGACGGGGCCTGCGGCGGACCGACGGCCGGCGACCGGAGCGTCCGGGGCACCAGGGCCGTGCTGGGCGCCGAACCTGCTCAGGCGCCGAACCGCCTCAGGAGCCGAAGGCCTCCTCAGGCGCCGGTGGGGATCCAGGAGCCGTGGAAGCCGAAGGGGACGCGGGCCGGCAGGTGCACGGTGGCCACCGGGGGGCCGGCGAACGATGTGGCGTCCAGGACCACGAGGTCGCTGCGGTCGGTGGTGGCGTCGTACGCCACCGACAGGATCCATCCCTCGTCTTCGGCGTGCCCGTCGGCGGCCCGCACGAAGACCGGCTCGGAGCAGGCCCGTGCCGGGCCGGGATCGAAGTGCTCCACCGTGTCGCGCTCGACGTCGTACTTGACCAGGCCGGCCAGCTCGGGCCGGGCCGGGTCCGGGCCCAGGCGGGTGCAGTAGCCGTAGCGGTGGGGTCGGCCGGCCACCGACGGGTCGATGCGCGGGAACTCCACCGGGGTGTCGTCCCGCTGCTCCTCGTGGACGGTGCGTCCGCCGGGGTCGACGGTCCACCGGAAGAGGGCCGGGCGCGTCCCGGCCACCGCCTCGCCGGGCCGGGTGTCGAACACCGAGTCGTACCGGACGACGTCGAGCACGATCTGGTCGCCGAGGTCGAAGGCGTTGAGGACGTGGAAGACGTAGCTCGGATCCATGGGGATCCACCGGATGTCGCCGGGGCCGCCGTCCCGGGGCAGCACGCCGAGCCGCGAGCCCGACTCGGCGTCCCAGCGGTAGGGGAGGGGTCGACCGGCGGCGGCCAGGGCCAGATCGAAGATGACGGGCTGGTCGAGGAAGACGGCCCGGGTGGCGGTCAGTGCGAAGTCGTGCATCATCGTCGCCCGGGGCACGTCGAGCTCGACGGTCCGGGTGAGCAGGCCGGCGGCGTCCACCACGTGGTAACGGAGGAAGGGCGGCCCGAAGGGGTCGGTGCCGAAGAAGACCAGCTCGCCGGTGTCCGGGTCGACCTTGGGGTGCGCCGTCATCGGCGACGTCAGGGCGGCGTCGAAGTCGTGGACCCGGGCCCGGGAGAGGTCGGCCGAGATGGCGTGGGGGAAGCCCGACTCGCACAGGGCCAGCGTGGTGCCGGCGTGGCGGATGACGTGGGTGTTCGCCGGCCCGTCCACAGGCTCCACCGGCCCGGCCGGCGGGTCGGTGGCCACCTTGGACGCCAGGGCCCGGGTCCGCACCCACCGGTTGCGGTAGCCGGTCGCCCGACCGTCGGCCAGCGAGACGGCGTGCAGCATCCCGTCGCCCGAGAACCAGTGGTAGGCGGCCGGATCGGCGGGAGCAGACACCGGGTTGGGGCCGTTGCGCAGGAGCCGTCCGTCGAGGTCCGGCGGGAGGGCGCCCGTCACCTCGAGGGGGTGGTCGTCGGTGCGCTCTTCCAGCACCGGGGCGAAGTTCCCTTCGAGATACGGGTTAACCATCAGATCCTCGCTGCTGGCTCGGGCGGGCCGTTCCGGCCCGGAGGCGCCGGGCCTGCGACGGTCGGCGATGCGTCGGCCGTCCCGGCCATCGGGATCGTAGCGTCCGGACCCCGCCGGGCGGCGTGGCAGGCTGGGGGGATGGCCGACCTCGCCGCCGACCTCCGGTTCCGGGGGCTGATCCACCAGACGACCGACACCGGCCTCGAGGACCGGCTCGACGGGGCACCCCTCACCGCCTACAGCGGCTTCGACCCCACGGCCGACAGCCTCCACGTCGGCCACCTCCTCCAGGTGTGCACGTTGCGCCGGCTCCAGGAGGCGGGACACCAGCCCATCGCCGTGGCCGGCGGTGGCACCGGCTTCGTCGGCGACCCGGGCGGCAAGTCCGAGGAGCGCAGCCTCCTGACCGAGGAGCAGCTGGCCGCCAACCTGGCCGGGATCCACGCCCAGTTGGCCCGCTTCATCGAGTTCGGCGGCACCGGAAGAGCCTCGGGGGCGCGCCTGGTCAACAACGCCGACTGGCTGCGCCCCATGGACCTCTTCACGTTCTTGCGCGACGTGGGCAAGCACTTCACCGTCAACCAGATGGTGGCCAAGGACTCGGTGCGGAGCCGGCTGGAGCGGGCCGACCAGGGGATCTCCTACACCGAGTTCAGCTACATGCTGCTCCAGGCCTACGACTTCCTCCGGCTGTTCGACGACTTCGGCTGCACCCTCCAGATCGGCGGAAGTGACCAGTGGGGGAACATCACCATGGGCATCGAGCTCATCCGCAAGGTGCGGGGCGCCGAGGCCTTCGGGCTGACCACGCCGCTCGTGCTCAAGGCCGACGGCACCAAGTTCGGCAAGACCGAGTCCGGTGCGGTGTGGCTCGATCCGGCCCGCACCTCGCCGTACCAGCTCCTCCAATTCTTCCTCCGCAGCGAGGACGCCATGGTCGGCACCTACCTCCGGTTCTTCACGTTCCTCCCCCACGACGAGCTGATCGCCCTCGACGAGGCCACCGCCGCCCACCCCGAACGCCGCGAGGCCCACCGGGTGCTGGCCCGGGAGGTGTGCACCCTGGTGCACGGCGCCCACGAGACCGAGCGGGCCGAGCAGGCCGCCGCAGCCCTCTTCGGCGGGGACCTGCTGGGCCTCGACGAGGCGACCCTCCTCGACGTCTTCGCCGAGGCCCCCTCGACCGACCTGGCCCGGACGCGGCTGGACGGGCCGGGTGCGCCCCTGGTCGACCTGCTGGCCGAGACCGGCCTGGTGGCCTCCAAGAGCCAGGCCCGCACGGCGGTGGAGCAGGGCGGTGCGTACGTCAACAACGCCCGGGCCACCGGTCTCGACCACCTCGTGACCCCGGACGACCTGGTGGCCGGTCGCTACGTGGTGCTCCGGCGGGGGAAGAAGGACCACCACCTGGTGCGGTTCGCCTGAGCGGCACCCGCCGCCCACACCTGCCGCCCACACCCGCCGCCTGCCGTCCGCCGCCCGGCACCCGGCGATGCGGGAGCCCGCGGGGGCGCCCCTACACTCGGGCCATGACCGCCTCCGGCCCGTCCGAGACCTCTGCCGTCCGCCTGACCTCGGGCCTGCCCGAGACCGTCCTCCCCGTCGAGCCCCCGGAGCTGCTGGAGGCACTGGGCCGGGCCCTGGCCCAGCCCGCCGAGCGGCGCCGCCACGCCGTGTCGGATCTCGTCCGGTCCGCGCCGCGGTCGCTCATGGCATGGGCCGCGCTGGGCGACCTGGCCCGGGACGACGTCGAGGCCTACGCCTGCTTCCGTGTCGGGTACCACCGCGGGCTCGACGCCCTCCGGGGGGCCGGGTGGAAGGGCTCGGGGCTGGTGCGCTGGTCCCAGGAGGCGAACCGGGGGTTCCTCCGGTGCCTCGACGGGCTGCGCTCGTCGGCCGGGGCCATCGGCGAGCACGACGAGGAGCAGCGGTGCGCGCAGTTCCTCCGCCAGCTGGATCCCGGGTGGCGCCCGGACTGGACCGGCATCCCCTCCTGATGGCCCGCTTCCGGCGGCATGGCGCTCCGGGCAAGCCGGCGCTCCTGGGGCACCGGTGCTGCGGGGCCGTCCTTCGAGGTCAGCCGTGCACGCCGGAGAGCGGGGAACGGTGACGGGGTGGCTGCGGCGCCTGGCAGCGCTGGCTCTCGGCGCCGTGGCGGCGGTGGGTCTCGCCGGGTGCGCCGGCCAGGACCAGTCCGGCTCGCCGGCCGCCCGGGTGGCCGCATGGGTGGGCCCGGGCGGGGGCGGCACCACGATCGGCACCGTGCAGGCTGACGCCGCCAACGTCGGCGTGGTGGTGGCCCACGGCGATCCACCGGCCGCCGTCCGGACGGCCTGTGCGCTCCTCGCCACCGATGCCAACACGGCCATCGGGAACCTGCCGGCCCCGGACCGACGGCTCACCACGCTGCTGGACCGGGCCTACACGGTGGCGGCGTCGGCCGGCGACCACTGCTTCCGGGGTGCCGGACGCGACACAGCCCTGATGGCCGACTCGGCCCGGGAGCGGAGCGAGGTGCCTGCGCTGCTGGCGGAGGCCGTCCACCGTGTCGAGGCGGTGACCGGACGCACCCCCTCGACAGCCACCACCGCTCCGCCACCCAGCGGGGACCCCTTCGGCGGAGGCGGGGCGTGACCGGGCCGGACGGCGGACCGGGCGGGGGTGGGGACGACACCTCCCGGCTGGTGCGGCGGGTCCTGTGGTCGCTCCCGACCGGGCTCTACGTGGTGGGCAGCCGGTCGGGCGACCGGTGCAACCTGATGACGTGCAGCTGGGTCATGCAGGTGGCGACGGCGCCCCGGCTGGTGGCGGTGGGGATCGAGGCGGACGCCGTGACCAGGATGCTGGTGGAGGAGGGCGGGCGCTTCACGGTCAGCCTGCTGGCCCGAGCCGACCGGGCCGTGGTGCGTCGCTTCGTCAAGCCCGTGCGGGACGTCGAGCGCGACGACACCGGGGCGCTCACGGCCATGCAGGGGGAGCCGGTGGTGGAGGTGGCCGGCGGGTTGCCGGTGCTGGCCCGGGCCGCGGCATGGGTGGCCTGTGACGTGCGCACGGTGGCGGACGGTGCGGTGCTGGCGGGCGGGGCCGGGCCAGCCAGCCATGTGCTGGCGGTGGGCGAGGTGGTGGCCGTCGGAGCCTCCGCTACCTTCGACTCCCTGGGGGACGGCTCCGATGCCGGGATCCTGTCGATGGACGACACCCGGATGAGCTACGGCGGCTGACAGCGCGGGCCCCGGCCTGTTGCGCAGGGGGGCGCGAAGCCGACGGAGGCGGTCAGGCGCCGTCCGCCCCCGGTGGTCGGAGGTCGACGCGCAGGACCAGGATGCCGTCTTCGAGGGCGGCAGTGGCATCACCCAGCATGGCGAAGTCCATGAAGTCGGCCCGGGCCTGCTCCTTGAACCGCTCGCGCTCGGGTCCCTCCACCGGCGGGAGCCCCCGCTTGCGCACGGCCTCGGCCCGGCCGCGGAACCGCTCGATCATGGCGTCGGGGTCGAACTCGGGGGCCACACGGCGACACTATCGCCACCACGACCGGCGCCACCGCGACCGCTGGGGGCGCACTACAATCGCTGTCTGTTCTCCGGTGGCCCGTCGTGCCCGTCAGGCGCGGCCCGGTCCACCTCGTGCCTGGGCAAGGAGTTGGTTCCGTGAAGAAGGGACGCCATCGCCGCTTCGAAGAGGCGCGCAGCTTGAAGCGGTCGGTGGGCACCGACAGCCAGCGGTGCGCCGAGTGCGGGGCGGAGCCCGAGGACCAGCACGCCTCGTGGTGCCTGGCCACGGAGGACGCCTACGACGAGATCCTCGGGACGGCGCCCCGGGCCGCCGAGGTGGACGAGGACGACCCGCTCCTCCAGTAGCGCGGTACCGGGCCGGTGCGGCGCCGGCGGGCGCAGGTCAGCCGGCTGAGGACGGCGGGCGGACCGTCGGATGGGGGAGCAGGGTGGCCGCTCCCCGGGTGCGCCGCCGCTCCACGTACTCGGCCAGGCGCTCGTAGACCTCGGCTCCGGCCATGGCGATCAGCTCGTCCCGCATGGTCACCACCACAGGGTCGGCGTCCCGGAAGGCTGCCGGGTCCTCCGTGCACCACCAGTGGAAGTCGTCGCCGCCCTCACCCCAGTGCCGGCGGTCCCACTGGCGGACGACCGACGTCACCCGGCCGTCGGCTGCGGTCTCGTCCTCCCGGCGGAGGGGGAGCTGCCAGCACACCTCGGGCTTGAGCTCGACGTGGCTCACTCCCCGGCGCTGGGCCTCGAGGTGGAGGGCGCAGCCGGCTCCGGCGGGGAACCCCGGGCGGTTGAGGAAGATGCAGGCATCATCCACCAGGCGGGTGCCCAGATCGCCGTCGTCCAGGGTGGTGACCACGCCGTCGGCCCCTTCGGCGTGGAACTGCCATAGGTCGGGGGAGACCGTGGTGGCCACCTCGCCGGTCCGGCGGGCATCGTCGGCATCGGTGAAGTGCGCCCCGTACGAGCAGCATCCCTGCACCAGCTCGGGTGTCGGGCCGGTGAGCACGCCCTGGCACCCGTCGCCGAAGATGCAGCACCAGCCGCTGGCCAGGAACGTCACGTCGAAGAGCCAGGTGCGCTCCTCCTCGGGGTCGTCGAAGCTGACCCACTCGTGGGCGTCATCGGGCGCAGGAGGGCCAGAGGGTGTGGCAGGGGAGGGCACCCCCGTATGATGGCAGGCATGAGTGCAGACCGTGAGGACGTGGAGCCCGTGCTGACCATCACCCCCGAGGCGCGGGCCACCGTGCTCGGCGTCCTGGCCCAGGAGGCCGAGGCCGATTCGCTCGCCCTCTGGCTCGAGGTGAGCGGCGAGGCCAACGGCGCCTACGCCTACGACATGTACTTCCAGGCCCTGGCCGACGCCTCGGACGGGGACGTGGTCCAGCCCGACGACGAGCTGACGGTGGTGGTGCCTGGGGCCAGCGTGGCCCGCCTGCAGGGGGCCCGCCTCGACTTCGTGACCGATGCCTCGGGCGAAGGCGGCCTCGTCATCGTCAATCCCAACACGCCGCCGGCGCCGACCCTGGCCGGTCTGGGCTCCCTGCCCGAGGTCGACCTCGACGACCCCTTCGCCCGGCGCGTCGTGGACGTCCTCGAGCAGCAGGTCAACCCGAGCATCGCCTCCCACGGAGGACGGGCCGACCTGGTGGCGGTGGCGGACCTGTCGGTCTACCTCCGGCTCTCCGGCGGGTGCCAGGGCTGCGGGATGGCCAAGGCCACCCTCTCCCAGGGCATCGAGGTCATCCTGCGCGAGGCCATCCCCGAGATCGCCGAGGTGGTCGACGTGACCGACCACGCCGACGGCACCAACCCCTACTACCAGCCGGCCTGACCTACCCGCCGGGCCTGACCTACCCGCCGGCCTGACGCCGCCACAGGGTGGTGCCCGCCGGGCCGGGAGCGTGGGCGCCCGGGCTCAGTCCGAGGCCACGAAGCGCGCCGGGTCCAGCCGGGTCACGGTGGTGAACCCCGCGTTGGCCAGCAGGCCGGCGACCTGGTCGGGGGTCCGGGAGTCGACGGAGGAGTTGAGATACATCTCGACGGCTGACGACCAGTTCATGGGCCAGTCGCCCGATCCGCTGTCGTCGACCACGACGCAGGCCAGGTAGCAGACGCCGCCCGGCCGGAGCGCCGAGCGCACCCCCGTCAGCGCCGCCGTCAGCCGACCGTCATCCAGGTACTGCGCCACGTTCACCAGCAGGGCCACGTCGACCGAGTCCGGTGCGAGGGAGAGCGAGTCCGCATCCCCCGGCACGAGGGCCACCCTCCCGTCCATGCCCATGGCCGCGGCCAGCTCGCCGGCCA
>CAXBRB010000101.1:0-9757 GCA_963977795.1 uncultured Acidimicrobiaceae bacterium
GGGGCCGGGCGCCGGGAGGTCGGGGCCGGCCGGCCGAGTCGGCACGCCCTGGATGCGATCGACGGCTCGGCGCACCGGGCCACGGGCCGGCACCGCAGCCGGGTTCGCCGGGCGGGGCCGCCGGGCCTCGGTGGGCACACCGAGGGTGGCCGTGGTCTGGACCGCCGCCCGCAGCGCGCGGGCCGCCGGGGGGACGTCGTCTTCGCCGTCCGGCTCCACCGCCGGTTCGACCCCGCCCACGCCGGGCCTACTCCTGGACCAGCTCGATGAGGGTGCCGAAGGCGCCCTTGGGGTGGACGAAAGCGACCGTGGTGCCCCGGGACCCGGGGCGGGGGGCCTGGTCGATGACCTGACCGCCGTGGTCCTTGACCGACTGGAGGGCCGCTGCGCAGTCGGCCACCCGGTAGCCGACGTGGTGGATGCCCGGCCCCTTCTTCTCCAGGTACTTGGCCACCGGCGACGTGTCCGACACCGGGGTCAGCAGCTGGACGTAGCTGTCGGCCACCTTGAGGAGGGCCTCCTCCACGCCGTCGGAGTCGATCCGCTCGCGGTGGGCCACGGTGGCCCCGAAGACCTCTTCGTAGTAGGCGATGGCCGCCTCGATGTCGGGCACGGCGATGGCCACATGGTCGATCTCGGTCAGCAGCATCTCGGTCATGCTCCGTGCCTCCTGAACAGGGTGATGCGGTCCTCGCCCACCTTCTCGCGCAGCTCCCGGTCGTCGATGCCGAGGCCCTCCTCGGGGGCCAGGCACAGCACGCCGATCTTCCCCTCGTGGAGGTTCTTGTGGACCTGGTAGGCGGCCTCGCCGACGGCGTCGAGGGTGTGGACGGCCGAGAGCGGCGGGAGGATCTTGCCCTCGCACACCAGCTGGTTGGCGTCCCAGGCCTCCCGGTAGTTGGCGAAGTGGGAGCCCTTGATGGTCTTGAGCTTCATCCACAGGTGCCGGTTGTCGTACTCGATCATGTAGCCCGAGGTCGCCGCACACGTCACGATGGTGCCGCCGCGGGCCGCCGCGAAGACCGACGCGCCCATGGTCTGGCGACCGGGGTGCTCGAAGACGATGTCCACGTCGGAGCCGACCAGGGCCCGGATATCCTTGCCCAGCCGGCGCCACTCGGACTCGTCCTGGGTGTGCTCGTCCTTCCAGAACCGGTAGTTGGCCGCCTTGCGGTCGATGACCGCCTCGACGCCCAGCTCGTGGAGGAGGTCGACCTTGGACTGCGAGGAGACCACGCCCACCGGAGTGGCCCCGCCGTTCAGGCAGTACTGGACGGCGTAGGCGCCGAGGCCGCCCGAGGCGCCCCAGACCAGGACCTTGTCGCCCTGGGTGATGGGGGCGCCGTTGTGGGAGACCAGCATGCGGTAGGAGGTCGAGTTGCACAGGGCGTTGACGGCGGCCTCCTCCCACGAGAGGTGGGCCGGCTTGGGCATCAGCTGGTTGGCCTTGACCACGGCCAGGTCGGCCAGGCCGCCGAAGTTCGTCTCGAAGCCCCAGATGCGCTGGTTGTCGGCCAGCATCGAGTCGTCGTGGGCCGTCGGGCTCTGGTCGTCCACGTAGTTGCAGTGCACGGTGACCTTGTCGCCGGGCTTCCAGGAGCGCACGGCCGAGCCCACCTGGAGCACCACGGCCGAGGCGTCCGAGCCCACGATGTGGTGGTCGAGGGCGTGGCGGGCGCCCCAGACGCTCTCCTTGCCCAGTCGGTCGAGGAAGCCGAAGGTGGGGAGCGGCTCGAAGATCGAGGTCCACACCGTGTTGAAGTTGATGGCCGAGGCCATCACGGCGATGTAGGCCTCGTCGGGGGCCAGCTCGGGGGTGGCCACCTCGTCGACGTGGAGGGACTGGCGGGGGTCCTTGTCCTCAGACGCCATGCCCTCGAACATGCCCATCTCATCTCGGCGGACGAAGGCGGCCCGGTACGACTCGGGGATCGGGATGGCGGCGAGGTCCTCGCCGGAGGCGCCGGCCAGGATGGCGGAGAGGTGCTCGTGCATGGCGCCGAGGATAGCCCGTGCCCGCCGGGCGCCTCCCGGGCTCCAGGGCGCCCTCGGCCCCGGCCGAGCCGTCGTGCCGGCCCCGTGCAGGCCCCGTGCAGGCCGCCGTGCCGACCACGGCCGAGCCGCCATGTGGTGGGCCTTGCGGGCAGGTCCTAACATGCCCGTGTCGTCGTGGCGACCCCGTCGGGGCGCCGCCTGGTTCGGCCCGCGGGCCGTGGAGGTACCCATGTCCGGTTCTGTCATCGTCGCTGGCGCCCGTACGCCGATCGGCAAGCTCTCGGGCGCGCTGGCCTCGTTCTCGGCCGCCGACCTGGGCGGCTTCGCCATCGCCGGGGCGCTGGAGCGGGCCGGCGTGGCCGCCGACCAGGTCGACTACGTCTTCATGGGCCAGGTCATCCAGGCCGGCGCCGGCCAGATCACCGCCCGCCAGGCCGCCTCGAAGGCCGGGATCCCCATGGGCGTCCCCGCCACCACCATCAACAAGGTCTGCCTCTCGGGCCTGAACGCCATCTACCTGGCCGACCTGATGATCAACGCCGGCGACGCCGACATCGTGGTGGCCGGCGGCATGGAGTCCATGACCCAGGCCCCCTACCTGCTGCCCGGCGCCCGGGCCGGCTACCGCTACGGCGACGGCACCCTGGTGGACGCCACTGCCTATGACGGCCTGTTCTGCGCCTTCGACAACTGCGCCATGGGCCTGGGCACCGAGCGCTACAACGGCGCCGACGGCGTCTCCCGAGAGGCGCAGGACGCCTTCAGCGCCCAGTCGCACCAGCGTGCGGCCGCCGCTGCGGCGGCCGGCAAGCTGGCCGAGGAGATCGTCCCGGTGAGCGTCCCCCAGCGCAAGGGCGACCCCAAGATCGTCGACTCCGACGAGGGCGTCCGCGCCGACACCACGGCCGAGTCGCTGGGCGGCCTGCGGCCGGCCTTCGACAAGGCCGGCACCATCACCGCCGGCAACGCCAGCCAGATCAGCGACGGCGGCTGCGCGGTGGTCGTGATGTCCCGGGCCAAGGCCGACGAGCTCGGCGTCACCCCGCTGGGCGAGCTGGTCTCCTACGGCCAGGTGGCCGGGCCCGACCCGTCGCTCCTCAGCCAGCCGAGCCGGGCCATCACCGCAGCCCTGGCCAAGGGCGGCCTGGCGCTGTCGGACATCGATCTCTTCGAGATCAACGAGGCCTTCGCCGCCGTCGGCCTGCGCTCGATGGCCGACCTCGGCATCTCGGACGACGTGACCAACGTGAACGGCGGGGCCATCGCCCTCGGCCACCCCGTGGGCATGTCGGGCACCCGGGTGGCCCTCACCGCCCTGTATGAGCTCAAGCGCCGGGGTGGCGGCACCGCAGCCGTCAGCCTGTGCGGTGGTGGCGGCCAGGGTGACGCCGCCGTGCTGCGCACCCTCTGAGCCGTCCGGGACTGCCGGGCACCACCGGCATCCCGCAGCAGCACCGCCCACGACCCGCCCGACGGCGGGTCGTGGCGCGTCCGGGGCCGTGCACCGATTCCCTGTCGGGGGCGGGGCTCACCAGGGCGGGGCAGCGAGGACCAGCAGGCGGCCGCACCCCGGGGCTACGTCCTCCCAGCCATCCACGGCCAGGGCGAGGACGGCCAGAGCGCAGGGCGGGAAGCCCTCGCGCTCCAGGCGGGTGCGCCCGGGGGCGTCGTCGGCCTGGAGGACGGCGGCCAGCTCGGCCACCGTGGGGTTGTGCCCGACCAGCAGCACCGAGCGGGCGTGCTCATCGATCTCCCGGAGGTAGGTGAGCGCGGTGTCCACCTCGGCGTCGTAGAGCGAGTGGAAGGCGTCCAGGGGGACGGTGTCGGCCCGGGCGCCCAGGACCAGCTCCGCCGTCTGGCGGGTGCGCACGGCGGCCGAGCACAGCGCCACCTGCGGCCGGATCAGTGGGGTGGCAGGGTCCGTGCCGTCAAGGTCCGGCGGATCACCGGCCAGGAGGTGGCCCAGCGCCCGGGCGTCGGCCCGGCCCTGCTCGGTCAGCGGGCGCTCCCGGTCCGGCCCTCCCCCGGGGGGCCGGTCGGCGGCCCGGGCATGGCGGAGGACCCAGAGCTGGCGTGCGCCCCCGGAGGCCGTCGTCGTCACCACCCCATGGTGGCCCACCCGGCACCTCTCGGACCACCGTCGGCGTCGGCGACCGGTGCCGCCGGGCCGGAGGTCAGTCGGCCACCTCGCGCCGGCCCTCGAGGGCCCGCCCCAGGGTGAGCTCGTCGGCGTACTCGAGGTCGCCGCCGACCGGGAGGCCGCTGGCGATCCGGGTCACCGTCAGCCCCATGGGCTTAAGCATCCGAGCCAGCCACATGGCCGTGGCCTCCCCCTCCAGGTTGGGGTTGGTGCAGAGGATGACCTCGGTGATCCCCTCGGGCTCGAGCCGGGCCAGCAGCTCGCGGATGCGCAGCTGCTCGGGCCCGATGCCCTCGATCGGATTCAGGGCGCCCTGGAGGACGTGGTAGCGGCCCCGGAACTCGCCGGTCTTCTCCACCGAGGCGATGTCCCGGGGGTCCTCGACCACGCAGACCACGGTGCCCTCCCGCCGGTCGTCGCGGCAGATGGCGCACAGGTCGCCCTCGGCCACGTTGAAGCACCGGGGGCACAGGGTGATCCGCTCCTTCACGGCGATGATGGCCTCGGCCAGGCGGAGCGCGTCCTCCGGGGCGACCTTCAGGAGGTGGAAGGTGATCCGCTGGGCTGACTTGGGGCCGATGCCGGGCAGCCGTCCCATCTCGTCGATCAGGGTCTGGAGAGGACCCGAGAAGACGGCCACCTACCCGACCTCCTCGGCACCCGGGAAGGCCTCCAGGATCCGGGCCTCGGCCGAGGTGTCGATGTCGGCCTCCACCAGCTCCTCGACGGCGAAGTCGGCCAGGTCGATCTCGTCGTCTCCGTCATCCTCGACCGCCTCCGCCGGTGACGGGGCCGCCGCAGCAGCCCGGGCGGCCCGTGGCCCGGCCGCTGGATCCACCGGTTCTGCGGATTCACTTGGTGCCGGGGCGGGCGGGGCCGCGGTCGGGGCCGGTGCGGGCCCACCGGGCCCGTCGACCACCAGGACCACCGGCACGGGGCGGCCGAAGTGGTCGGCCAGGGCGGCCTCCACCTCGCCGCGCATCTCCTCGCACCGGTCACGGTGGATCTCGTTGGGCAGTCCGAAGGCCACCCGGCCGTCCCGGGCGCCGAGGACCCGGCCGGCCTGGAACAGGGCCTTGGCCTTGGGTCGGAGGCGGCTGATGACCTGGTCGCCCCACGCCTGGGCCACCTCGCTGTCGGAGGGGAAGTCACCGGCCGCAGGTGCGGCCGCGGGCGCCGGGGCCGGGGCCGGGTGCGCAGGGTCGGCGGGCGGCGCCTCATCAGCCGGTGCTTCGGCGGCGAGCGCCGGGGCAGGTGGTGCCTCGGCGGCCGGACCGGCGGCACGGCGGAGGGCGCCCAGCGTGGGCCGGGAGCCGCCGGCCGATGGCGCAGCCGGTTCGTCGCCGGGAGCCGTCGGGGCGGGGGCAGGGGCGGCATCAGCCAGCACTCGTGCGACCTCCGGTCCTGCGGCAGGTGGGGTGGCTGCGGGCGCCGGAGCAGCGGGCGCCGGAGCAGCGGACGCCGGAGCAGCGGGCGGGGCCGTCGTCGGCGAAGCGGGCCGGACACCTCCCGCCTCGAGTCGCTCGATGCGGGAGAGGAGCGCAGCCGGGGAGTCGTCGGCCTCGGGATGGACCAGCCGGACCACGGCCACCTCGAGGTTGACCCGGGGGTCGGGGGCGTCGCGCATGGCCACCTGGGCCCGACCGAGCTCCTCCATGGCCCGCACCAACGTGGCCAGACCGACCCGGCCGCCCTGGTCGGCCAGGGCGTCGCGCTCGGCCCCCGAAACGGTCACCAGGTCCGGGGCCACCATGGCCAGGAACTCCTGACGCAGGTGGTCGACCAGGTCGGCGGTGAGCTGCTGGGGGCTGAACCCCGTCCCCACCAGGGCGGCGATGGCCACCAGGGCCCGATGGACGTCGCGCTCGGCCAGGGCCTCGACGACCTCGTCCAGCTGGGGCAGGTCGTCGTCCACGGTGTCCGACGCCGCCACCTGGTCGAGGATGGAGAGGGCGTCCCGAGCCGATCCACGGCCCCGACGGACCGCCACCTCGAGGGCCTCGTCCCCTACCTCGAGGTGGGCGGCAGCGCGCACCTGGGACAGGAGGTCGGCCAGGGTGTCGGGGCCGAGGAGGCGGAACTCGTAGTGCTGGGTGCGGCTGCGGATGGTGGGGAGGACCTTCTGGGGGTCGGTGGTGGCCAGCACGAAGACCACATGGGCCGGCGGCTCCTCGAGAGTCTTCAGGAGGGCGTTGGAGGCCGCCGTCGAGAGCATGTGGACCTCGTCGACGATGTAGACCTTCTGGCGGCCCGGCGACCCGAGCGCGGCCCGGGACACCAGGTCCCGCATGGCCTCCACCCCGTTGTTCGAGGCGGCGTCGAGCTCGTGGACGTCGAGCGAGGTACCCCGGGTGATCTCCACGCACGAGGCGCACTCGCCGCACGGCTCCCCGTCCCGCAGGTCGGTGCAGTTGAGGGCCTTGGCCAGGATGCGGGCCGTGGAGGTCTTGCCGGTCCCCCGAGGCCCGGAGAAGAGATAGGCGTGGGCCACCCGGCTGTCCCGCACGGCGTTGCGCAGCGCCAGCACGACGTGGTCCTGGCCCCGCACCTCGCCGAAGGCCGACGGCCGGAACCGCCGGTAGAGGGACTGGTAGGGGGCTTCCTCGCTGACGTCGGCCACGCCGGGAGCCTACCGGGCGGCACCGACGCCGACCGGGGGCTGGCGGCCCCTCGGGACCACACCGGCCCATGGTCCCATCCACGCGCTCCCCCGACGGGCTACCGGACACGATGCAGCCGCCGCCAGGGGCCGGACGCGGCCCGTCCGCCGGTGCGACGGCCAGGTTGGCTGCGGCACACGGCCGAACCTGCTGAGAGCTGCTGCCTTCCGACCCTGACTCGGTTCACAGGGGGACGTTGCGCAGGACCCAGCCGTCGCACCCGCGGACGGGACTCCCCTACCGTACCGCGGCGGACGTCGACCGGCACCCCGGCCGTCGTCGTCCGCCTCTCGGGTCGACCGTGCCCCGCACGGCACCGGTGACGCGCTGTCCGGCCACTCGTGACAGGCCGTCCGGCCACCGGTGACCGTGGCGCGGAGTAGCCTGACGTGTCCGCCACCGACCGGTCCACCCGGGCGGAGCGGGCACGGAGGCGTGCGAGAGCGGCCGAATCGGCACGATTGGAAATCGTGTGTGGGGAAACTCACCGTGGGTTCAAATCCCACCGCCTCCGCCATGGGGTCCTTACGAAACTGAGGGCTTCCAAGTGACGAAACCCCGGAAAACGCCTGGCCAGAGGCACCGGACGGGTGGCTGAGGGGCCGTCAGGGCGCCCTCGGCGTCCTCCAGCGCTCGATCGTCACGCCACAGGACGCGCCGACGCGCCCGGAGCGGCCAGGAGACCGCGCACGGGCGCGTCAGGTCAGCAGGGTCAGGTCTCGGATCGAGAAGGCAGGGCTAGGCGGCCTGCCCGGGTGGGCCGTGGACCAAGATGGACCCATCGGCGTCGAGCTCCTCGAAGCCGTGGTCGGTGCCGTCGGGCTCACAGAGGAGCTCCCCGGTGTAGCCGACCCGCTTGGCCCAGTTCCGCAGCTGGCGGATGTTGCCGGCAGCTGCCGCGCAGGCCAGCAGCAGGCCGGTCTTCACCAATCCCCGCACCCGACACCAGCCCCGGTCGATGTTCTCGGTGCTGGGGTTCTTGAGGTTCCCGAAGATCCCTTCGACGTGCGTACGCCGAGAGTAGGACCGGGTCCACTCGGGGCTGCCCCACGGGTGCTCCTGGCGCAGCTTGGCGAGCACGGTGCCGGGGATGGTGATCGTGCGCTGGTTGCAGGCCTTCGGTGCGGTCGCCTTCATCGGCGGGTCGGCCACGACAGGGACGTCGTCGGCGAAGTTGGCCGAGAAGGGGCAGTTGGCGCACTTCACCTTGCCGGCCTGTGCCGGGCACTCCATGCGCACCTTGCCCTGGTCCTTGGCCGTCTTGGGCGCACCCGACCTCCGCTCGAAGGCCCACTGCTGGCGCTCGGCGACCAGGCGGTGGAACTCCTCGATGTCGGCCGTCAGCTTGGCGTGGCGCTCGCGCTCAGCCAAGGAAGCGCCCTTGCGCAGCGTGCCGGCGGTGAAGCGGGTCGGGCGGGCGATCACCCACAGGTGGCGGGGCATCGCCGGGCAGAAGACGCCGCCATCGCCGATGAGCACACCTTCGTACTCGCGCATGCCACGGTCGTTGGGGTGGAGGTCGAAGACCGGCTTGGCACCTCGGGCGACCAGTTCGTCGGCCCAGCGCTCGGAGCGCTTGTAGGAGTAGGCCCGGTCGGCGAGGAGATCGTTGATGACATAGCCCTTCCCGGTGAGGCGATCGAGCATCTCAAGCGAGGGATCGACGACATCGGAACTCGCCGGGGTGAGCACCAGCCCGTGGATCAGCTTGGGCCCGTCGTCAGGATCGGCCCCGACTGGCAGCACGCCCACCCCCACATGGGCATCGAAGCCGAAGAACCGCTTGGACTTGTTGTTGTAGGTCTTGGTCCGATAGCCCGCTGCCGCATCGCGGTCTGCCGACCAGCGCCGCAGCACAAAGTCATCGTCGGCGGCAGTGGCGGCCTCGGTGGACACATCGGTGTCGGTGTCGGTGTCGGTGTCGGCTTCGGCGGCGCTGTTGGCGTCACCGGTGTCATCGGATGAGCCGTCCTCGACGTCATTTCCGTCCTTCTCCTTCATCGGGCGGAGCTTTCCCTTGTTCCACGCCTCGATGGCCGTGGTGTCAAGGGCCAGGTCTCGGGGCCGCTCCACGCCGCTGGGCAGGGACGCCTGGACGATCTGGTCGAGGAGCCGCTCGAAGACGTCCTTGCGGGACTCACGTTCCAGGGCGCTGAGATCCGGGGCGCTGCCTGCTGTGTGGGCCAGGTGGCGGTCCAGCGCCTCGAAGACGTAGCGGACCTGGCGGAGCGTGACGGTCTGGGGCTCGGCGCCGGGGACGGCCCGCCAGCGCACCCCCAGGGCATCCTGGGCTGATCGGGCGAGCTGGGTGGTCAAGGTGGCGTGCACGTTGACGAAGGTCAGGCGCCTCCCGTCTTGGATGGTGGCGATCACGGCGGCGATCACGAAGAGCAGCAGCACCACGAGCGCGACACCGTGGAACAGCGTGTAGCGACGCTCGATGCCTTCCGGCGGGAAGAACATTTCGAGCAACGCCTGCACGGTCTGCGGCAAGCGCGCGAGGATGCCCACGGTGATGACGAGCGAGACGCCGTTGCCAATGCCGCGTTCACTGATCTGCTCGCCGAGCCACATCATGAGCAGCGTGCCGGTGGTGAGCAGCAGAGTGGTTTGCAGCCGATACGCCCAGCCGGGATCAGCGACGAGCTGGCCGCTGAAGCCTTGGAAAATCTTCTCCGGATTTTCCCACGCCATCGCCATCACGAGACCTTGGCCGAGGCATAGGACCACTGTGAGATAACGACCGTATTGGATGATCTTTGCGCGGCCGCCTTCCTCGCGAGCCATCTTGCTCAACTGCGGAATTACCGCATTGAGAAGCTGGATGATGATCGTCGCGCTGATGTAGGGCATGATACCCAGCGAGCCGATCGCGCAGCGCTCCAGCGCGCCACCGGTGAACAT
The DNA here is from genome assembly GCA_963977795.1 of uncultured Acidimicrobiaceae bacterium. GTDB lineage: Bacteria > Actinomycetota > Acidimicrobiia > Acidimicrobiales > RAAP-2 > Bog-756. The sequence goes on from CAXBRB010000101.1 coordinate 9,700, forward strand.
GGAATACATGCCCAGCAGGCCGCCGCCATCCTTCGACGCCATGCGCTCGAAATAATCC
>CAXBRB010000102.1:0-9659 GCA_963977795.1 uncultured Acidimicrobiaceae bacterium
AGGAGCGGGCCGGCCCGGCGGTCTGGCTGCTGCGGTGTCGGCCGGCACCCCGGACCGGGCCACCGCCCGGGCCGTCCTGGCCCTCGCCGTGGCCCTCGACACCTGGCCGGGCCTCACCGCCCGAGCGGCCGCTGCGGTGAGCTTCGCCGCCCGGGCCATGGGCACCCCCTATCGGTGGGGCGGCAACGGCCCGGACGGCTACGACTGCTCCGGCCTGGTGCGAGCGGCTTGGGCGGCCGGAGGGGTGGCGGTGCCCCGGGTGGCCCAGGACCAGTGGGATGCCGGCCCGTCCGTCCCCGCCGGGCTGCCCGCCCTCCCCGGCGACCTGGTCTTCTTCGGGTCGGGTCCAGCCGACGTCACCCATGTGGGCCTCTACGTCGGGTCGGGCCTCATGATCGACGCACCCCACACCGGGGCCGTGGTCCGGGTCGACCCGGCGTCCGGGCCGACGGTGGTGGGCGTGACGCGGCCCGGGTGAGCACGCACGTGGCGACCGTCCCCCGAGGTCTGTGCCTGCGGCGTCAGCGGGCGCCGGCCAACTCCCCGTCCTCGTAGCGTCCCGCCGGCACCTCGATGGACGGCAACGGCGCACCGCAGCTGCGGCAGAACCGGTCGTCTGCCATCCGGTCGGTTCCGCACGAGACACAGCGGCTGCCCTGGCCATCCGGGCTCACGGCGACATCGCCTCCCTCGGGGGCCACCTCCGGCGACCACTCCGGCGCCGGGGGCGGGTACCAGTGGCCGTCGGAGGCCAGCCACCACCCTTCGGCCACCGAGCCGGCCGTCACGGAGGAGCCGACGACGGGAGCGGCCACATCTGGCACCTCGGACTCCGCGATGGGCGTCTCACCCACCGATGCTCCCTCCGGTGCAGGCGACGGCCAGGAGCTGGCGGTGGCTGCAGCCGCCCCACTGGCGGCGTCGGCCCACGACGGTGGGTAGGCGAGCTGGCGCTGGCCCGGCCCTCCCCGGACGAGGAGCGGCGGGGGGACGGTGCGCCACCGCTCGTCGGCCGCCCCGTGGAGCTCGCGCCGGAAGGCCAAGCCGTGGAAGGCAGCCGCCGATCCTGCGGCCACCAGCGGCCCGATGAGCGGGACCCACCAGCTGGCGGCACCCCACGACGCATGGACGATGGCGCCCACGGCCATGGTGAAGAAGCTGAGGGCAGCGGCCGCCGTGATCCCCCCGAAGATGAACCCTGCCGTGATGATGCCGATCCGCCGCAGCCGGTACATCGCACGGAATGCCTGGTCGTCGGCCAGCGACTCGGTGTAGCGCCGGACGGCGATCCAGTGGACGGCCCACACCCCTCCGCCCACGATGGCCGCCGACAGGCTGGCGGCCAGGAGGTTCCGGTAGGACACCGACGAGTGGCCGGTGGCCACCGAGAGCAGGGCCCAGAACCCGGTGCTGGCGCCGCTGACGGCGAGGGTCAGCGCGGTCAGGCATGTGACGACCAGGTAGAGCCGCAGGGCCGACGCCGGTGCGACCTCCAGATGGGGCCGGGTCTTCCGGGTGGAGATGTAGGCGATCACCACCACGGCCGGCACCACGATGCTCGGCCAGGCCAGCAGCACCACCAGAGCCCACAGCCAGGGGTAGCGAAACCCCCGGTCCCAGGCATCGAAGTAGATCCACGCCGCCAACGCCACGACGGCCACGCTGATCCCATAGGCGAGGACTTCCATGGCGACCACCTCCCGGCCCGCTGCCATCTGCCACCGGTCTGACGGGCCACCGCGCCGGTGCACCGCCACCGTACGGCCGGGTGCGGTCGGCGGCCAGGGTCCAACGGCCCTCGTCGCCGGGGGCGCCGGCGACGAATCCCGCGGCTCAGCCCGGCGGCATCACCGGCGGGATGCCCGACCCGCAGGCGTCGATGGCCCGGAGGTCGGCCTCGGCCAGCCACCGGGCCCCGGCCTCGGTCTCATGGATCCCGTCCCGCTGGAGGAAGACGCCCACCTCGGAGGCCTGCAGCGAGCGCAGGAACCCGTCCCAGTCGACCACCACGACACGGGTCGGCCGCCGGGCGGCCAGGGCGGCGATCTGGGTGTTGATGCGGGCGGCGACATCGCCGCCGGTCCGGTCGTCCAGCCGCTGGGACACCGTGGTCAGCACCACGCAGGGCACCCGCCGTGCCGCCCCGACGACGGGATCGAGCGGTGTCGGGCCCGTCGCCGAGCGTCGGCCACGAAGGGCGTCGTTGGTGCCGAGGTTCACCACCAGCACGCCCGGGGTGCCCTTGGTGGCCAGGTCGTCCCGCAGCAGGGCCGTGGCCCCGGCGATGTCGATGCCGAACCGGAACACGTAGTCGAGGGTGCGGGTCGCAGGGACGGCGGCCGACAGGGACGGCTGCTCGAGGGCGGTGATCGAGTCACCCAGGACCACCACCCGGTCGGGATCGTCGGCCCGGGGCGTGCCGCAGGCCCCCACAGCCGCTGCAGCGGCCAGACAGGACGCTGCCACGCGCCAGGACCCCCGACGCCGATGGGCACCCCGACGGCCGCACGGCGGCCGGGCTGTGGTGCAGGCGTGCTCGGCCAGCCTCCCGGTCATCGCCTCAGCATCGCGCCCGCCCGACGGCGGGCGTCGTCGCCCTCATCGTCCGCCCGAGGGCGGGCCGCTACCGCAGGGCCAGCTGGCCGGGGACGATCGGGGCGGGGAGCTCGGTGACGCCCATCAGGTAGCGGTCCACCGCAGCGGCGGCCGAGCGGCCCTCGGCAATGGCCCACACGATGAGGCTCTGGCCCCGGGTCATGTCGCCGCAGACGAAGACCTTCTCGGCGCTGGTGGCCCAGCCGGCGTCGGCGGCCACGTTGCCCCGGGCATCGAGGGCGAGGCCGAGCTCGTCCACCACCCCGGTGCGCTCGGGACCGAGGAAGCCCATGGCCAGAAGGACCAGCTGGCACGGGAGCTCGAACTCGCTCCCCTCGACCGCCTGGAACGACGGACGGCCGTCCGGGCCGGCGACCATCTCGACCTCGTGGCCCCGGAGGGCCTGGACCCGCCCTTCGGCGTCACCGACGAACTCGTCGGTGGTCACCGAGAAGAGGCGCTCGCCACCCTCCTCCAGGGCCGACGGGATCCGGAGGATGAGCGGCCATGTCGGCCACGGGTTGTCGGCGGCCCGACCGCCGGGCGGCTCGGGCATGATCTCCAACTGGTGGACGCTGGCCGCCCCCTGGCGGTGGGCCGTGCCCAGGCAGTCGGCCCCGGTGTCGCCGCCGCCGATGATGACGACGTGCTTCCCCTCGGCCGACACCGGCGGGCCGGCCAGGGCACCGTCCTGGACCATGTTGGCCGGCTTCAGGTAGTCCATGGCCCGGAGGATCCCCTCCAGCTGGCGTCCGGGCACCTCCAGGTCCCGGGGCAGCGTGGCCCCGCCGGCCAGCACCACGGCGTCGTGGTCGGCCACCAGGTCGGCGGCGGCCACCACCGTGGCCCCGGGGGCCGCGGCCACCGGCACGTGGGCGTCAGGGGCCCCGACGGTCGTGGAGCACCGGAACTCGACGCCCTCAGCCTCGAGCTGGGCCAGTCGGCGGTCGAGGACGGCCTTTTCCATCTTGAACTCGGGGATGCCGTAGCGCAGGAGGCCGCCGGCCTGCTCGGCCCGCTCGTAGACGACCACGGCATGCCCGGCCCGGGCCAGCTGCTGGGCGGCGGCCAGGCCGGCCGGGCCCGAGCCCACCACGGCCACCCGCTTGCCGGTGGCCACCGACGGGCGCACGGCGTGCACCCACCCCTCGCCCCAGGCCCGCTCGGCGATCTCGTACTCGATCCGCTCGATGGCCACCGGGTCCTGGTTGATGCCCAGCACGCACGAGCCCTCGCACGGGGCCGGGCAGAGGCGGCCGGTGAACTCGGGGAAGTTGTTGGTGGCATGGAGCCGCTCGGCGGCCTCGGCCCAGTCGTCGCGGTAGACGAGGTCGTTCCACTCCGGGATGAGGTTGCCCAACGGGCACCCCTCGTGACAGAAGGGGATGCCGCAGTCCATGCAGCGCGCCCCCTGCTCGCGGGCGGCCTCGGCCGGGAAGGGCTCGTAGACCTCCTTCCAGTCCCGCAGCCGCACCGGCACGGGCCGGCGGTCCGGCAGCGCGCGCTGGTACTTCAGGAACCCGGTGGTCTCACCCATGGGACGCCTCCATGACCGCCTCCTCCACCGAGCGGCCCTCGGCGACCGCCCGCTCCGTCGCCTCCAGCACCCGGCGGTAGTCCCGGGGCATCACGGTGACGAACTGCTCCGATGCCGCCGTCCAGTCGGCCAGCAGCCGGGCGGCCACCGTCGATCCGGTCTCGTGCTCGTGGAGCATGATCCGGTCCCGCAGCCAGACCCGGTCGTCGTGGCCGAGCGGCTCGAGGTCCACCATCTCGTGGTTGTAGACCCGGGACAGCTGGCCGTGGGGGTCGTAGACGAAGGCCACGCCCCCCGACATCCCGGCGCCGAAGTTCCGCCCGGTCGGGCCGAGCACGACCACCCGCCCGCCGGTCATGTACTCACAGGCGTGGTCCCCCACGCCCTCCACCACGGCGATGGCCCCGGAGTTGCGGACGCAGAACCGCTCCCCCACCTGGCCCCGCAGGAAGACCTCGCCGGACGTCGCCCCGTACAGGATGACGTTGCCGGCGATGATGTTCTCCTCGGCGGCGAACGGCGCCGCCTCGTCGGGCCGGACGATGATCCGGCCGCCCGAGAGGCCCTTGCCCAGGTAGTCGTTGGTGTCGCCGAAGAGGCGCATGGTGACGCCCCGGGGCACGAAGGCGCCGAAGGACTGGCCGGCCGAGCCCCGGAAGGTCAGGTCGATGGTCCCCTCGGGCAGGCCGTGGCCGCCGTGGCGCCGGGTGATCTCGTAGCCGAGCAGGGTGCCCACCGTCCGGTCGACGTTGGTCACCGCCACCTCGGCCTCGACCCGGACGCCGTCCTCGATGGCCGGGCGGCAGACCTCCAGGAAGGCGTGGTCGAGGGCCCGGTCCAGCCCGTGGTCCTGGGTGGTCACGCACCGTCGGGGCGCCCCGGCGGGGGCCTCGGGCGGGAGCAGGATGGGGGCCAGGTCGAGGCCGGCCGCCTTCCAGTGGTCCACGGCGGCCGCCGCATCCAGCAGGTCGACCCGGCCCACCGCCTCGTCCAGGCTGCGCAGGCCGAGGGCGGCCAGGTAGGTGCGCACCTCCTCGGCGATGAACTCGAAGAACGTCTCGACGAACTCCGGCGCCCCGGTGAAGCGCTCGCGCAGCACCGGGTTCTGGGTGGCGATGCCCACCGGGCAGGTGTCGAGGTGGCAGACCCGCATCATGATGCAGCCCGACACCACCAGCGGGGCGGTGGCGAAGCCGAACTCCTCGGCCCCGAGCAGGGCCCCGATGATCACGTCGCGGCCGGTCTTCATCTGCCCGTCCACCTGGACCACGATGCGGTCCCGGAGGTCGTTGGCCATGAGGGTCTGCTGGGTCTCGGCCAGGCCGAGCTCCCAGGGGATGCCGGCGTGCTTCTGCGAGGTCAGCGGGGTGGCCCCGGTGCCGCCGTCGTGGCCCGAGATGAGGACCACGTCGGAGTGGGCCTTGGCCACCCCGGCGGCCACCGTGCCCACGCCGACCTCGGCCACCAGCTTCACGTGGACCCGGGCCTCAGGGTTGGCCGACTTCAGGTCGTGGATGAGCTGGGCGATGTCCTCGATGGAGTAGATGTCGTGGTGGGGCGGCGGCGAGATGAGGCCCACGCCGGGGGTGGAGAACCGGGTCTTGGCGATCCAGGGGTAGACCTTGTGGCCGGGCAGCTGGCCGCCCTCGCCGGGCTTGGCCCCCTGAGCGATCTTGATCTGGATGTCGTCGGCGTTGACCAGGTACTCCGAGGTCACCCCGAACCGGCCCGAGGCCACCTGCTTGATGGCGCTGCGCCGCAGGTCGCCGTCGGCATCGGGGGTGAAGCGGTCGGGGTCCTCGCCGCCCTCGCCGGTGTTGGACTTGCCGCCGAGGCGGTTCATGGCCACGGCAAGGGTCTCGTGGGCCTCGGCGGAGATCGAGCCGTAGGACATGGCCCCGGTGGAGAAGCGGGCCAGGATCGACGACGCCGGCTCCACCTCCTCCAGGGGCACCGGCGGGAGCGCTCCGGTGCGGAGCTCGAGCAGGCCCCGCAGGGTGGCCAGGGCGTGGGACTGGTCGTCCACGGCCCGGGTGTACTCCTGGAAGATGTCGAAGCGCTTGGCCCGGGTGGCGTGCTGGAGCTTGAAGACCGTCCTGGGGTTGAAGAGGTGAATCTCGCCCTCACGGCGCCACTGGTACTCGCCGCCGACCTCCCGCTCGCGGTGGGCCCGCTCGCTCGGCCGGTCGATGTGGGCCGCCCGGTGACGCCGGGCCACCTCCTCGGCCAGCACGTCGAGGCCGACGCCGCCGATGCGGGAGACCGTGCCGGTGAAGTACTCGTCGACGACGTCGCCGGCCAGGCCGACCGCCTCGAAGACCTGGGCGCCGGTGTAGGAGGCGACCGTGGAGATGCCCATCTTGGACATCACCTTCACGGTCGCCGGTGTAGGAGGCGACCGTGGAGATGCCCATCTTGGACATCACCTTCACGATGCCCTTGGAGGCCGCCTTGATGTAGTTCTTCTGGGCCTGGCGCGGGGTGACGCCGGGGAGGAGGCCCGAGGCGATCATGTCGTCGAGGGTCTCGAAGGCCAGGTACGGGTTGATGGCCGCGGCGCCGTACCCCTTGAGCAGCGCCATGTGGTGCACCTCGCGGGCGTCACCGGACTCGACCACCAGGCCGACCCGGGTGCGGGCCTTGACCCGCACCAGGTGGTGGTGGACGGCGGCCACCAGCAGCAGCGACGGGATGGGGGCCAGGGTGTCCGAGGAGTTGCGGTCGGAGAGGACGATGATGTCGGCCCCGCCCTCGATGGCCTCGGTCACCCGGCGGCGCACGTCCTCGATGGCCGCTGCCAGGGCGGCCCCGCCGCCGGCCACCTCGAAGAGCCCGTCGACGGCGAAGGCCTGGAAGCCCGGGGTGGCCCCGTCCTCGTTGACGTAGAGGAGCTTGGCCAGGTCGTCGTTGTCGATGACCGGCATGGGCAGGATGATCTGGTGGCACGAGGCCGGGCCGGGCTCGAGCAGGTTGCCCTCGGGGCCGAGGGTCGACTGCAGGGAGGTGACCAGCTCCTCCCGGATGGCGTCCAGCGGCGGGTTGGTCACCTGGGCGAAGAGCTGGGTGAAGTAGTCGTAGACCAGCCGGGGCCGGTCCGAGAGGACGGCGATGGCGGCGTCGTTGCCCATCGAGCCGATGGGCTCGGCCCCGGTGCGGGCCATGGGGGCCAGGATCAGGCGGAGCTCCTCGTTGGTGTAGCCGAAGAGCTGCTGGCGGCCGACCACCGAGGCGTGCTGCGGGGTGAGCATGACCCGGGGCGGCAGGTCCTCCAGGTCGACCTGCTCGGTGTCCAGCCACTCGGCGTAGGGGTGCTCGGCGGCCAGCGCCGACTTGACCTCATCGTCGTCGATGATCCGCCCCTGGGCGGTGTCGACCAGGAACATCCGACCGGGCTGGAGGCGGCCCTTGCGCACCACCGAGGCCTGGGGGATGTCGAGGACGCCGACCTCGCTGCCCAGGACGACCATGCCGTCGTCGGTGACCCAGTAGCGGCCGGGCCGCAGCCCGTTGCGGTCGAGGACGGCGCCGATCACCGTGCCGTCGGTGAAGGCCACGGCGGCCGGTCCGTCCCACGGCTCCATCAGCGAGGCGTGGTACCGGTAGAAGGCCCGGCGGGCCGGGTCCATCGTCGGGTGGTTCTCCCACGCCTCCGGAATCATCATGAGCACGGCGTGCTGGATCGGCCGGCCGGCCAGGTGCAGCAGCTCGAGGACCTCGTCGAAGGAGGCCGAGTCGCTGGCCCCCGGGGTGACCACCGGGAAGGCCCGCTCCAGGCCGGGGATGTGCTCGGAGGCGCACAGCGCCTCCCGGGCCCGCATCCAGTTCCGGTTCCCGGCCACCGTGTTGATCTCCCCGTTGTGGGCCATGTACCGGTACGGGTGGGCCAGCGGCCACGACGGGAACGTGTTGGTGGAGAAGCGGGAGTGGACCAGGGCCAGGCCGCTGGCCAGCCGGGGGTCGGACAGGTCCGGGTAGAACTCGGTCAGCTGGTGGGAGGTGAGCATCCCCTTGTAGGTGATGGTCCGGGCCGAGAGCGAGGCCAGGTAGCAGCCCTCCACCTCGTGCTCGGCCCGCTTGCGGAGCACGAAGGCCAGCCGGTCGACGGCCAGGCCGGGCTCCCCGGGGGTGAGGGCCGTCGACGGCGCCGGGGCCACGAAGAGCTGGTGCATCGAGGGACGGGCCGACTCGGCGGTCGACCCCAGCATCGAGGGGTCCACCGGCAGGTCGCGCCAGCCCAGGACGGCCAGCCCCTCCTCCTCGGCCAGGCGGGCGATGGCCGCCCGGGCCTTCTCGGTGTCGACGGCCTCCCGGGGCAGGAAGGCGATGCCGGTGGCGTAGCGCCCGGGCTCGGGCAGCGGGAAGTCGACCACCTCCCGGAAGAAGGCGTCGGGCACCTGGATGAGGATGCCGGCCCCGTCGCCGCTGTCCTCCTCGCTGCCCGTGGCCCCCCGGTGGGCCAGGTGCTCGAGGGCCGAGAGGGCACGGCGCACCAGGTCGTGGCTGGCCCGCCCCTCGAGGTCGGCCACCAGGGCCACGCCGCAGGCGTCATGCTCGAAGCGGGGGTCGTAGAGGCCGCCGGTGGGCGCAGCGGTGACCCGGCGTGCCGTGGGGGCGGCCACGGGGACGGCCCGGGGTGCGGCGGGTGCAGGAAGTGGCGAGGACGTCGACATCGGGTGGCTCCAGCAGAGACGGTGGATCGGTGCGCCCGGGACGACGTTGGCCCTTGCGAAGTCCCTACACACTACACGACCGGACCCTCGGACCGACAGGGCCGCCCGGCGCCGGCGCCTAGATTGACCCCGTGCCCACTCCCCCCGGTGCGAGCGGTCCCGGCGCCGTCGGGACGGACCGTCCCGATCTGGTCGTCGTCGGGGCCGGGGTGATCGGCCTGGCCGTGGCCTGGCGGGCCGCCCGGGCCGGGCTGACCGTGGTCACCGTCGATCCCGAGCCCGGCCGGGGTGCCTCCTGGGCGGCCGGCGGGATGCTGGCGCCGGTGGCCGAGGCCGTCTTCGGCGAGGCCGACCTGACCCGGCTCGCCGTCGAGGCCGCCACCGGGTGGCCCCGCTTCGCCGCCGAGCTCGAGGCGGCCTCGGGCCGTCCGGTCCACCTGGCCACCTCGGGCACCCTGGTGGTGGCCGCCGACCCCTCGGACCGGGACGCCCTCGACCGCCTCCACGCCTACCACCGCTCCCTGGACCTGCCCGCCGAGCGCCTCAGCGCCCGCCAGGCCCGCCAGGCCGAGCCCCTGCTCGCTCCCGGAACCTGCGGCGGCCTGCTGCTCCCGGGCGACCACCACGTCGACAACCGCCAGGTGGTCGAGGCCCTCCGGGCGGCCCTGGCCGCCGCCGGCGTCGTCCACCTCGCCGGCACGGCCGCGGTGGTGGTCGAGGGCGGTCGGGTGGTCGGCGTCCGCCTCGACGACGGGACGGTGATCGCCACCGACGCCGTGGTGGTGGCAGCCGGGAGCCGGTCGGGCCAGGTGGCCGGCCTGCCCGAGGACGCCGTCCCCCCCGTCCGGCCGGTCCGC
>CAXBRB010000103.1:0-9570 GCA_963977795.1 uncultured Acidimicrobiaceae bacterium
GGCAGCCACCGCCTCGGGCGCCGCCGTGCCCGGCGGCGGCGCCAGGCGGTAGGCGCCGGGGCGCTCCTCGACGACCACAGCCCCCGCCCCGAGGGCCCGGACCAGGTCGTCGCCGTCGAGACCGGCGTCGCTGGTGAAGCGGATGGCGCCGTCGGTGCTGCCGGCGGCCAGGTCGGCCGGCGTCCCCTCGGCCAGGAGTCGGCCGTGGGCGATGATGACCACCCGGTCGGCCAGGCGCTCGGCCTCCCCGAGCTCGTGGGTGGTGAGCAGCACGCACCGGCCCTGGTCCCGCTGGGCGGCGATCAGGTCCCGGACCACCAGGCGGCCCTCGGGATCGACGCCGGCGGTCGGCTCGTCGAGGAAGAGCACCTCGGGCCGGCCCACCAGGGCCAGGGCCAGGGAGAGGCGCTGCTGCTCGCCGCCCGACAGCCGCCGCCACGGGGTCCGTCGCACGCCGGTCAGGCCCACGGCCTCCAGCAGGGCGGCCGGCTCCTCGGGGTCGGGGTAGTAGGCGGCGAAGAGGTCGAGCACCTGGCCGGCCGTCATCGTCGGGTAGACGCCGCCCTTCTGGAGCATGACGCCGATCCGGGGCACCAACGCCGTGTGGTCGGCCCGCGGGTCGAGCCCGAGCACCCGGACCGAGCCGGCCTGGGTGGCCCGGTAGCCCTCGAGGGCCTCGACGGTGCTGGTCTTGCCGGCACCGTTGGGCCCGAGCAGGGCCACGACCTCGCCGGGGTCAGCCCGGAACGTCAGGCCGTCGACGGCCACCGTCGACCCGTAGCGGATGACCAGGCCCTCGACGGCGACGGCGGGGCCGGGGGCCGGGCGGGGGTCGGCGGCGTGGGCGTCGTCCATGGGCGGCCACGCTACCGTTGGGCCCGACATGATCGACATCCGACTGGTCCGCGACGACACCGCAGCCGTGAAGGCCGCCCTGGCCCGCCGGGGTGTGGACCCCGCCGTGGTCGACCACCTGGTCGAACGGGACGCCGCCGCCCGGGCCGCCGTGGGAGCCCGGGACGACGTGCGGGCCCGGGTCAAGGCCCTCTCCAAAGAGGTCGGGACGGCCCGTCGGGACGGGGACGCCGCCCGGGCCGAGGCCCTGGCCGAGGAGAGCCGGGCCGCCGGCGAGGAGGAGCGGTCCCTCGACGCCGTGGCCACCGCCGCCCAGGACGAGGTCCGGTCGATGCTCCTGGTCCTGCCCAACCTGCCCAGCCCGGCGGCCCCCGACGGGGCCGGCCCCGAGGACAACGTGGTGGCCCGGACCTGGCCCGAGGTCCCCCCGACCTACGCCGAGCACCAGCGGGTGCCCCACTGGGAGATCGGCACCGAGCTGGGCCTGCTGGACATGGAGCGCGGGGCCAAGCTGTCGGGCTCCATGTTCCCCCTCTACCGGGGCATGGGCGCCCGTCTGGTCCGGGCCCTGGAGTCCTTCGCCCTCGACCGCCACGCCGAGGCCTACGAGGAGATCCGGCCGCCCACCCTGGTGCTGACCGAGACCATGGTCTCCACCGGGCACCTGCCCAAGTTCGAGGAGGACGCCTACCACCTCGAGCGGGACGACCTGTGGGCCATCCCCACCGCCGAGGTCCCGCTGACCTCGATGTGGCGGGGCGACATCCTGGAGGAGGACGCCCTGCCCCTGCGCCTCACCGCCGGCACGGCCTGCTACCGCCGGGAGGCGGGATCGGCCGGCCGGGACACCCGGGGGCTGCTGCGGGTCCACGAGTTCGAGAAGGTCGAGCTCTTCGCCTACACCACCCCCGACCAAGCCGACGCCGAGCACGCCGCCATGGTGGCCCGGGCCGAGGACCTGCTCCAGGCCCTGGGTCTCCCCTACCGGGTGCTCGACCTGTGCGCCGGGGACATCGGCCTCTCGGCGGCCCGGACCTTCGACCTCGAGGTCTACTCGCCCGGGGTGGACCTGTGGCTCGAGGTCTCGTCGGTGTCGTGGTGCTCGGACTACCAGGCCCGGCGGGCCAACATCCGCTACCGGCCCGAGGCCGGCGGGGGGCCGGCCTTCGTCCACACCCTGAACGGCTCGGCCCTGGCCTGGGCCCGCATCTGGGCCGCCCTGGTCGAGACCGGCCGCCAGGCCGACGGCTCGGTGGTCCTGCCCGACGTGCTGGCGCCCTATCTGGGCGGCCGGACGGTCATCGGCCCGGCCGGCTGACGAGCGCCGGGCGACGGGTGGCCTGCAGGCCGCGGTGGCCTGCCAGGACCTCCGTCAGGACCTCCGTCAGGACCGGGCGTCGTCCTCGCCCCGGACGTCGAAGCGGTAGCCGACGCCGCGGATGGTGACGATGAGGACCGGCTTGGACGGGTCCTCCTCGATGTGGGAGCGGAGGCGCTTGATGTGGACGTCGAGGGTCTTCGTGTCGCCGAAGTAGTCGGAACCCCAGACCCGGTCGATCAGGACGTCCCGGGTCAGCAGCCGACCGGCGTTCTCCATGAGCAGCGACAGCAGCTCGAACTCCTTGCGGCGCAGCCGCACCTCGGCCCCCCGCACGGTGACCCGGTGGCGGTCGCGGTCGATGCGCACCCCGCCGGACTCCAGCACGTCGCTGTCGCCGGCGTGCGGCAGGTCGTCGGCCGGCCGCGGCGGGTCCTGGGCCGGGGCCGGCTCGGACGGGGAGCGGCGCAGGACGGCCCGCATCCGGGCCACCAGCTCGCGCAGCCGGTAGGGCTTGGTCACGTAGTCGTCGGCCCCCACCTCGAGCCCGACCACGGTGTCGAGCTCGGTGCTCTTGGCCGTGACCATGATGATGGGGACGTCGGACTGGGCCCGGATGGACCGGCAGACGTCGATGCCCGACAGGCGGGGCAGCATCAGGTCGAGGAGGACCAGGTCGGGCTGGACCTCGCTGAAGAGCCGGAGGGCCTCGGGGCCGTCGGTGGCCACGGTCACGTCGAACCCCTCCCGGGCCAGGCCGATGACCAGGGCCTCCACGAAGGACTCGTCGTCCTCGGCCAGCAGGACCCGGGTCTGGAGCGGAGCGGCCGGCTCGGCGGCGGTGCCTTGGGTGTGCATGGCTTGCTCCTCCCTCCGGTCGGTCAGGAGGTGTACTCGGGCGGGCTGGGCAGCACCAGGGAGAAGGTCGAGCCCTCGCCCTCGCGCGAGTCCACCTCGACCCGGCCCTGGTGGTTCGAAGCCACGTGGCGCACGATGGACAGCCCCAGGCCGGTGCCGCCGGTGGCCCGGCTGCGGCCGTGGTCGACTCGGTAGAAGCGCTCGAAGATGCGCTCGAGGTCCCGGGTGGGGATGCCCACGCCGGTGTCGGCCACCGACAGGCGGATCTCCTCGCCGTCCCGGCCGCCCGAGATGCGCACGGTGCCGCCGTCGTAGGAGAAGGCCACGGCGTTCTCCAGCAGGGCGTGGATGGCCGAGACCAGCTGGCGTCGGTCGCCCACCAGGAGGATCGGCGGGTCGGGCTCGTCGAGCACCAGGGTGACCGAGCGCTGCTCGGCGGCGTTGCGCACCCGTTCCACCGCCTCGGCCAGGATCAGGTTGGCCTGCACCGGCTCCCGGGGCGGCGCCTCCTCCGACTCGATCCGGCTGAGGTCGAGGAGGTCGTCGATGATGCGGCCGACCCGGATGGCCTCGGCCTGGATCCGGGTGGCCAGGCGCTGGCCGACCTCCGGGTCGGGCTCGACGGCCAGCGTCTCGGCCAGCAGGCCGAGCGCCCCCACCGGCGTCTTGAGCTCGTGGCTGACGTTGGCCACGAAGTCCCGGCGGATCTCCTCGAGGCGCCGCCGCTCGGACACGTCGTCGATGATGGCGATGACGCCCAGGGGCCGGCGCCCGTCGTCGATCAGCCGGGTGCGCACCACCAGGGTCTGGCGGGGCGGGCCGTAGAGGTCGACGGTGCGCTCGGCCGAGCCGTCCTGCCAGGCGTTCTCCAAGAGCTCGGTCACGGCCTGGGCGGCCAGGGCGTCGCCGTGGCGGTTGCTCATCAGGGCGCTGGCCCGGGTGTTGCGGAATGCCACCTCGCCGTTCTCGTCGCAGACGATGACCCCCTGGGCCAGGGTGTCGAGGGCCCGGCGCAGCCGGATGGCATCGGCGCTGGCCTCGGTCACCGCCTCGGCGGCCTCGCCGGCCACCTTCTCCAGGTGGCTCAGCACCGGCTCCATGCCCGATTCATCGGGGGCGTCGACCCCGAGCCGGTTGGCCAGGGCGGTGAGGCGCTGCTGGAGGCTGCGCCGCCCGGACCGCCGCCCCAGGCGGGCGGCGACCACGACGGCCACGACGGCCACCACCCCCAGGACGATGTACCCGATCACGTACGACTGCACGGGCCAAGTCTGACAGGCCGGGGCGACGTCGGCGTCCACCTTGCGGGAACCTTGCCGGGGACCGGCCGATGTCCTGGCCGGCGGTGACACCGCCGTGCCCCCTCCCTACCGTGCCGGGCATGCCCCTTCCCGTCGCCGTCCCCGCTCTCCTCGTGTTCGGACCCTGGCTGCCCGGCTTCTGGCCCCGCCCGCCGGTCGGGATCGTCGCCGCCCCGCTGCCGGGCGCCGCCCGGCTGGCCGACGTCACGCTCAGCCCCGACCCCTCGGCGCTCCCCGGGGGCCAGGTCCTCCAGCACCTCATGGACGGCCTCGGCGGGTGGGCCCTGGTGCTGGCCCTGGCCGGCCTGGTCATCGGAGCGGCCGCCTGGGCCCTCGGCTCCCACGGCAGCAACTACCAGCAGTCCTACGTGGGCCGGCGGGCCGTGCTGGTCTCGGGCCTGGCCGCCCTGCTCATCGGCGCCGGCCCGGCCATCGTCAACTTCTTCTTCGCTGCCGGCCGCAGCGTCCACTGACGGTCCCGTCCCGGATCGCCGTCGTCACCGGTCGCCGTCCCGCCCACCACCCGGACCCTCCCGTGCCCGTCCTCCTCTCGCTGCCCGCCGCCACCTGCCCCCCGGTGGCCGCGGCGCTCGGCGCAGCAGGTCCTGCGACGGTGTGCACGGCCCCCTCCCCGGGGTCCGGCGTGGTGGGCGGGGCTGCCTCTGCGGTGTCCGGCGCCGTGGGCGACGTCGTCGGCTCCCTGGTGGGCTCGGGTGTGGGCCCGGTCCTCGGGGCGGTGGGCGACTGGGTGGCCGGCGGGGCGGCGTGGCTGCTGGGCCAGCTGGGCGGGGTGCTCGGGTCCTCCACCGCGGTGGACCTCGGGGCGCCGTGGTTCGGGGCCCACTACGCCGCCATGGCCGCCCTGGCCGGGATGGTGGTGGTCCCGATGCTCCTGCTCGGCATCGTCCAGGCCGTCTACCGCCAGAGCGCGGGCATGCTGCTGCGCTCGGCCCTGGTGCACGTCCCGCTGGCCCTGGTGCTGACCGGTGTGGCCGTGGCCCTGGTGCGGACCGGCCTGGCCGTGACCGACTGGATGTGCACGGTCATCGCCCAGGGGTCGGGCGGGGACGCCGCCCATGTGCTGGCCCGGGTGGCCTCGGCCCTGGCCCCGTCCGGCGCCCTGTCCGGCCAACCCGCGGCACCGGGCGTGGTGGTCTTCCTCGGTGCGGTCGGCGTGGTGCTCGGGGCTCTGGCCATCTGGGTCGAGCTGCTGGTGCGCTCGGCGGCGGTGAGCGCCGCCGTGCTCTTCCTGCCGCTGGCCCTGGCCTCGCTGGCCTGGCCGGCGGTGGCCCACTGGAGCCGT
This sequence comes from uncultured Acidimicrobiaceae bacterium, assembly GCA_963977795.1. GTDB lineage: Bacteria > Actinomycetota > Acidimicrobiia > Acidimicrobiales > RAAP-2 > Bog-756. Next base: position 5,636 of record CAXBRB010000103.1, read on the forward strand.
CGCCTGGCCGACACCCTGGCCGCCCTCATCCTGGGCAAGGTGGTGGTGGTGGCCGTGCTGTCGCTGGCTGCCGGAGCCCTGGCCGGCGGGGTCGGAGCCACCCCGTCCGGGGCGGCGGCGCCCGACGGACGGGTCTCCTCGGTCCTGACCGGTGCCGCCCTCCTGCTCCTGGCCGCCTTCGCTCCATGGTCGCTCTTCCGCCTCCTGCCCTTCGTGGAGGCCGGGGCCGTCGGCCATCTCGAGGGCGTGGCCGCCCGGGCCCGCCACCGGATGGCCGGCCCGGCCCGGGGCGCGGCCATGGTGGCTCTGCGGGCCCACGCCGCAGGGCTGGCGGCCGCCGAGGCGGCCGGTCCCGTCGGGGTGCTCGGCCCGGTCGGGATGCTGGGCGGCGGGGGGACGTCGTCCGGCGGGGCCGGCGGAAGAGGACCAGCGGCAGACGGGCACGGCGGCCCGGGCGGCGGTGGCGCGGACGGCCCCTGGGTGCCCGGCTCGTCCATCCCGATGCACGAGCCCAACCCGGCGGCCACGGCGGCCTGGCTCGACTTCTCCGAGGAGGCGTGGCGGGCCGGCGAGTACGACCACGAGCTCCCCCCGGAGCTCCAGAGCGAGCGATGGCGGAACGGCTGGCCCGTGGACTCCGTCTCCCTCCCCTCGGATCCGCACTCCGGCGCACCAGCCCCGCCCCCCGGCGCCCGCATCCCTCCCGGGGTGACCTACGTGGGCCCCCTGGGCCGGGCCAGCGGGACCCGGGGCCGCCACCACCTCGGCCGGGACGCCTCGGGCCCCGTCCTCCTGGGCGACCACCTCTTTCCCGAGGAGGACCCGGAGCCCCTCGGACCGGGACCGGGCGGTCCCCTCGGACCGGGACCGGGCGGTCCCTGGTGACCGCCTCCTCGGGTCGCCCGCCCGTGCGCTACCGACTCCCTCCGCTCGAGCGACGGGGTGTGGTGGCCGGATGGCGGGCCGGCCAGCTGGTGACCGTGGGTCTCTCCCTGGTGGTGGCCGTGGTCGCCGTCCGGGGCCGTCCCTCGGTGGGCGGTGTGGCCGCCGCCGTCGTCGTGGTCGGGGCCGGCGTGGCGCTGGCCGTGTGGCCGGTGCGGGGGCGCACCGGCGAGCAGTGGCTCCCGGTGGTGGCCCGGTGGCTGTGGGCCGGGGCCTCCGGCCGCCGCCTCCACCTCACCCCCGACCTCCGGCCGGGCCGGCCCCGCCCCTCGGTCTTGGCCGGCCTCGAGGTGGTCGAGGCCGCCGTGGCCGGGGGAGCCCACATGGGGGCGCTGTCCGACGCCCGGGCCCGCACGGTGACCGCCGTCCTCCAGGTGTCCGGCGGGAGCTTCGCCCTCCTCGGCCCCGACGACCAGGAGCACCGCGTCGCCGCCTGGGCCCGGGTGCTGGCCTCGACGGCCCGCGAGGGCTCCGCCGTCCACCGGCTCCAGTGGATCGAGGCGTGCCGGGCCGACGACGGCCGGTCCGTCCGGGACCACCTGGAGACCCACGGGGTCCTGGCCGACGGCGAGCCGGCTGCCCGCTCGTATGGCGCGCTGCTCGACGAGCTGTCTCCGGTCACCCGGCGCCACCGGGTGCTTGTCGCCGTCACCGTGCACCGGGGCCGCTCGGCCCGGGCCGTGCGCCGCCATGGCGGCGGCCTGGCTGGGGCGGGGGCGGTGCTGGCCGGCGAAGTCGAGGCGGTGGCTCGGGCCCTGGGGGCGGCCGACCTGGCGGTCGAGGGGGTCCTCGGGAGCGACGCCCTGGCCGAGGTGCTGGCCTCGGGTCTGGCCGCCACTCCGGCTGGCCCGCCGGGGACGGCCGGCGGTAGGGGGCGGTCGACGCCGTGGCCGGCGGCCCTCGAGGCCGGATGGGAGTCGGTCCGGGCTGACCGAACCTGGCACGCCGTCTACTGGGTGGCCGAGTGGCCCCGGACCGAGGTGGGCCCCGACTTCCTCGGCCCCCTGCTCTTCGCCCCGCTGACCCGGACCCTCTCGGTGGTCTTCGAGCCGGTGGACCCGGCCCGGGCCGCCCGCCAGGTGGCCCAGTCCCGCACGGCCGGACTGGCCGACGCCGAGCTGCGCCGCCGGGGCGGCTTCCTGGCCACGGCCCGTCAGCATCGTGAGCGCCAGAGCGTGGAGGCTCGTGACGTGGAACTGGCCGACGGTCACGCCCAGCTCCGCTACTCCGGGTTCGTCGGGGTGGCCGGGGCGTCGGCACCGGAGCTGGAGGCGGCGTGCGCCGCCCTCGAGCAGGCTGCCGGCCACGCCCGCCTGGAGATCCGCCGGCTGTACGGCCAGCAGGACGACGCCCTCCTCTGCCTCCTGCCCCTGGGTCGGGGGCTGACATGAGGGGTCTGACGTGAGGGACCTCACATGAGGGGTCTGGGCCCGCGGCTGGGCCCGGTGCTGCCGGCCCACGTGGCCACCACCCGCCACCTGTGCGCGGCCTACCCGCTGGTGGCCGAGGCCGGCCTGGGCCCTGCCGGCGTGGTGGTCGGCCGGGACGTCCTGGGCGGCACCTTCGCCTACGACCCCTTCGTCCTCTACCGCACCGGAGCGGTGACCAACCCCAACCTGGTGGTGATCGGCCAGATCGGCCGGGGCAAGAGCGCCTTCGTCAAGTCCTACCTGTGGCGCCAGGCCGTCTTCGGCCGCAGCGCCTGGGTGATCGACCCCAAGGGCGAGTACGGGCCGCTGGCCGCGGCCTGGGGCGTGGTGCCCCTGGCCCTCCGGCCCGGCGGCCCGGTCCGCCTCAACCCCCTGGAGGCCGGTCCAGCCGGCGACGCCGGGAGCCGTGACGGAGCCGAGGCCACGGCGCTGCGGCGCACGACGCTCACCGTGTCGCTGGCCGTGTCGTGCCTGGGCCGGGACCTCGCCCCCCGAGAGCGGGCCGCCGTCGACGCCGCCCTGGACGCCGTGGCGCCGGCCGTCGGGGGCGGCCCGACCCCGACCCTGCCCCGGGTGGTCGAGGCCCTGCTGGATCCCTCGGCCGAGGCCGCTGCCGCCTTGCGGACGGGGCGGACCGAGCTGGTCGAGGACGGCCGGGACGTGGCCCTGGAGCTGCGCCGCCTGGTCTACGGGGACCTCCGGGGCATGTTCGACGGGCCGACCACCCCGGGCATCGATCTGGCTGGCCCGCTGGTGGTCCTCGACCTCTCCGCCGTCTACCACTCGCCGGCCCTGGGGGTCCTCATGGCCTGTGCCGCCTCGTGGCTCCAGAGCGCGGTCACCGCCGTGCGGCGCGACCGGATCCTCCTGGTGGTCGACGAGGCCTGGGCCATCCTGGGGGACCTCGGGGTGGCCCGGTGGCTCCAGGCCTCCTGGAAGCTGTCCCGGGCGCACGGGGTGGCCAACATGGCCGTGCTCCACCGCCTGAGCGACCTGCGGGCCGTGGGGGCGGCCGGCTCCGAGCAGGTGGGCCTGGCCGAGGGCCTCCTGTCCGACTCGGAGACGCGCGTCGTCTACGCCCAGCCCCACGGCGAGGTGGCGGCCACCGCCGATCTCCTCGGCCTGACGGCCACCGAGGCCGACCTGGTCACCCAGCTCCCCCGGGGCACGGCCCTGTGGAAGGTGGGCCGCCGATCGTTCCTGGTGGAGCACCGGCTCTCCAGCCACGAGCGGTGGCTGGTCGACACCGACGGCGCCATGGACCCCGGCGGCGGCGGGTGAGGACGGCGGCGATCGAGGTCGTCGCCGCCGGGGCGGTGCTGGCCGCCGCCTCCCGGACGCTCCGGCCAGGCGGGGACCGGCCCCGGCCCGGCCGGTGGTGGGACCGGTCCCCGGGGTCGCCGTCCCGGTGGGGCGACGGTCCGGCCCGGTGGGCCCGCCGCAGCGACCTCGGACGTCTCCTCGTCCTCGCCGGCCGGCCGCCTCCGCAGGGGCGGCTGGTGCTGGGCCGGTTGGCGACGGCCCGGTCCGGCGTGCCAAGATCGGAAGAGCACACGTCTGAAC
>CAXBRB010000104.1:0-9552 GCA_963977795.1 uncultured Acidimicrobiaceae bacterium
GGGATAGGCGTGGTACTGGAGGCGCTGGAACATGCCTCCGGTCTCGATCGCGAGGATGAACTTCGCGCTGGTCCGGAACTTCAGGTGCTCGACCGACGACGGGATCGAGTAGGCGCCCGAACCGAAACCGGTGCAGTCGATGCGCAGCGGCCGGCCCGACTCGCGATCGCGGTCGAGCACGACCAGCTCGCCGGCGACGGAGGAGCCGCTGGCCGAGGTCGCACTCGCGGGCGAGGCCGACGTCGACGCCGCCGTGACGGCCGCCGCGGCCGCCGCCGCCGAGTGGCGCTCGGCCTCCCTGACCGCCCGCAGCAAGGTCCTCTTCGCCTTCCGGGAGCTGTGCGACCGCCACCGCGAGGACCTGGCCGCCGCGGTGACCGCCGAGCACGGCAAGGTGCTGGAGGACGCCCGGGGCGAGGTGGCCCGGGGCATCGAGGTGGTCGAGTTCGCCTGCGGCATCCCCCACCTGCTGAAGGGGGAGTTCAGCGAGGAGGTCTCCACCGGGGTGGACGCCTCCTCGGTCCGCCAGCCGCTCGGCGTGGTGGCCGGGATCACCCCGTTCAACTTCCCGGTGATGGTCCCCATGTGGATGTACCCGGTGGCCATCGCCTGCGGCAACGCCTTCGTGCTCAAGCCCTCCGAGCGCGACCCGTCACCGTCCGGTCTGGTGGCCGAGCTGTGGGAGCGGGCCGGCCTGCCCGCCGACGTCTTCTCGGTGGTCCACGGCGACGCCGAGGCGGTGGACGCCCTGCTCGACCACCCCGAGGTGGCGGCCGTCTCCTTCGTCGGCTCCACCCCGGTGGCCCGTCACGTCTTCGAGCGGGGCCACGCGTCGGGCAAGCGGGTCCAGGCCCTGGGCGGCGCCAAGAACCACGCCGTGGTCCTGCCCGACGCCGACCTCGAGTCCACCGCCGACGCCCTCATCGCCGCCGGCTACGGCTCGGCCGGCGAGCGGTGCATGGCCATCAGCGCCGTGGTCGTGGTCGGCGACGCCGGGCCCCTGGTGGCCGCCGTGGCCGACCGGGCCCGGGCCCTGGTCACCGGTCCGGGCACCGACCCCGCCTCCGACATGGGCCCGCTCATCACCCGGGCCCACCGCGACCGGGTGGCCGGCTACGTGGACTCGGCCCTGGCCGAGGGCGCCGAGGTGGTCGTGGACGGCCGTGGCCTGACCGTGACGGGCGGCGAGGAGGGCTTCTTCTTCGGCCCCACCCTGGTCGACCGGGTGACCCCCGAGATGGCCGTCTACCGGGACGAGATCTTCGGCCCGGTGCTCTCGGTCCTGCGGGCCGACTCGCTGGACGAGGCCATCGCCCTGGTGAACGCCAACCCGTACGGCAACGGCACGGCCATCTTCACCCGGGACGGGGCGGCGGCCCGGCGCTTCCGCCGCGACGTCACCGTGGGCATGGTCGGCATCAACGTGGCCATCCCGGTGCCCATGGCCTACTACTCCTTCGGCGGCTGGAAGCAGTCGCTGTTCGGCGACGCCCACATCCACGGCATGGAGGGCGTGCGCTTCAACACCCGCCTGAAGACCATCACCACCCGCTGGCCCGACCCGGCCACCGGTCCCAGCCCGGCCCGGCCCGCCCTCCACTTCCCCTCGGGCGACAGCCGCTGACGGACCCCGTCCCGGCCGTCGGCGGGCCACGGCCGTCGGTGTCGACGAGCCGTCCTGGGCGGACGGGCCGCCCGGTACGCTCGCCCCGGTGAGCACCCTCGAGCAGCTGGGCGGGACGTCGCACCTGGTGGAGACGGCGGCCGGCCCGGTCCATGTGGCCGACTTCGGCGGCCCGGCCTCGGGACCCCTGCTGGTGGCCGTCCACGGCCTGGGCGGCTCGCACCTGAACTGGGCGGCGGTGGCTCCGCACCTGACCGGCCGGTGCCGCCTGATCGCCGTGGACCTGGTGGGCCACGGGCGCACCCCGGCGGCCGGGCGCACCCCGGATGTGGCCGGGCACGTGGCCCTGGTGGCCGACGTGCTCGACGCCCTGGCCGAGGGGCCGGCCATCCTGATGGGGAACTCGCTGGGCGGCCTGGTCTCGGCCCTGACCGCAGCCGCCGCTCCCCGGGCCGCGGCGGGACTGGTCCTGGTCGACCCGGCCCTGCCGGTCCGTCACCTGGGCGGCGTCCACCCCCGCATCGTGGCCAACTTCGTCCTGTGCGCCGTCCCCGGGCTGGGGGAGCGGTTCCTGGCCGAGCGCCGCAGCCGCACGTCGGCCGAGGCCCATGTCCGGCGGGTGCTGGCCTCGGTGTGCGCCGACCCGTCCCGGGTGCCCGAGCCCGTGGTGGCCGCCCACATCGCCCTGACCGCGGCCGGGGACCGGGCCGCCGGGGATGCCGCCTACCTGCGCTCGGCCCGCTCGCTGGCCGCCGCCCTGGTCCGCTCGAAGCAGACCCGGGCCGAGCTGGCCGCCCTGGACGTCCCCGTCCTCCTCCTCCACGGGGATCGGGACATCCTGGTCCCGGTGGCCTCGGCCCGGCGGGCGGCCCGGGGCCGGCGGCACTGGCACCTGGTGGAGGCCCGGGGCATCGGGCACGCCCCGCAGCTGGAGACGCCGGTGTGGACGGCCCAGCGCATCCTGGACTGGCTGGACGGAGCGGGTGCTGCGGCCGGTGCTGCGGCGGCATCGGCCCGCCTCTGCGGCCCGGGCCCGTCGGCGCCGGTCAGTTGACCTGGCGCTCGAAGCCCTCCCAGTAGGGGGCCCGCAGCCGGAACTTCTGGAGCTTGCCGGTGGCCGTGCGGGCCAGCTCGGTGCGGATCTCGACGGCCTTGGGGCACTTGTAGCCGGCCAGCAGCCCGTGGCAGTGGGCGATGACCTCCTCGGCGGTGACCTCGGCGCCCGGAGCGGGGACCACCAGGGCCAGCACCATCTCGCCCCACTTCTCGCTGGGCACGCCGATGACGGCAACCTCGGCCACCCCGGGCAGCGAGAAGATGGCGTCCTCGACCTCGATGGACGACACGTTCTCGCCCCCGGTGATGATGACGTCTTTCTTGCGGTCCAGGATGCTCAGGTGGCCCTCGTCGTCCAGGACGCCGCCGTCCCCGGTGTGGAACCACCCGCCGTCCAGGGCGGCTGCCGTCTCGTCGGGCTGGTCCCAGTAGCCGGCCATCACGGTGTTGGAGCGGGCCAGGACCTCACCGTGGTCGTCGATGCGCAGCTCGGTGCCCACCGCCGGGGCGCCGGCCCGCATGAGGCGTCGGGCCCGCTCGTCGGGGGCCAGGGCGTCCCACTCGGGGCGGGCCCGGTTGACGGTCAGCAGCGGCGAGGTCTCGGTCAGGCCGTAGATCTGGATGAACTCCCACCCCAGCTCGGCCTCGACCCGCTCGATGGTGCGGCTGGGGGGCGGGGCGCCGGCCACCACCACCCGCACCCGGCCCCGTCCGGGCACCGGACCCTCCCAGGCCGCCGCGGCGTCCAGCACCGAGGCCACCACGGCCGGGGCGGCGCAGAGGAGGGTCACGCCGTGGCGGTCGATCCGGCGGAGGATCTCGGCGCCGTCGACCTTCCGCAGGACCACCTGGGTGGCCCCCATGGCGCCGGTGGCCCAGACCATGCCCCAGCCGTTGGCGTGGAACATGGGGAGGGTGTGGAGGTAGGTGTCCCGGTCCGACACCCCGGTGTGCCACCCGAAGACGGCGGCGTTCAGCCAGCAGTTGCGGTGGGTCAGTTGGACCCCCTTGGGCCGGGCCGTCGTGCCCGAGGTGTAGTTGATGGTGGCCGTGGCGTCCTCGTCGGACGTCCACGGGACCGGCTCGGCGTCGTGGGCGTAGAGGACCTCGTCGGACTCGGCCCCCAGCACGTAGGTGTGGCGGGGCCCGAGGCCGGCCAGGTCGTCGGCCAGCTCGGGGTCGACCAGGAGGACCGACGCACCTGAGTGCTCCAGGATGTAGGCGACCTCGGCCCGGGCCAGGCGGAAGTTGACGGGCACGAGGATGCGCCCCCAGCCCGACACGCCGGTGAAGGCGGCCAGCAGGCGGGCCGAGTTCTGGGAGACGATGGCCACCCGCTCGCTCGGGCCCACCCCGAGGCGGTCGAGGCCGGCGGCCTGGGCGCGGGCCTGGGCGTCGAGCTCGGCGAAGGTCCGGGGCGCCCACGGGGCGGCCGGCTGGTCGGGCTCGTCGACCACGGCCACCCGATCGGGGTAGGTGGCGGCCGCACGGGCCAGGAAGTCGCGGACGTTCATCTGGACCTTCACGGCGGCCTCCCCGTGCGCTCGTGCCCCGGCCGGCTCGGCAGGGGCCCCGGGCCGGCGGGCCTCGGGACGTCCCATCTCACCACACCGGCCTCGGCTGCACCGGCCCCGGCCGTCCTTCGGGCTGCTCGCTACCATGCGGCCATGGCCACCTCGTCGCACGCCCCGGTGCCCGCGCCCCGGATCGCTGTCGGACCCCTGCCGGCACCCTTCGCCACCGACGCCGTCGCCGCCGGGGGCGGCACGGTGGTGGGCATCGACGACGCCCCCGACGCCGTGGTGTGGCTCGACCCCCACGCCATGGCCGACCTCGGGGGGTGGCTTGCCGCCGCCCCCAGCGTGCAGTGGGTCCAGCTCCCCTTCGCCGGGGTGGAGAAGGCGGTGGCCGAGGGGCTCTTCGACGGCGCCCACCGGTGGACCTGCGCCAAGGGCGCCTATGCCGAGCCGGTGGCCGAGCACGCCCTGGCCCTGGCCCTGGCCGGCCTGCGCCACCTGCCGGATCGGGTGCGGGCCACCTCCTGGGGCGTGCCCGCCGGCACCAGCCTGTACGACCAGCGGGTGGTGGTCCTGGGCGGCGGCGGCATCGCCACCTCGCTGCTCGAGCAGCTGGCGCCCTTCCGGGTGGAGGCCACGGTGGTGCGGCGCACGCCCGAACCGGTGGCCGGTGCGGCGCGCACGGTGGGGCCCGACCGGCTCCACGACGTGCTCCCCGGGGCCCTGGTGGTCTTCCTGGCGCTGGCCCTCACACCGGAGACCGAGCACATCATCGGGGCGCCCGAGCTCGGCGCCATGGACGAGCGGGCCTGGCTGGTCAACGTGGCCCGGGGGCGCCACGTGGACACCGGTGCGCTGGTGGCCGCCCTCCGGGCGGGCTCGGTGGCCGGTGCCGCACTGGACGTCACCGACCCCGAGCCGCTGCCCGACGGTCATCCCCTGTGGGAGCTCCCCACGTGCATCATCACCCCGCACACGGCCGACACCATCGAGATGGTGGTGCCGCTGCTGGCCGAGCGCATCGCCACCAACGTGGCCCGGTTCGCCTCCGGCGAGGTCCTCGTCGGCCAGGTCGATCCGGCAGCCGGGTACTGACCACCCGGCCGCCGGACCTTCCGGGCCTGTCGGCGTGGCGTCCGGTCAGCTGGCCTGACGGGACGACATCGGCGTGTAGCGGTAGCCGTAGCCGCGGATGGCCTCCAGGGTGTCCTTGCGGTCGTCCTGCCAGCCGAGCTTGCGGCGCAGGCGCAGGACGGTGAACTTGACCCGCTCGGGGCCGATGCCGAAGGGATCGTTCCACACCTGCTCGAGGAGCTGCTGGGTGGCCAGCGCCTGGCCGGGGTGGCGGACGAAGGTCTGGAGCAGCTGGAACTCGAGCTTGGTGAGGTTGACCACCTCGCCGTCGACCTTCACCTCGCGGGCCGGCCAGTCGACCTCGAGGTTGCCGTCCCGGTAGGTGTTGGACTCCTCGGTGGCCGTGCCCGAGACCTGGCTGCGGCGGAGCAGGGCCTGGATGCGGGCCCCCAGCTCCTGGATGCCGAAGGGCTTGGTGAGGTAGTCGTCGGCGCCGCTGGTGAGGCCCCGGACCTTCTCCTGCTCCAGGTCGTGGGCGGTCAGCATGAGCACGGGCACGTCCGAGAGGTCGCGGATGCGCTCGAGCACCTCCCAGCCGTCCATCTCGGGCAGGCCGATGTCGAGCACGACCAGGTCGGGCCGCTCCTCGAAGAAGTCGCGCAGGCCGACGCGCCCGTCGCCGGCGACCACGCCGGTGCCGTTCTGGCGGGCCACCACGCGCTGGACGGCCTCAGCGATGGCCGGGTCGTCCTCGATGATCAGCACACGGGTGGTGCCGGTCATCGGCTCGTTGGGCAGGGTTGCTGTCATGGGTGGTTCTCCTTGTTGTGGGGGTTGGGTGCTGTCTGGGGTGCTGTCAGGGGGTGCTGCTGGTTGAGACGGTGCTGATTGAGGTGCTGCTGGATGAAGAGCTGCTGGTTGAGTCGGTGCTGGTTGAGTCGGTGCTGGTTGAGTCGGGGTCGAACGGAGCGGGGTCGGTCGCCGGGTGGATCCGGCGGCCGGCGGCGGCCAGCGAGGCGAGCCGGACCCGGACGACGGTGCCCTGGCCCGGTGCGGAGTTGATGGTGAGGCTCCCGTCGTGGTGCTCGACGATGGCCTGGACGATGGCCAGGCCCAGGCCGGTGCCGGGGATGAGCTCGCTGGTGGCCTCGGCGCCCCGGTAGAAGCGCCCGAACACGGCTTCCTGCTCCTCCTCGGGGATCCCGATCCCGGTGTCGCGCACCGAGAGGACCACCGAGTCGGCCGAGGCGGTCACGCCCAGCTCCACCGAGCCGCCGACCGGGGTGAACTTGATGGCGTTGTTGGCCAGGTTGATGAGGAGCCGCTCGAGCTGGTCGGCGTCGCCGAGCACGGCCGTCCCGGGCTCCCCCGTGCGCGCCGTGAGGGAGATCCGCTTGGTCTGGGCCATGGGCAGGAGGGTGTCGCACACGGCCTGGATGAGGGGGGCGACCTCTACCGGGGCCAGGTCGATGTCGTAGACGGCCGAGTTCAGGTGGGAGAGCGTGAGGATGTCCTCGATGAGCGCCGAGAGGCGCACCCCGTTGTGCTCGATGATCTCGAGCATGCGGTCCTGGTCCGGGTCGCGCTCGGAGCCGTCGTCGCGCAGCAGCTCGGTATAGGCCCGGATCGAGGTGAGCGGCGTGCGCAGCTCGTGGGAGAACGTCGAGAGGAACTCGCTCTTGGCCTGGTCCAGCTCCTGGAGCTGGGCGACCAGCGTCCGCTGGCCCTGGTAGAGCTCCGCCTGGATGATGGCCCGGGCGAGGTCGCCGGTCACGGCGTCGACCAGGGCGATGGCGTCCTCGTTCCACTCGGCGATGGGGTCGGCCATGCCCAGGGCCGCCAGGGCCAGGAGGCGTCCGTCGGCCCCGTGGACGGGGGAGAGGATCCATGCCCGGTAGCCGGTCTCGGTGGCGAAGGCCGGCTCCTCGGCCCCGTGGGGCGGGTCAGGGAGGAGGGAGAGGTCGGTGAGGGCCAGCGTGCCCTGGCGCTCGGCCACGCCGTGGAGGAACCGCCGGGCCTCGGCGCTGAGCTGACGCAGGCGCGGGTGGCGCTCGTCGCCGACGCCGTAGCGCCAGGTGACCGGGTCGTCGAGGAGGATCTGGTCGGCATCGGCCCGGAAGATGGCCACCACGTCGACCTCGAGGACCGCGCCGAGGGTGGTGGCGATCTCCTGCAGCGCCGAGTCCAGATCGACGCCGTCGGTCCCGATCCCGCCGAAGCGCGCCGCCACGGCCCGCATCCGGTCGTGCATGTCCTGACGGCGGCGGTGGGCCCGCTCGATCTCCTCGTGGGCGGCGATGAGGGCCACCGTCCGCTCCTCGACCAGCCGGGAGAGCGAGGTGCGGCTGGCCCGCACCTCGGCCACGACGTCGTCGAGGGCCAGGGCGGCCCGCACGGCCTCGTCCTGGACCTCGGCGAACCCGGTGGCCATGTCGTGGAACTCGTCGGAGGAGCGGACGACCACCGGTCGGACGGTGATGATGGCGTGGGCCTGGTCGAGGTCGTCGCCGGCCATGGCCTCCATGGCCGACGTCAGGGTGGCCAGGGTGCCGCGGGCCAGGAAGCGGGTGGCGTCGGTCATCTGCCGGGCGGCGTGGGCCAGCGCGCCCGGGAGCACCAGGCCGGCGGCCAGGGCGATGAGGCAGCCGATGACGGCGAGATCGAGCAGGACGGTGACGACGGCCGGATCGGCCCCCTGGAGGTTGTGGAGGGCCACGGCGTAGCCCAGGCCGAGCACGCCGACCAGGGCGAACATGGAGCCGGACAGCTTGAGGTAGATGGTCCGCCGGGGACCAGGCTCGCCTGTGTGACGCCGGTCGCTCCGGGTGCGCCAGGCCTGGGCCACCGGGCCCGACAGGGCGAGCGCCAGGCCGATGGCCACGACGGTCAGCCCATAGCTGCCGAACCCCAGGGCGGTGGCGGCCAGCCAGGCGGCGGCGGGCACCAGGCCGAGCCGGATGGCCCAGGCCCGGGCACGGTAGGGGCGGGTGCGCTCCGGCTCGTTGCGGCGCAGCAGCCAGACGGCCACGCTGGGCAGGCTGATCCCGATCAGGTAGCAGAGGCTGGCGGCGTCGAAGAGCGCCATGGGGTGCCCGACCAGCACGAAGGCTGCGGCCACCACGGTGGTCACGACGACGGCCACCACGGGGGCGTCGGTGGCCGGGTGGCGGAAGGCCAGCGACCGGGGGAGGAGGCCGTCCTCGGCCAGCTGGCTGAGCGTCCGCGACGATCCGGCCAGGGGCTGGAGGACCCCGGTGAGCAGGTTGAGGACGACGAACCAGACGGCCACGGCCTTGGCGGCGCCGCCCACCAGCGGGGCGAAGGCCGGACCGAGGGCGGTGGCCAGGCGGAGCTGCAGCGCAGCCGGGCCGAAGGCGCCCAGCCAGATGACCGGGAGGACGGCGAAGAACGCCACGGCCACTCCGCCCGAGGCCCACAGGGCCCGGGGCTGGTCGGCGGCCGGGCGACGGAGCTCGCCGACGTGGCAGGCGGCCGCCTCGAAGGCCGGGGCGGCGCACCCCACCAGGAAGAGGCCGGCCATGGCGCTGGTCAGGGCCCCGAACGACCCGGCGAAGGGGGTCTGGAGGTGGAAGGCGAACGAGCGGTGCCAGTCCACGTGGCCGGCCAGCACGGGCACGACGCCCGAGGCCAGGGCCAGCACGGCGGCGCCGGCGGCCAGGGGGACGGCCAGCCGGGCCACCCACCGCAGGCCGGCCAGGTTGAGCACGGCGAAGACGGCGATGACGGCGATGGCCAGCAGGGCGGACGGCACCCGGGGCAGGTACCAGGCGTGCAGGGCGTCGGCCGAGAGGACGGCGGACAGCCCGCAGGCCGTCACCCAGCCCCACCAGTAGCAGACGCCGGTCAGGTTGGCGAGGACGGCGCCGTAGGGTCGGAACGCCTCGGCGCACGTGGCGGCGATCCCGCCGACCCGGTCGGGGAACATGCACGACAGCTCGATCCACCCCGGGACGGCCAGCAGGGCCAGGACGATGCCGACGGCGAGCAGCGGGACCGCTGCGGTCCCCTGGGCGGCCAGGAGGGCGGCGATCACGAAGAGGGACTGGCTGGACCCGCCCATGGCCAGGGACGAGGCGCCCACCCAGCCCATCACCCGGGGGTGGGACCGCACCGGCGTGACCGCAGTCGGCCGCTCGGCAGATCGCGATGACGTCGCGGCCGCCATGGGCCGAGGTGGCCGGGGCGTCGTCGTGGTGGCGGGGGAGGTGGTGGTCATGGTCGTCGGTCGGCGTGCGGCCGGCCCCGCCCGTGTGCCGACCT
>CAXBRB010000105.1:0-9547 GCA_963977795.1 uncultured Acidimicrobiaceae bacterium
CGGGGACAGCCTGGTCGCCCATCCGCGGGGATGTCGGCCCCGGAGCGGTAGATGTGTGCCGGATACCAGGCCGGCGCTCCCAGTGTACGCCCTCGGTCAGTCAGGGACGCACGGGACCCCGGCAACGCACCGGCCGGCCCGTGGGCACGGCACACTGGGGAGGTGGCCACCCGTCCCGCTGCCGGCTCCGTCCCCGACGCCCCGGGGTCCTACCAGTTCGTCGACGCCGACGGCCGGGTGCTCTACGTCGGCAAGGCCAAGTCCCTGCGCTCCCGGGTCGGGTCCTACTTCCAGGATCCCGCCCACCTGCCGTACCGGACGGCCCAGATGGTGGCCCAGGCCGACCACGTCGAGTGGATGGTGGTGGGCACCGAGGCCGAGGCCCTCCTCCTCGAGCACAACCTCATCAAGCAGCTCCAGCCCCGCTACAACGTCCGCCTGAAGGACGACAAGAGCTATCCCTGGCTGGCCGTCACCGTCCAGGACGAGTGGCCCCGGCCGGCCGTGGTCCGGGGGCGCAAGCGCAAGGGGGTGCGCTACTTCGGCCCGTACCCCAACGTGGGGGCCATCCGGGGCACCCTCGACCTGCTCCTGCGGTCCTTCCCGGTCCGGACCTGCTCGGATGCCAAGCTGGCATCGCACCAGCGCCTCGGGCGGCCCTGCCTCCTCTTCCACATCGAGCGGTGCGCCGGCCCCTGCGTCGGGGCCGTGGACAAGCCCGAGTACGACGCCATGGTGGCCGACCTGATGACCTTCCTGGGCGGCGACACCGGCCCGCTGGAGCGGCTGATCGAGTCGGCCATGCGGGACGCCTCGGCCGCCCTCGACTTCGAGCGAGCAGGCGCGCTGCGGGACAAGCTGGAGGCGGTGCGGGCCGCCGACGCCGTGCGGCAGATGGAGCTGGAGCGGCCGGAGGATCTCGACGTGGTGGCCCTGGCCGAGGACGAGCTCGAGGCGGCCGTGCAGGTGTTCCACGTGCGGGCCGGCCGGGTGGTGGGCCGCTCGGCCAGCTTCGTCGACAAGGTGGAGGACCTGGCCCCCGACGAGCTGCTGGCCCGCATCCTGGTCGACCTCTACGCCGAGCCGGCGGCCGGCGTGCCCCGCCAGGTGCTGGTGCCCCGGCTGCCCGCCGACCAGCTGGCCGTCGAGGAGCTGCTGGCCGGACGGCGGGGCGGTCCGGTCTCGCTGCACGTGCCCCAGCGGGGCCCGAAGGCCGCCCTGCTGGAGACCGTCGGCCGCAACGCCGGGGAGGCCTTCGTGCGCCACCGCCTCCAGCGCACCTCGGACCACAACAGCCGGGCCCGGGCCCTGGAGGCGCTCCAGCGGGAGCTGGCCCTGCCGGCGGCCCCGCTCCGCATCGAGTGCTTCGACATGAGCCATCTGCAGGGCACCGACTATGTGGGCTCGATGGTGGTCTTCGAGGACGGCCTGCCCAAGAAGCAGGACTACCGCCACTTCAAGGTGGCCACGGTGGCTGGGAACGACGACTACGCGGCCATGGAGGAGGTCCTGACCCGCCGGTTCACCGCCCTGCTGGACGAGGAGCGGGCCGGCGCTGCCGCCGCCGACGACCCAGCCGCTCCGGTGGCAGGGCGGCGCCGCTTCGCCTACCCGCCCCAGCTCCTCCTCGTGGACGGCGGCCTGGGGCAGCTGCACGTGGCCGAGCGGGTCCTGGCCGGTCTGGGCCTGTCCGACCGGGTGCCGGTGGCCTCCCTGGCCAAGAGCTTCGAGGAGGTCTACCGGCCGGGTTCGTCGACACCGCTGCGGCTGCCCCGCACCTCGGAGTCGCTCTACCTGCTCCAGCGGCTCCGCGACGAGGCCCACCGCTTCGCCATCTCGTACCACCGGACTCTCCGGGGCAAGCGCATGACGGTGGGGGCCCTCGACGGCGTGCCCGGCCTCGGCCCCAAGCGCCGGACCCGGCTGGTCGAGCAGTTCGGCGGCCTGACGGGACTTCGGAAGGCCTCCCGAGAGGAGCTGGTCGGCGTATCGTGGCTTCCGGCGGCGGTCGGGGCGGCCGTCCACGACCGCCTGCACCGGCCCCTGGCCGCACCGACCCGTCCCCCTGACCCGAACCACTGACCCGGAAGGCAGCCGATGAGCGAGTACCTGGTGGTCACCGGCATGTCGGGGGCCGGCCGCTCCACGGCGGCGGCCACGCTGGAGGATCTGGGCTGGTTCGTCATCGACAACATGCCCTCGGCGCTCATCGCCAAGGTGGCCGAGCTGGTCGACGGTGCCGGCTCGGAGATGGAGCGGGTGGCCTTCGTGGTCGGGCGGGCCGGAGGCGACCTCGACGACGTCCTGCCCGCCGTGGACGCCCTCCGGGACAGCCACGAGCGGGTGCAGATCCTCTTCCTCGACGCCGCCGACGACGTGCTGATCCAGCGCTTCGAGGGCACCCGGCGCCGTCATCCCCAGGCCGCCCGGGGCGTGGTGGACTCCATCGCCGAGGAGCGGGCCCTCCTGGCCCCCATCCGTGACCGGGCCGACCTGATCATGGACACCGGCGAGCTCAACGTGAACCAGCTGCGGACCCGCATCGTCGAGGCCTTCGGCTCCGACGAGCTGGGCGGCGCCATGCGCACCTCCATCGTCTCCTTTGGCTTCAAGCACGGGGTCCCCCTCGACGTCGACCTCATGTTCGACTGCCGCTTCCTCCCCAACCCCTACTGGGACGCCCAGCTGCGCTCGTCCAGCGGCCTCGACGCCGACGTCCGGGCCTACGTGCTGGAGCGGCCCGAGACGCAGCTCTTCCTGAAGAAGCTCGACGACCTGCTCACCATGCTGGTGCCGGCCTACGCCAAGGAGGGCAAGTCGTACCTCACGGTGGCCATGGGGTGCACCGGCGGGCGCCACCGCTCGGTGGCCCTGGCCGAGGAGCTGGCACGGCGACTGGAGGCCCACGGGCTCACGGCGGCCGCCTTCCATCGGGACGTCGACCGGTGAGCGCCCCCGACCATCGATCCGGTGACCATCGGGGCCCCGAGACCGGGCCCCGGGTGGTGGCGGTGGGCGGCGGGCACGGCCTTGCCGCCACCCTGCGGGCCGTGCGCCTCTACACCGAGCGGGTGACCGCCGTGGTGTCGGTGGCCGACGACGGGGGGAGCTCGGGCCGGCTCCGGCACCTGCTCCACATCATCCCGCCCGGCGACCTCCGCAACTGCCTGGTGGCCCTGGCCGAGCCCGGGTCGCTGCTGGCCGCCGCCTTCACCCACCGCTTCGACGAGGAGGAGCTGGCCGGCCACTCCCTGGGCAACCTGGTGCTGGCCGGGCTCATGGAGGCCGCCGGCGACCCGGTGGCCGCCCTGGACGACGCCGCCCGGCTCCTCGGCGTGCGGGGCCGGGTGCTCCCGGCCAGCACGGAGCCGGTCACCCTGAAGGCCGAGGCGGCTGCCGGCACGGTGGCCGGCCAGGTGGCCGTCATGGGAGCCGGGGGGATCCGGTCGGTGTCCCTGGTGCCGGCCGATGCACCGGCGCCGGCGGGCGCCGTCGAGGCGCTGGCCGTCGCCGACCAGATCCTGCTCGGCCCGGGGTCGCTCTTCACCAGCGTCCTGGCCGCGGTGCTGGTGCCGGGCATCCGGGAGGCGGTCAACGCCTCGCCGGGGGAGCGGGTCTATGTGTGCAACCTGCGGGCCCAGGAGGTGGAGACCAGCGGGCTGGATGTGGCCGGCCACGTGGCCGCCCTGGTCGACCACGGGGTGCGGGTGGACCGGGTGGTGTGCGACACCACCGCCCTGCCGCTCGGCCGTCCGTCGGTGCCCGTCGTCGACCTCCCGCTGGCCCGGCCCAACGGCCTGGCCCACGACCCGGCGCGATTGGCGTCGGCCCTCACCGATCTGCTCGGATGACGCCCCGGGCGCCGGTGGTGCCCTAGCGTGGTATCGGCCCGGAGCACTGGACACGGGTCGTGGGAAAGCAGATCAGCCAGTCCGGTCGAACGGTTCGTCCGGCGCACCGAAGGGTGGACACCACTGTCATGACGGTCAGGATCGGCATCAACGGGTTCGGGCGCATCGGGCGCAACTACCTGCGGGCGGCCCGCCTGCTGGGCGCCGACGTGGAGGTGGTGGCCATCAACGACCTCACCTCGGCCGAGACCCTGGCCCACCTGCTGAAGTACGACTCCACCCACGGCCGCTTCGACGGCACCGTCGGCGTCGAGGACGGCGCCCTGGTGCTCGACACCGGCCGGGTGCAGGTGCTGGCCGAGCGGGACCCCAAGGCCCTCCCGTGGGGCGACCTCGGGGTCGACGTCGTCGTCGAGTCGACCGGGCTCTTCACCACCCGTGAGTCGGCCGCCGCCCACCTCGACGGCGGAGCCTCCCGGGTGATCGTGTCGGCGCCGGCCACCGGCGTGGACGCCACCTTCGTGGTCGGCGTGAACGACGACACCTTCGACCCGGCCGCCCACACCGTGGTCTCCAACGCCTCGTGCACCACCAACTGCTTCGTGCCCCTGGTCAAGGTGCTGGACGACGCCTTCGGCATCGACAGCGGCCTCATGACCACGGTCCACGCCTTCACCAACGACCAGAACCTGCTGGACCTGCCCCACAAGGACCTCCGGCGGGCCCGGGCGGCGGCGGTCAACATCGTCCCGTCCTCCACCGGGGCGGCCCGGGCCACCAGCCTGGTCCTCGAGGCCATGAAGGGGAAGCTCGACGGCAGCGCCCTGCGGGTGCCGGTGGCCGACGGCTCCATCACCGACTTCACCGCCCTGGTGCCCGGCGAGGTCACCGTCGACCAGGTCAACGCCGCCTTCGCCGCTGCAGCGGCCACCGCGCCGCTGTCGAAGGTCCTCGTCTACACCGAGGACCCGATCGTCTCCACCGACATCGTGGGCAGCCCGGCGTCGTGCACCTTCGACGCCGGCCTGACCATGGTCATGGCCACCTCGACCGGCCACACCCTGGTCAAGGTGAACGGCTGGTACGACAACGAGTGGGGCTACGCCAACCGGCTGGTCGACCTGTCGGTCATCGTCGGCGCCGCCTGACCGGTGCCGGCCGCCAACCCGCTGCTGGAGGGCCTCCCCCTCCTGGGCGACCTGCCCGACCTCGCTGGGGCCAGCGTGCTGGTGCGGGTCGACTTCAACGTGCCGCTGCGCACCGGGGCCGACGGCGCCCCCGAGGTGGCCGACGACTTCCGCATCCGGGCCGCCCTGCCCACCTTGGAGGCCCTGGCCGCCCGGGGGGCCACGGTGACGGCCGCCACCCACCTGGGTCGGCCGAAGGGTGCGCCCGACGCCCGGTGGGACCTGGCACCGGTCCGAGCCGTCCTGGAGCGGCTGGCCCCCGGGGTGAGCCTGCTGGAGAACCTCCGCTTCGATCCGGGCGAGACGGCCGACGACCCGGCCTTCGTGGCGGCGCTGGTGGCCGGGCACGACGCCTTCGTCAACGACGCCTTCGGCGTGTCCCACCGGGCCCACGCCTCGGTGGTGGGCCCGCCCCGCACGCTCCCGAGCGCAGCCGGGCTGCTGCTGGAGCGGGAGATCGACGCCCTCGGGGGGCTGCTGGGCTCGCCCGAGCGCCCCTTCGTGGCCGTGGTGGGCGGGGCAAAGGTCTCCGACAAGCTGGGCGTGCTCCAGGCCCTCATCGAGCGGGTCGACGCCCTGGTGGTGGGTGGCGGGATGGCCTTCACCTTCCTGGCCGCCCAGGGCCACGAGGTGGGGTCGTCGCTGCTCGACGCCGATCGCATCGACGACTGCAAGGAGCTCCTCAGCCGGGGCGTGCCCATCCTCCTGCCCACCGACATCGTGGCACTGGAGGCCGGTGCGGCCTTCGGCCGGGGCGAGACGGGGGGTGCGGTCCGCACGGTCGGCGCCGACGTGCCTGCGGGGTGGGCCGGGCTGGATATCGGACCCGAGTCGGTGGCCGCCTATGCCGCCTGCCTGGCCTCGGCCGGGACGGTGCTGTGGAACGGCCCGATGGGGGTCTTCGAGGACGCCCGCTTCGCTGCCGGGACGGCCGGAGTGGCCCGGGCGGTGGCCGACTGCGCCGGCTACACGGTGGTCGGCGGCGGCGACAGCGTGGCCGCCATCGGCGAGCTCGGTCTCGAGGACCGCATCGACTTCATCTCCACCGGGGGCGGCGCCTCGCTCGAGCTGCTCGAGTTCGGCGACCTGCCGGGCCTGGCCGCCCTCCGGGGTGCCCCCAACGCTCCGGCGGGAGGATCCCGGTGAGCCCGGTGTCCCCCCGGCGGCCGCTGGTCAGCGGCAACTGGAAGATGCACTTCGACCACCTCGAGGCCATCCACGCCGTGCGGGACCTCGGCCTGCGGATCCAGCCGGCCGACGTGTCGGCGGTGGACGTGTCGGTCCACCCGCCCTTCACCGACCTGCGGTCGGCCCAGACGGTGCTGGAGGCCGAGTCCATCCCGGTGGCGCTGGGCGCCCAGTCCTGTGCCGCCGAGGACGCCGGGGCCTTCACCGGAGAGGTGAGCCCGGTGATGCTGGCCAAGCTGCACGTGAGCTACGTGATCGTCGGCCACTCCGAGCGCCGCACGCTCTTCGGCGAGACCGACCAGATCGTGGCGGCCAAGCTGGCCGCCGTCCACCGCAACGGGATGACCCCGATCTGCTGCGTGGGCGAGTCGATCGACGAGCGGGAGGCCGGGCTGACCCAGGAGCGCCTGTCCACCCAGGTCAGCGCGGCTGTGGCCGCCCTGCCCGAGTCGGCCGTGGCCGGGATGGTGGTGGCCTACGAGCCCATCTGGGCCATCGGGACCGGCCAGGCGGCCACCCCCGAGGACGCCCAGGCCGCCTGTGCCTGGATCCGGGGCGTGGTAGCCGACGCCGTGGGCGAGGACGCCGGCGCCCAGGTGCGCATCCAGTACGGGGGCTCGGTCAAGGCCGACAACACGGCCGAGCTGATGGCCTGCCCCGACGTGGACGGCCTGCTGGTGGGCGGGGCCAGCCTGGAGGCTGCCCAGTTCGTGGAGATCGTTCGGGCCGCCCACCCCGGCCGGTGAGTTTGGTAGCCTCGGGAGCCGTGTCGGAGCTGAGGAGCGCACCGTGCTGACCGCCATCATCGTCGTGCTGCAGATCATCGCCTGCGTGGCCCTGATCTTCCTGATCCTCATGCACTCCGGCAAGGGCGGCGGGCTGTCGGACATGTTCGGCGGCTCGGTGGGCTCGGCGGCGGCCGGCTCGACGGTGGTGGAGAAGAACCTCGACCGGATCACCGTGGTGGTGGCCGTGATCTTCGCCTTCACCAACATCATCCTGCTCCTGCGCCTGCAGTGACCGACGGGGGCGCCGTGCCCGACGGGCACCGGCGCCGACCCTGGGCGGTGCTGTCCCGGCGCCGGGCGCCGTGGACCCTCCCGCTGGTCATCATCGCCGTGATCGCTGCGGTGGCCGTGGTGGACCACCTGGGGGCCCGTCGGATCAGCCCGGTCGACCAGACGCCGGTGACGGCCCTGGCGCCGGCACCGGGCGGCACGGCCGCCGTGCACCTGGACGAGCCGTGGGCCGGGTTCAACCCCAGCACCCCCGAGGGGGCGGCCTCGTCGACCCCGGTCCTCCTCGACCAGGTCCTGCCCAGCGCCTACACCTTCAACGCCAAGCAGGTGGCCCAGGTCAACGCCGACCTGCTGGAGAGCGTCGAGGTCACCTCGACGGCCCCGCTGACCATCGTCTACACCCTCAACCCCAAGGCCACCTGGTCGGACGGGATCCCGGTGTCGGCCGACGACTTCATCTACGCCTGGATGGCCCAGCGGGGGAACGGGACCGACGTGGACGGGAAGCCGGACCGGGTGGCCTCCACCCTCGGCTACCGGGACATCCGCTCGGTGACCGGGACCAAGGGCGGCCAGGTGGTCACCGTCGTGTTCGCCACCCCCTTCGCCGACTGGCGGATCCTCTTCGACCACATGGTCCCGTCGCACATCGGCGACACCGTGGGGTGGAACACGGCCTTCGCCACCTTCAACCCGGCCGTCGAGGTGGCGGCCGGCCCGTTCCGCCTGGTCTCGGTCGGGCCCGACGGGACAGCCGTGCTGCAGCGGAACCCCCGGTGGTGGGGGACGCCGGCACCCCTGGCCCAGCTCACGGTGACCGGTGGCCCCACGGTGGCCGGGTCAGGCGTCCCTGGGCCGACGGTGCCGGTGCCCTCGGCCCACGGCGCCATCCAGTCGGGGCAGTTCGGACTGACCGACCTTGCCCGGATCACGGCGCACCCCGACGTCCAGAGCAGCCTCCACCCCTCGCTCGGCCTGGTCAGCCTGGAGTTCGCCGTGCGCTCACCGGTCACCGGTGTGCCTGCCGTGCGCCAGGCCCTGGCCCACCTGATCGACCGGGCGGCGCTCACCACGGCCGTCCTGGGGACGCTGGACCCGTCGATCCCGGTCAACGACGACCACCTGGCCGTGGCCTCCCAGGTCGGCTACGTGGCCTCCTCGGCGGCGGGGGAGTACCAGCAGGCCGAGCCCGAGACGGCGGCCCGGCTCCTGCGCTCGGCGGGGTACGTGCGCGATGGCGCCGGCCCGTGGACCGGCCCGGGCGGGGCGCCGCTCACCGTGCGGATGGCCGTCGAGGCCGGGGACCCCTGGCTGGGCGAGGCCGCGTACGGGATCGTGGCCGAACTCGCCGGCGCCGGCGTGCGCGTGGTGGTTACCCCGGTGGACGGGACGCCCGGTCTGCGGGCCGCCCAGGCGGCAGCGGCCTACGACCTGGCCCTGGTGCACCGGACGGCCAGCCCGTTCCTGTCGGTGACCCAGGGCTGGTATGCGCCGGCGCCACCGCATGCCGGACCGGCCGACCAGCAGGACTGGAGCGGGTTCGACGATCCCCAGGTGGAGCAGCTCTTCGACAAGGCGGCCCAGGTCCTCAACCCGGTGACCGCACAGGCCGTCTACAGCCAGATCGACGACCAGCTGTGGGACCAGATGGTGGCCCTGCCCCTGTTCGGGCTGCCCGGGCTCGTGGCCTCGGGGGTGCAGCTGTCGGGGCCGACGTACAACGCCACCGTGGACGGCCTCCTGTGGAACGCCGGCCTGTGGTCCCGCCTGGCGCCCCCGAAGACTGCGGCACGACGCTGAGCCGGCAGCCCGGAAGGCGGCCCGGGGGGCCGTCCCCGTCGGCTACCATGACCGGGCCCCGGCAGCGATGCCGGAACCACTTCGTCGGAGTGGCGGAATAGGCAGACGCGCTAGCTTGAGGGGCTAGTGCCCGTAAGGGCGTGGGGGTTCAAGTCCCCCCTCCGACACGTAGGGTCTGACCCGTGGGGTTGCCCTCAGACGGCCCTGGCAGATGCCAGTAGCGCTCGGGGCGGTGGATGCATCCGGCGCCGTCGAGCGACGCCCGATTCCGTACCGTCAGTAGGCGGGGACGACGAGCCGCTCGTCTTGGTGACCGCCATCGTTCCGATGGATCCCCATGTCCTGCGTGAGCTCCTCCAGCAGGCCCTCGATCTCCCACAGGTACTGCTCGAACCCCTGCCCGGTGAACTGCTGCTCCACGACCTTGCCTCCCACATGGTGCCGGGCCCGTCGACCGGTTCCGGCATCTCCGTACGTACCCCTCCGGTACGACGTATGCACT
>CAXBRB010000106.1:0-9541 GCA_963977795.1 uncultured Acidimicrobiaceae bacterium
CGGCGGCCGGCGGCCTCGATCCGGCCGGCCACCTCGGCCAGCTGGTCGGCGGTGCGGGCCGAGATGACCACGTCGGCCCCGGCCTCGGCCAGGGTCACCGCGGTGGCCGCGCCGATGCCCCGGCCGGCCCCGGTGACGATGGCCACCGTGCCGTCCATGCGGAACCGATCCAGGATCATGAGCGGGCCTTTCCCTCGGGGGCTGCGCTGTGCAGCCGGGTCACTTGCTAGCAGGCCGGGTGCGGCGTCCGCCACGGCGCCGGGCCGGTGCGGGACGGGTCACTGGGGACGGGTCGAGGGCATCCCCAGCTTGCGGTGGTCCCAGGAGACCACCCGGTCCACGTTGATCTTGGCCACGATCCGCTTGTGGAGCATGGCCTCGACGAAGGGGCGCAGGTCCTCGGTGTAGGGCACGTAGTAGCGCTCGTAGAGGTTGACCCCGAGGGCCCAGATCTGGTCCGGGTCGGTCACGATCTCGGCCGTGCCCACCAGCTCCACGCCCCGGAGCTCCTCGTAGTAGTCGCCGTCCTCGAAGAGCAGGGTGATGCGCTGGTCACGCTCGAGGTTGCGGGCCTTCTGGGCCTTGGCCTTGGTCTCGATGGCGATCTGGCCGTCCACGAAGCCGTACCACATGGCCACGGCGTGGATGGTGCCGTCGTGGTTCATGGTGCACATGGTCATGGGCCGGCGCTCGTGCAGGAAGGCGTCGATCTCCTCGTCGGTCATCCGGATGAGGTCCCGCTGCTTGACGCCGTGTCCCATGGGCAGGTTCTGTGCGCTGTCGGCCGTCTCGCTCATCGGTTGCCTCCCCGGCGCGGACCGGTGCCGACGCCGGGGGAAGCGTACCGGGCCGGGCGGCGGCCGGTCTGCGCCGGGTCGGCCACACTGGTGCGGTGACCGCCACCGCGCCCTCCGACGACGGGACCTCGACCCGGCCCTTCCGGGTGGTCTTCGTGTGCACCGGCAACATCTGCCGCTCGCCCATGGGCGACGTGGTCCTGCGCCACCTGGCCGCGGAGCGGATCCTGGCCGACGGGACGGCCCTGGCCGGCCGGATCGAGGTGGCCAGCGCCGGGACGGGCAATTGGCACGCCGGGGAGCCCATGGACCCCCGGGCTAGGGCCGCCCTGGAGCGGCGTGGCTACGTGGACCACGGCCACCGGGCCCAGGCCTTCGAGACGGCGTGGCTGGACGCCACCGACCTGGTGGTCTGCATGGACCGGGGCCACCGCCAGACCCTGGCCGGCAAGGCCCGCCACCGGGCCGGCGACCACCGCCACGAGGACCGGCTGGTGCTGATGCGGGCCTTCGACCGGCGGGCCGGGGGCGACCAGGACGTGCCCGACCCCTACTACGGCGACGAGGACGGCTTCGACCGCTGCCTGGACCTGGTGGAGGCCGGGTGCCGAGGGCTGGTGGAGCACCTGGTCGACAAGGTCGGCGACGGACGACCCGACTGACCCGGCGCCTCTCCTGAGCCGGCGCCTGGTCGGAGCCGGTCCGGCCGGCTCGATCCCCGGTCACCGGCCCGCCCGCTCCCCGTCGCTACCATCGCCCTCCATGGGATCCCTGCCCGCCGTCCTCAGCGTGGTCATCGCCGTGGTGCTGGTGGCCACCGCGGTGGCCGACCTGACCCACCAGCCCCAGATCGTGGCCACCATGCAGCGCCTCGGCATGCCCGACCGCTTCGAGTCGGTGGCCGGCCTGGTGAAGCTGGCCGCCGCCCTCGGCCTGGTGGTGGGCCTGGTGCACGCCCGGCCCCGGGCCCAGGGCGGCCTCACCCTGGTGGTGGCGTGGTGCCTGGTGGCCTACTTCGTGGTGGCCCTGGTCTTCCACGTCCGGGCCCGGGACTCGGTCAAGGAGCTGGCCCCGGCCGTGGCCATGGGGGCGGCCAGCCTGGTCCTGGCCCTGGCTGCCTGACCGTCTGACCAGGCGGCCAGGGAGCGCTCGGGCGAGGCGGCACCATGACCCACGGGACGGCGGTCTCGGTCTTCGTCATCTTCCTGGTCGCCGTGGTGGCCCCGGGGTGCGCCGAGCTGGTCCGCCGGTTCCGCATCCCGAGCGTCCTGTTCGAGCTGGTCCTCGGGATCATCATCGGCCCCCAGGTCCTCGGGTGGGCCCACGTCGACACCTTCGTGGACGGCCTGCGCACCCTCGGGCTGTGCTTCCTCTTCTTCACCGCCGGCTACGAGATCGAGCTGGCCCGGCTGGGTGGCCCGGCCCTGCGGCGGGCCGGGGTCGGCTGGCTCGTCACCCTGGTCCTGGCCCTCGGGGTGGGGGGCGTGCTCATGGTCACCGGGTATGTGATCTCGGGCCTGCTGGTCGGGCTGTGCATGACGACCACGGCCATCGGCACCCTGCTGCCCATGCTGCGGGACCGGGGCCTGCTCGGCGACCCGTTCGGCCGGATCCTGGTGGCCGCCGGCACAGTCGGCGAGTTCGCCCCGGTGCTGGCGGTGACCGTGCTGCTCGGGGCGTCCAGCCCCGGGGTGGAGACGGTGCTGCTGGTGGCCTTCGTGGGCATCGCCGCGGCGGTCGCCGTGGTGGCCTCCCGGCCCCAGCCGCCGGCGGTGGTGGCACTGGTCCAGCGCCACCTCGGCACCACCACGCAGACGCCGGTGCGGATCGTCCTGCTCCTGGTCTCGAGCCTGGTGGTGGTGGCCACGGCGCTCAACCAGGAAGACCTCATCGGAGCCTTCGCCGCCGGCCTCATCGTGCAGCTGGCCTTCACTGACGACCAGGCCGCCGCCATGAAGCCGCGCCTCGAGGCCATCGGGTTCGGCTTCCTCATCCCCATCTTCTTCGTGGTGAGCGGGATGAACTTCGACGTCCGGGCCCTCGTGTCCGATCCGTCGGTCCTGGCCCGCTCGGCCGTGTTCCTCCTCCTGCTGCTGGCCGTCCGGGGCCTGCCGGCGCTGGCCGTCTACGTCGGCGTGCTGGACCTGCGTCGGCGCCTCTCGCTGGCCTTCCTCCAGGCCGCCGCCCTCCCGCTCATCGTGGTCATCACCGGGATCGGCGTGGCCGCCCACAAGATGCGGCTGGTGAACGCCACCGCCCTGGTGGCCGCCGGCATGGTCTCGGTGCTGGTCTTCCCGTTGGTGGGCTTCGCCCTGGCCGGACGCAGCGGCTCCTCCGACGACGGCTGGTCTGCCGTGGCGGCTGGCGAACCGGCCGACGACCCCACCCGCGACCTGCTGTAGGGCCGGCCGGACGGGGACGGAGACTGCAGGCCGGCCCGTCGTGCAGGCCGGCCGGTCGTTCAGGGCAGGGCGACGAAGCTCTTGGCCTCGTAGGCCAGGAGGCGCTCGTAGGCCTCCCGCAGCCCGGCCGCCCGGGCCGGGTCGTGGGCCAGGTTGACCAGCTCGTGGGGGTCGGTCCCGTGGTCGTACCACTCGTGGTCCTGGTCGTCGAAGGGGGCGTCCACCCCGAAGCGCTTGCGCCCCGGCGACTTGCCCCACAGGCCGGTCCCCGGCTTGCCCCCGCCCACCCCGTAGTAGCGGGCGTACTTGGTGGTCCCGTCGAAGAAGCCCCGGAGGGCGTAGCGGACGCCGTTCAGGTGGGTGGTCTGGGCCGAGTCCTGGGCGAAGAGCACGTGGTCGCGCACCGAGGCCGACGGGTCGGCCAGCACCGGGGCCAGGTCGCGGCCCTGGACGGTGGGGCCCCAGACGGCCTCGTCCACGCCGGCCAGGGCGCAGATGGTGGCGGCCAGGTCCACGTGCGAGCCCAGCGCCTCGGTCACCGTGCCCGCCGTGGTCACCCCGGGGACCCGGACGTAGAGCGGGACCCGCATGATCTCGTCGTAGACGAAGGGGCCCTTGGAGCGCAGGCCGTGGGAGCCGCACATGTCCCCGTGGTCGGAGGTGAAGATCACCACGGTGTCGTCCCACGCCCCGGCCGCCTCGAGGGCGCCGAGGACCGTGCCCAGGGACTGGTCGGCCAGGTGGTGGAGGTGGACGTAGTAGTCGAGGTGGCGCAGCCACGCACCGGTGTCGGAGGGGTCGAGGTAGCCGTAGAGGCTGTGCTGCTGGTCGAAGCGCCACTGGCGGTGGGCCTCGGGCTTGGTGTGGAGCCGGTCGTGGAAGTTGGCCGGGAGGGTGTCGCACACCTCGGGGTAGGCCTCGCCGTAGACGGGGAGCGGGTCGTCCTCCTTCCAGGCGGCGGCCTCCAGCACGGACCGGATGCGGGCCACCTCCTCGGGGTGGGCCTCGGCGTAGCCGGGCTGGTCGACCGGGTACCACATGACGTCGTGGGGGTTGACCAGGGCCACGGTGAGGAACCACGGGGTGTCGCCGTCGCCGGCCGGCCCGGCGTTGCGGCGCAGCCAGTGGGCGGCGTTGGCGGCGATGATCGGGTCGAAGTGGACCCCGGTGCCGGCCCAGCCCATGAAGTGGCGGTCGTTGCCGTCCCAGTCGGCGAAGCCGTAGGCCGCCATGTCCGGGGTGGCCGACTGCGACAGGTGCCACTTGCCGATGTAGGACGACCGGTAGCCGGCCCCGGCCAGCAGGGAGCCGAGGGTCGGGGTGGTGGTCGGGAGCTCGTCGTGCTCGGGCATGATCACGTTGTCCCGGACCCCGTGGCCCTCGAGGTAGCGGCCGGTGAAGAGGGAGGCCCGGCTGGGGGAGCACGGGGAGGAGTGGGTGTGGTAGCGGGTGAACTCCAGGCCCTCGGCCCGGAGGCGGTCCCGCCAGGGGAGCGCGGTGCCCGGCGGCAGCCACCCCCGCTGGCGCTCCTGGTCGGAGACGACCAGGAGGATGTTGGGGCGCCGGCCGGAGCGGGGGGCGCCGGCGGCGGGCGGTGCGGACGGGGCGGGCTCGGCCATGGCGGCACCGTACCGCCCCGGACCGGCCGGCGGCGTGGGGCACGGAACTGGAATGTGTTCTAGATTTCCGACCGAACGTTCACGACCGTCCCGAGGGAGACCGGCATGGCCGACAGCGAGGTGCTCCACGCCGAGCACCGTCTCGAATACCCCTACGCGCGCTCGACCGGTCCGGTCATCGGCGCCTTCCTGACCGCCCTGCGCGAGGGCCGCTTCGTCGGCGCCACGGGGGCCGCCGGCCAGGTCATCGTGCCGCCCACCGAGTACGACCCGGTGACCGGCGACGACGTCGGCGAGCTGGTCGAGGTCGGCCCGGCCGGCACCATCGAGTCGTGGGCCTGGGTGTCTGCGCCGCTGCGCAAGCACCCCCTCCAGACGCCCTTCGCCTGGGCGCTCATCACCCTGGACGGCGCCGACACGGCCATGCTGCACGCCGTGGAGGCCGACGGGCCCGAGGCCCTGGCCACCGGCGCCCGGGTGGTGCCCCGCTTCAAGCCGGCCGAGGAGCGGGTCGGGGCCATGAGCGACATCGAGGCCTTCGTGCTCGAGGGAGGTGCCGCCTGATGTCCGACGAGACCACGACCGAGGCGCCGGGCCCGGTGACCACGCTGGCCACCCCCATCCGCCTCGACTTCGACTTCACCCCGGGCGTCGCCCAGTCCCGGTTCCTCAAGGCCCTGGCCACCGGGACCTTCGTGGGCCAGCGGTGCCCGGCCTGCGGGAAGGTGTACGTGCCCAGCCGGGGCTCGTGCCCGACCGACGGCGTGGCCACCACCGAGGAGGTGGTCCTGTCCAACTCCGGCACGGTGACCACCTTCTGCGTGGTGAACGTGCCCTTCGCCGGCCAGTCCATCGAGATCCCCTACATCTGCGCCCAGATCCTCCTCGACGGGGCCAACGTCTCCTTCATGGGCCTCATCCAGGAGATCCCCACCGACCAGATCCGGATGGGCCTGCGGGTGGAGGCGGTCTGGGTGGACGAGGCCGACCTCACCCCGTCGCTGGCCTCGGTCAAGTACTTCCGGCCCAACGGCGAGCCCGACGCCCCCTACGAGTCCTACGAGGAGTACCTGTGAGCGCCGCCACCGGGACGGTCCGTCCCGTCTCCATCGCCTCCTTCGCCCAGAACCCCAGCGTCCGCCGGGACGACGAGCGCAACGAGGTCGAGGGCCTGCTGCCGGTGATCGCCGAGGTGTTCGGCAACATCGGCATCACCAAGGACGACGTCGACTTCATCTGCTCGGGCTCGACCGACTACCTGATCGGCGGCCCGTTCAGCTTCGTCATGGCCCTCGACGCCGTGGGGGTGTGGCCGCCCCGGGCCGAGTCCCACGTGGAGATGGACGGGGCGTTCGCCCTGTACGAGGCGTGGACGCTCCTCCAGGAGGGCGAGATCGACGCCGCCCTGGTCTACTCGTTCGGCCGTTCCTCCCTGGGCGACCTGAACGAGATCCTGACCCTCCAGCTCGACCCCTACTACCTGGCCCCGCTGTGGCCGGACATCGTCAGCCTGAACGCCCTCCAGGCCCGGGCCCTGATCGACGCCGGCAAGGCCACCGAGGCCGACTTCGCCGAGGTGGCCAGCCGCAACCGGCGCAACGCCCTCACCAACCCCAAGGCCCAGGTGGCCAAGGACGTGCCGGTCGACGTGCTGCTCGAGGACCCCTACGTGGTCGCCCCCCTGCGCCGCCACGCCCTCCCGCCGCTCTCGGACAGCGCGGCGGCCGTGGTGCTGGCCGCCGGGGACAAGGCCACGGCGTGGTCGGAGCGGCCGGTGTGGATCACCGGCATCGACCACCGGATCGAGACCCACGCCCTCGGAGCCCGGGACCTCACCGTCTCACCGTCGACCGCCCTGGCTGCACGCAACGCCGGGGTGGCCGACGGGAAGGTGGACATCGCCGAGCTGCACGCCCCCTTCGCCCACCAGGAGCTCATCCTGCGCGAGGCCATGGGCCTGGCCGGCTCGGTGGCGATCAACCCCTCCGGCGGGGCGCTGGCCGCCAACCCCCTCATGTCCGGCGGCCTCATCCGCATCGGCGAGGCGGCCACCCGCATCGCCGCCGGCCAAGCCGACCGTGCGGTGGCCCACGCCACCTCCGGTCCCTGTCTCCAGCAGAACCTCGTCTGCGTCCTGGAAGGTGCGTGATGGCAGAGCGCTGTGCAGTCATCGGGGTCGGGCAGACCCACCACAAGGCCAAGCGGGACGACGTCTCCATCGCCGGCCTGGTCCGTGAGGCGGCCAAGATGGCCCTGGCCGACGCCGACCTGACCTGGTCGGACATCGACGCCGTGGTCATCGGCAAGGCCCCCGACATGTTCGAGGGCAACATGATGCCCGAGCTCTACCTGGCCCCCGCCCTCGGGGCGGTCGGCAAGCCCATGTTCCGGGTCCACACGGCCGGCTCGGTCGGCGGGTCCACCGCCCTGGTGGCCGCCCACCTGGTCAAGTCGGGCCGCCACAAGCGGGTCCTCACCGTGGCCTACGAGAAGCAGTCGGACTCGGACGCCATGTGGGCCCTCTCGGTGCCCCAGCCCTTCGCCGCCCCGCTGCTGGCCGGCGCCGGCGGCTACTTCGCCCCGGTCATCCGGGCCTACATGCGCCGCTCGGGGGCCCCCGACCACATCGGGCGCATGGTGGCCGTGAAGGACCGGCTGAACGCCCTGCGCAACCCGTATGCGCACCTCCACCTGCCCGACATCGACATGGCGATGGTCGAGGAGTCGATCATGCTGTGGGAGCCGCTGCGCTACCTGGAGTCGTGCCCGTCCTCGGACGGGGCGGCCGCCATGGTGCTGGCCGCCGAGGACGCCATCTCGGGATCGCACCCGCCGGCGTGGATCCACGGCACGGCCATGCGCTCGGAGCCGACCATCTTCGCCGGGCGTGACCAGGTCAACCCCCGGGCCGGCCGGGAGTGCGCGGCCGACGTCTACGCCCAGGCCGGGGTGACCAACCCCCGGGAGCAGTTCGCCTGCGCCGAGGTGTACGTGCCCTTCAGCTGGTACGAGCCGATGTGGCTGGAGAACCTCGGCTTCTGCGACGAGGGCGACGGCTGGAAGCTGACCGAGTCCGGGGCCACCGCCTTCGACGGCGACATCCCCTGGAACTGCTCGGGCGGCGTCCTCTCCTCCAACCCCATCGGCGCCTCGGGCATGCTGCGCTTCCTCGAGGTGGCCATGCAGGTCCGCGGCCAGGCCGGCGAGCACCAGGTCGACGGGGCCTCCCTGGCCCTGGGCCAGGCCTACGGCGGCGGCGCCCAGTTCTTCGCCATGTGGGTGGTCGGGAGCGAGAAGCCCTAGCGGCCCGCGGTCCCGTCCCGGACGGGTCCTCCCCACCCGCACCCTCTGCCGGTCGGAGGTGCGGGTGGACCGATGCCCGGTTCCCACCCGACAGCAGGTGGGGTAGCCCCGGCGTTCCTCGCGTCCTGACGGCGTCCTGACGGCGTCATTTAGCAACCATCTGGCAACTCTTTGGCAACTCTCTGACCACGGGGAGTGCCGATCTCCTCTGGCTGTGTGGTCACGGGTGCGAAACAGTTGCACCTGCGTCGCCAACGGGTTAGCACTGTTGCGTGAGGGGTGCGACGCCGGCGCCACTGGCGCCCCGGGGGAGGTACCGATGAGGATGCGTGCAGCTCGCGCCGCCGTGGCCGTGGCGCTGGGGACCGGACTGCTCGGCACGGTCGGAGCCGTCACGGCCACCCCTGCCGGTGCGGGCACCCCGGTCGACTTCGCCATCACCGTGAACGGCGACACCGCGGCGGTCATCCCGGACACCCAGGACGCCACCCTGTCCTGGTCCGGCCTGCCCGGTGACGCCACCGGCACCGTCGAGTTCGACGCCGGCGCCACGATCCTGTGCACGGCCGACCTCTCGGTCGACACCTCGTGCACCACCTCGGGCCTCACTGCAGGCTCGTATGCCGGCATCACCGCCACCTACTCCGGGGACGCCACCTACGACCCGTCGTCGGCCACCAACACCGTGGACCTCACCGTGGGGGCCTCGCACCTCACCTGCACGAAGATGGCCGGGTACGCCACCGTCCGGGTCCAGATCACCAAGTGCGGCTTCACCGGCAAGGGGGTCTGGATGTCGGGGGCGGCCGCCTTCGGCGGGGGCACGGCGGCGTGGGCACCGGTCGCCGCCGGGGCGTCGTTCACCTTCACTGCCTCGGACCACGTGGTGGGCCAGGGCGACTGCGCTGCGGGCCGGGTCGAGCACGACGTGAGCGGGATCGTCACCGCCTCGGCGTCGTCCCGGGTGGCCGTCGGTGACTACTACGGCTTCCGGGCCTGCGTGTTCGCCGGTACCAACCTGGTCAAGCTGGTCCCGGGCACCAGCGCCTCCCTCTGAACGGCGCGCACCCCGGCCCCTCACCCCACCGGCCGACAGGGTGCCGGTAGAGTGAGGCCGTCACCGAGTTCCGGAGGGAAGCCATGAAGGTTGTCGTGGACTACGAGGAGTGCGCCAGCAACGCGGTGTGCATGGGCATCGCCCCCGAGGTCTTCGAGGTCCGCGACGACGGCTACCTCTACGTGCTCGACGAGCACCCCGGCGAGGAGCTGCGCGAGAAGGTGCGCCAGGCGGCCAACGGCTGCCCGACCGGCGCCATCACGCTCGTCGAGGACGAGTGACCCCGGGCGAGCCCGGCGCTGCCCCCCGGGTCCGCTTCGCCCCGTCGCCCACCGGGTTCCTTCACCTGGGCACGGCCCGCAC
>CAXBRB010000107.1:0-9511 GCA_963977795.1 uncultured Acidimicrobiaceae bacterium
GGTCGAGCTGGCGTTGACGTCGATGGACGGGTAGAGCCGCCGCTCGGCCAGACGCCGGTCGAGGCGGAGCTCCATGTTGCCGGTGCCCTTGAACTCCTCGAAGATGACCTCGTCCATCTTGGAGCCGGTCTCCACCAGGGCCGTGGCCAGGATGGTGAGCGAGCCGCCCTCCTCGATGTTGCGGGCCGCGCCGAAGAACTTCTTCGGCGGATAGAGGGCGCCCGAGTCCACGCCGCCGGACATGATCCGGCCGGTGGCCGGCTGGGCCAGGTTGTAGGCGCGGGCCAGGCGGGTGATGCCGTCCAGGATGATGACGACGTCCCGGCCGGTCTCCACCAGGCGCTTGGCCCGCTCGATGGCCAGCTCGGCCACCGCGGTGTGCTCCTCGGAGGGCCGGTCGAAGGTCGAGGCGATGACCTCGCCCCGGACCGACCGGCGCATGTCGGTGACCTCCTCGGGCCGCTCGTCGACCAGGAGGACCATGAGGTGGACGTCGGGGTTGTTGGCCTCGATGGAGTGGGCGATGTGCTTCATCACCGTGGTCTTGCCCGCCTTGGGGGGCGAGACGATCAGGCCGCGCTGGCCCTTGCCGATGGGCGAGAGGAGGTCGACGATGCGGGCCGTCATGTCCTCTTTCTCCCCTGGCATCTCCAGGTGGAGCTTCTGGTCCGGGAAGAGCGGGGTGAGGTCCTCGAACCGGGGCCGGAGCTTGGCCACCTCGGGGTCGAGGCCCGACACGGTGTCGATCTGGACCAGGGCCGGGAACTTCTCCTGTGAGCCGGCCGGCCGGCAGGCCCCCTCGATGGTGTCGCCCTTGCGCAGGGCGAACCGCTTGGCCTGGCTGATGGAGACGTAGACGTCCTTGGCGGACGGGAGGTAGCCCGAGCAGCGCACGAAGCCGTAGCCCTCGTCGCGCAGGTCCAGCAGACCTCGCACCGGGATGGTCTCGCCGGTGTAGGGCTGGTCTGAGCTGCCGTAGCCGACCAGGTCACCATCGGGCCCCTGGCGGTCCCGGCCCCGGCGGCGGCGGTTGCCCCGGCGGTTGCCCATGTCGTCGTTGCCCTGGTTCTGGTTGCGGTTGCCCTGGTTCTGGTTGCGGTTGCCCCGCTGACCCTGGTTCTGGTTGCCCTGGTTCTGGTTGCGGTTGCCCCGCTGGCCCTGGCCCTGGTTGTTCTGGTTCTGGTTGTTCTGGTTGCGGTTGCCCCGCTGGCCCTGGCCACCGTCGCCACCGGACTCGCCGGAGGGGCCGTCGCCGGCCGGGGCGGCCCCGCCGTCACCCGTCGCAGCGCCATCGGACGTTCCGCCGGAGGCATCGGCGTCACCCTTGCCCGACGACGGCAGGTCGAAGTCGTAGTCGAGCTCGGCGGCCACGTCGGACGTCGATGCCGCGTCGGCCATCGGGTCGAACGACTGCGCCGGCCGGTTGCGGCGGGCGGGGGCCGGGGCAGGCCCGTCACCGGTCGGGGCGTCGCCGTCGGCCGGGGAGCCATCGGCGGCCTTGGGCCGGCCACCTCGGGAGGACCGGGCCGGCGCGGCCTCGGCGGTCCCGCCGGTGGCGGCCAGGATGCCGTCGATGATGTCGGCCTTCTTGGTGCGGGTGTTGGTCTTGACCGACAGGGCCTGGGCGATGGCGTGGAGCTCGTCGCGCTCCTTGCCCTCCAACACTGAGCGCTCGAGCTGCTGTTCCGCAGTCATCGGCTTCCTCGTTTCAGCAGGTACTGGTGGGGCGGGCTCCGCACCCGCCACCAGGGGGATACAGGGGAAGGGGAGGCAGGGCGCCGAAGTCGGCTCGGTTCGAGCACTCCCCCCGTCGCCGGACGCGGGCTGGTCGAAGCGGTCGATCCAGGATCCCGCCCGCAGGCCCGATCGGGCGAACTGCGGAAGCGAAGGTGTCCCTAGTGTACCCGCTGGCCGGGCGGGGCGGCAACCACCCGACAACCCCCGGATCTGGACCCCGGGGCGCTCGCAGTTCGAGGTGCGGCCCGGGGTGCTGGGCGACTCAGGCCAGGCCGAGCTCGTCCAGGACGGCCGGGAGGGTGGCGTCCACCACGGTGGGCACCTGGATCTGGCTGATGGCGATGTCCGGGTCCTTCAGGCCGTGGCCGGTCAGGACGCACACCACCGTCGAGCCGGGCCCGAGCCCGTCGGGCAGGCCGTAGGTGAGGAGCCCGGCCACCGAGGCGGCCGAGGCCGGCTCGCAGAAGACCGACTCCTCCTGGGCCAGGAACCGGTAGGCCTCGAGGATCTGCTCGTCGGTCACCGCGGCGATCCCGCCGCCCGACTCGGAGGCCGCCGAGGTGGCCCCGTACCAGCTCGCCGGGTTGCCGATCCGGATGGCCGTGGCCACGGTGTCAGGGTGCTCGATGGGGTGGCCGGCCACGATGGGGGCCGCCCCGGCCGCCTGGAAGCCGTGCATCCGGGGCAGGCGGGTGGACCGGCCGGCCTCCTTGAACTCGAGGTAGCCCTTCCAGTAGGCGGTGATGTTGCCGGCGTTGCCCACTGGGATGCAGTGGAGGTCGGGGGCGTCGCCCAGCTGGTCGACGATCTCGAACGCCCCGGACTTCTGGCCCTCGATCCGGTAGGGGTTGACCGAGTTCACCACCGTCACCGGCGCCTTCTCGCCCAGCTCCCGGACGATGGTGAGGGCCTGGTCGAAGTTGCCCCGCAGCTGGAGGACCCGGGAGCCGTGGATCAGCGCCTGGGCCAGCTTGCCCAGGGCGATGTACCCCTCCGGGATGAGCACGGCGCTGGTCAGGCCGGCCCGGGCGGCGAAGGCCGCCGCCGACGCCGAGGTGTTGCCGGTCGAGGCGCAGACCACCGCCTTGGCGCCCTCCTCCACGGCCTTGGAGATGGCCATGGTCATCCCCCGGTCCTTGAAGGAGCCGGTGGGGTTGGCCCCCTCGACCTTGAGCAGGACCCGGGCGCCCACCCGGGCCGACAGCCGGGGCGCCTCGATGAGCGGGGTGCCCCCCTCCAGCAGGCTCACCACCGGCGTGGCGTCGGTCACCGGCAGGAAGTCGCGGTACTCCTCGATGACGCCCCGCCAGCGCAGCGACCGGGTCGCGCAGGGGCAGGGCCCTCCGCCGCTCACGCCGTCCCCGCGATCCGCATCACGCCTCCGATCCGCTGGAGCGAGTCCAGCCCCTCCAGGTCGGCCAGGGTGGCCCGGACGTCGCCCTCGCGTGCCCCGTGGGTCACGAAGGTCAGCCGGGCCCCGTCGTCGGCGCCGCCCGGGCCGGCGGACCGCGCCTCCTGCTCCATCGAGCGGATGGAGACCCCGTGGGCGCCGAAGGCCGCTGTCACCTCGGCCAGCACCCCGGGCCGGTCGGTCACGTCCAGGCTGATGCAGAACCCGGCCACCAGGTCGTCGGCGTCCAGCAGGTGGGCCGGCTGGCGGTCGGGGGCGGGGGCCGTGGTCCCGGCCAGGAGGTTGCGGGTGGCGTCGATCACGTCGCCCACCACCGCGCTGGCCGTGGGCAGGCCGCCGGCCCCCTGGCCGTACAGCATCAGCTCGCCGGCCGCCTCCCCTTCGATGAACACGGCGTTGAAGGCGTCGCGCACGCCGGCCAGCGGATGGGCCTCGGGCACCAGGGCCGGGTGGACCCGGACCGAGAGGCTGTCCTCGCCGACCCGCTCGACGATGGCCAGGAGCTTGATCACGTACCCGAACCGGCGGGCGAAGTCGACGTCCTCGGCGGTCACCGACGAGATCCCCTCGCACAGCACGGCGTCGCCGGCCACGTCGTAGCCGAAGGCCACGCCGGCCAGGATGGCCGCCTTGGCCGCGGCGTCGTGGCCCTCCACATCGGCCGTCGGGTCCCGCTCGGCCAGGCCCAGGGCCTGGGCCTCGGCCAGCACGGCGGCGTAGTCGGCCCCCTGCTCGCCCATCTTGGTGAGGATGTAGTTGGTCGTCCCGTTCACGATGCCCATGACCCGGCGGATGCGCTCGCCGGTGAGGGACTCCCGCAGGGCCCGGACCAGGGGGATGGCGCCGGCCACGGCTGCCTCGTAGAGGAGGTCGACGCCCCGGTCGCGGGCCAGCGCCCGCAGGGCCACCCCGTCGGCCGAGGCCAGGAGGGCCTTGTTGGCCGTCACCACGGGCCGGCCAGCATCGAGCGCCGTCCGCACCAGGGTCCCGGCCGGCTCCAGCCCGCCCATCAGCTCGACCACCACGTTGACCGAGGGGTCGGCCAACAGGGCCGCAGCGTCGTCGGTCAGGAGCTCCCGGGGCACATGGTCCGGCCGGGGGGCGGCCAGGTCCGACACGGCGATGCCGGCCAGCTCGAGGCGGGCGCCGGCCTGGACGGCCAGGGCGTCGGCCCGGTCCTGGAGGATCCCCACCAGGGCGGCGCCCACGTTGCCGCAGCCCAGGACGGCGACCCGGACGACGCGCTCGCCCGGCTCGGCGCCGGCGGGCGGGGTGGGGGCGGCAGAGGTCACCCGGTCACGCTACCGCCTGGGCGGACGCCCACGGGAGCCCCGGCCGGGGCCGCCACGCACCTGCACCTGGGGGCGGACGGGGGCGTCGGTGCCCCCTCCCCCGCCGACGCGCCCCGGTTCAGACGTCGAGGCGGACCAGGTCGTCCAAGGTCTCCCGGCGCACCACCACCCGGGCCGCACCGTCGGCCACGAAGACCACGGCCGGGCGGGGGACCTTGTTGTAGTTGGAGGCCATGGCGTGGCCGTAGGCCCCGGTGACCGGGGTGCACAGGATGTCGTCGACAGCGGTGCCCTCGGGCACGAAGGCGTCGGCCACCACCACGTCGCCCGTCTCGCAGTGCTTGCCCACCACCCGCACGCCCACTGGCCGGGGGGCGTCGGCGCACCGGGGCAGGAAGGCCTCGTACCCGCTGCCGTAGAGGACGGGCCGGGGGTTGTCGCTCATCCCGCCGTCGACAGCCAGGTAAGTGCGGTGGCCGGGCACGTCCTTGACCGTGCCGACTCGGTAGAGGGTGACCCCGGCGGCGGCCACGATGGACCGGCCGGGCTCGGCGGTGACCCGCACGTCGGCAGCGATCCCGGCCTCCCGGCAGGCCGCCCGCACCGAGTCGGCCCACCCAGCCATGTCCGGGGCCTCCTCGCCGTTGACGTAGGCCACGCCGAGGCCGCCGCCCACGACCAGCTCGGGCAGGCCGAGGGGGGCGAAGAAGTCGGCCAGCACGTGGATGGCCTGGGCGAAGGGGGCCAGGGCGAAGACCTGGCTGCCCAGGTGGGCGTGGATGCCCACGAACTCCACGACGCCCCGGGCGTCCAGGTCGGCAAGGCGTGTCACGGCTCGGGCCGCCGCCCCCGAGGCCAGGCCGAAGCCGAACTTGGAGTCCTCCTGGCCGGTGCGCACGAACTCGTGGGTGTGGACCTCGACGCCGGGGGTGATCCGGGCCAGGACCCGGGGCCGCCACCGGGGCGGGGCGGCGCCGTCCTCGGGCGAGCCGTCCAGCTCGGGCGGGTCGGCCACCAGGGCCTCGAGGCGGTCGATCTCGTCGAAGGAGTCGACGACGATTCGTCCGACCCCGACCGAGAGGGCGGCGGCCAGCTCGGCCGTCGACTTGTTGTTCCCGTGGAGGACCAGCCGCCCGGCGGGGACCCCGGCGGCCAGGGCCACGTGGAGCTCGCCGCCGGTGGCCACGTCCAGGCACATCCCCTCCTCGTGGGCCAGCCGGGCCATGGCCAGGCAGAGGAAGGCCTTGGTGGCATAGGCCACGCCGTCACCCCAGGCGGCCACCGCCTCCCGGCAGGCGGCCCGGAGGTGGGCCTCGTCATAGACGAAGAGGGGCGTGCCGTGGGCCTCGGCCAGCTCCACAAGGTCGCAGCCGCCGATGGCCAGGCGGCCGTCGGGGCCGACCTCGGCGGTGCGGGGCAGGAGCGACCGGTCCACCGGGCCGTCGGGCGGTGGCGGTGCGGTGCTCACATCGCCTCGGGGGCGGCCACCCCGAGGAGCCCCAGTCCGATGGCCAGGCCGATACGCGACCCCTCGACCAGCCACAGGCGGGCCTGGGCCAGCGCCGGGTCGACGTCGTCGGCCAGGATCGGGCAGTCGTGGTAGAAGCGGTGGAAGCACGAGGCCAGCCGCCGCACCCAGGTGGTGACCTTGGTGGGGGCCCGGTCCACCGCGGCGTCAGCCACCACCTCGGGCAGCTCCTCCAGGCAGCGCAGGAGCTCGAGCTCCCGCTCGTGGGTGAGCAGGGTCAGGTCGACCTCGTCCAGCGGCGCCCGCACGACGGACCGCTCGGCCGCCTTGCGGCCCACCCCGCCGATGCGGGCGCTGGCCATCTGGACGTAGAAGACGGGGTTCTCCACCGACTGCTCCCGCACGGTGGCCAGGTCGAAGGTGGCGGCCTGGTCGAGCGAGCTCATCAGGCTGAGGATGCGGGTGGCGTCCGGGCCGATGTCGGCGATGACCGTGTCGAGATCGATGGCGTTGCCGGCCCGCTTGCCCATCTTGACGGCCTCGTCCCCGTCGACCAGGGAGACCATCTGGCCCAGGCGGACCTCGAGGCGGGCCGGGTCGATGCCCATGGCCTCCACCCCGGCCACCAGGCTGGCCACCTGGCCGTGGTGGTCGGCTCCGAAGACGTCGATGACCCGGTCGAAGCCCCGCACCAGGAACTTGTTCCGGTGGTAGGCCAGGTCGCCGGCCAGGTAGGTGGCGTCGCCGTTGGCCTTCCGCAGCACCCGGTCCCGGGAGTCGCCCAGGGCGGTGGCCCGGAACCAGGTGGCCCCGTCCTCCTCGAAGACGAGCCCCTTCTCGGCCAGGAGGGCGATGGTCTCGTCGACCGCCCCGCTCTCCTCGATGGAGGCCTGCGAGTACCACTCGTCGAAGACGATGCCGATGGACTCCAGCGTGGTCCGGATGTGGGTCAGGATCCGCTCCGCCGCCCACCGGCCGGCCGCCGTCACGTCGTCGTCGGGTCCGTCGTAGGAGGCGGCCAGGTCGGCCACGTACTGGCCCTGGTAGCCGCCCTCGGGCACGTCTTCGCCCCGGACCCGGGCCAGCAGGCTCATGCCCAGGGTGCGGATCTGGCCGCCGGTGTCGTTGACGTAGTACTCCCGGGTGACCACGTGGCCGCTGCGGGCCAGCACCCGGGCCAGGGCGTCGCCGTAGCTCCCCCACCAGCCGTTGCCGACATGGATGGGGCCGGTCGGGTTGGCCGAGATGAACTCGACCTGGACCCGCTCCCCGTGGCCGACGTCGGGCCGGGCGTAGCCGTCCTCGCCCTCGGCCAGCACCACGGCCAGGGCCTCGTGGAGCCAGCCGTCGTCCAGGCGGAAGTTGACGAACCCGGGGCCGGCCACCTCGACCGAGGTCGCATGATCCGGGAGGTCGGCCGAGAGGTCGGCCACCAGGGCCGTGGCCAGAGCCCGGGGGTTGGCGCCGGCCCGCTTGGCCGTGACCATGGCCACGTTGGTCGACCAGTCGCCGTGCTCCCGGCGGGCCGGGCGCTCCAGGTGGACCTCGGCTGGCGTCACCGCCAGGTCGAGGCCCTCGGCGGCGGCCACCCGGGCCACGGCGGCGGCCACGGCCTCGGCCAGGCGGTCGCGCATTGACCGGAGATCGTCGGAAGCGGGAGCGGAGGCGTCGGGGGCGGACCCGGAAGGGGCGGCGGGAGACATGATCGCCTGAGGATAGGCGGTCGGTCGGGCCCGGGATGCCGGTGGGTCGGGCTCCCGGGGTGCCCGTCCCGTCCCACGGGTGCACCGACTCCCGTCTTCTCCCGCATCCCCGTCGGCCGGCCGTGGGCAGCCTCCTCGGCGGGGGCACTACAGTGACGAGTCCGGCATCGCCCGGCCCCTCACGGGCTGGTTCGCCGGGAGGTGCGTCCGACCGGTCGCACCGCAGTGCGCCCCCGTAGCTCAGCGGATAGAGCGTCGGCCTCCGGAGCCGAAAGCGCAGGTTCGAGTCCTGCCGGGGGCACCCCTGATCTGCCTCGGGAGCTGACCCCTCGTGCGGTGAGGCGGGCACTCCTGCTCCCCGGGTTCCGTCGCCAGCCGACGTCTTGCCCCGGGCACGTCCCGGATCCCGTCGAGTTGCCGTGCGGCGACAGCTCCGGGTCCTGAAGGTCCGGAACGGTGACGTCACTGCTGTCGTTATCGTCGAGGTGCCGCCGACGCCGACGCCAGTCGGTCGGTCGGTCGGTCGGTCCACTTCCAGCGGCGCGCCGAAGACAGGGCAAGATGTCACCAGAGCACGGACCCGAACCATGGAGCCTGGTTAGGTGATGGAACAAACGGAAAGCACCCCCCCGGATGGGCAGGGCGAGGGCAAGGAGAAGATCTTCGCCTTCCGCCCGTCGGAGCAGGGCATCCGGGCCACCGAGCCGCTGGTCGTCTTCACCGATGCCATCCTGGCCATCGCATCGACGCTGCTCGTCTTCTATC
This sequence comes from uncultured Acidimicrobiaceae bacterium, assembly GCA_963977795.1. Lineage (GTDB taxonomy): Bacteria > Actinomycetota > Acidimicrobiia > Acidimicrobiales > RAAP-2 > Bog-756. The sequence goes on from CAXBRB010000107.1 coordinate 8,377, forward strand.
TCGAGATCCCGGCCGATCTGGGGCCGCACGGGCTCTCACGGGTCCTCCTCGGGCTGCGGACCACCTTCTACGCCGTCGTCCTGGGCTACCTGTGGCTGGCGGCCTCCTGGATCAACACCCGTCGGCTGCGGCGGATGCTGCGGGGCATCGACCACTACGCCACCGTTCTCTACCTGCTGATGATCTTCACCATCGCCATGATCCCCTTCGCCATGCTGGCCCTGGCCCGCACCTTGGGGCAGCCCGACTTCTACCTGGGCGTCCAGATCCTCGCCGGGCTGTCCCTGGCCGACGGGGTGTTCGTGGTCGCACTTCTGCAGTACTCGGCCTGGCGGGGATTGGGGCATGCCGGCATGACCACCGAGCGCTGGCGCCAGGTGCTGACCCCCAACTACATCCTCGTGGCGTGCGATCTCGGTGCGGTGTTCCTGGCCCGATGGCTGCCCTGGCCGGTCTTCATCTTCATCTGCGTCGACTGGCTCTACGCGCTGCTGCCGCTGTTCACGGACCGGGAGCTCCACGCCGCCAGCGGGAGTGTCAACGACCTCCCCCACGCGCCTCCTGACAGCCCGCACCGGGCCACCGACGTCGAGCGCGACCTCGGCGAAGGAGGCAGGGCCGAGCTCGACTAGGCCAGGCGTCGACCGGGTGGGAGACGGTCACTTCGGGGGCACGTCGCGCGCCCTGCCCCCGACAGATCGAGCGGGTCAGGCGCTGGGGCGCTCGTCCACCAGACGGGCACCGTCCCACCACTGGACGGCCCCACCGGGGTTGTCCGGGTTCCCGTACCACCCGGGCGGCAGCCCGACGAGCGGGGCGGCCGACTGCTCGTCCCGCCGCCGGTCCCGGTAGCCGGTGTCGGGCGCGCCGTCCCGGCCGTCGGCGGCGGATCCGCCGTCGTCCAGCCGGGCCACCGGCTCGAGGTGCCGACGGGTCCCGTTGGCGCCGTTCGTCCCGTTGGCCCCGTTGACGTGGACCTCTGTCCGCCCCGTGCCCAGGTCGACCACAGGAGCCGCAACGGCCTCGTCCACCCGGGCCGGCACCAAGGGCTCCTCGGTGGCAGCGGCGGCGGCCCGGCCGGCCCGGGCCAGCAGGAAGCGGCCAAGGAGGAGGACGGCGCCGAGCACCAGGAGGC
>CAXBRB010000108.1:0-9492 GCA_963977795.1 uncultured Acidimicrobiaceae bacterium
GGGCCACCCGGTGGTCCTGGGCGCCCGACGGGTGGGCGAGTGCGAGGCGGCGGCCGAGGCCATCCGGGCCGCCGGCGGCGAGGCCGCAGCCCTCCCCCTCGACCTGGCCGACGACGCGTCGGTGGCCCGCTTCGCCGAGGGGGCCACTGCTGCCGTGGGCCCGCTCTCCATCGTCGTCTCCAACGCCGCCCAGAACATGGCCGGCGCCGTGCTCGACACGTCGACCGACCAGCTCGCCGGGGTCCTCGACGTCAACGTCACCGGGACGCACCGCCTCGTGCGGTCCCTGCTGCCCGGACTGGTCGACCAGCGGGCCGGCGACATCGTCTTCGTGACCTCGGACGTGGCCGAGCGACCCCGGCCCACCATGGCCGCCTACGTCACCTCCAAGTGGGGCCTGGAGGGCTACGTGCGCTCCCTGCAGATGGAGCTGGAGGGGACCGGGGTGCGGGCCACCATCGTGCGGCCCGGCCCGACCATGACGGCCATGGGCCTGGACTGGGACCCCGAGGTCACCGCCCAGGTCATCGAGGGGTGGGCCCAGTGGGGGTTCGCCCGCCACGACAGCTTCATGACGCCGGCCGGGGTGGCCCAGGCCGTGGTGGGCGCCGTCTCCCTGCCCCGGGGCACGCACGCCACCGTGGTGGAGATCCAGCCCGAGGCGCCCATCGTCCGGGCCGCCGTCGCCCAGGCCGCCGACCAGGAGGACGCACCATGACCCCCACGGACGCCACGGCACCGCCCCGGGTCTCGGGGGGCGACCACCCCACCGGCCACCTCGAGGAGTTGCGGGACGACCCCATCGGCCTGATGGCCCGGGTGCGGGCCGAGTGCGGCGACGTCGGCATCTTCGACCTGGCCGGCCGGGACGTGGTGCTGCTCAGCGGGGCCGAGGCCAACGAGCAGTTCTTCCGGGCCGCCGAGGAGGTCCTCGACCAGGCCGAGGCCTATCCGTTCATGACCCCGATCTTCGGCGAGGGCGTGGTCTTCGACGCCCCGCCCGAGCGGCGCCGGGAGATGCTCCACAACCAGGCGCTGCGGGACAAGTTCATGCGGGGGCACGCCGCCACCATCGCCGCCGAGGTCGAGGCCATGGTGGCCGGCTGGGGGGACGAGGGCGAGATCGACCTGCTCGACTGGTTCGCCGAGCTCACCATCTACACCTCCTCGGCCTGCCTGATCGGCCCGCGGTTCCGGGCCCAGCTGGACGACCGGTTCGCCCGGCTCTACCACGACCTCGAGCAGGGCACCGACGCCATCGCCTACGTCGACCCCTACGCCGACATCGAGTCGTTCCACCGGCGTGACGCCGCCCGGGAGGGCCTGGTGGCGCTGGTCGGGGACATCATGGCGGGCCGGGCCGGCGGGCCCCCGCCGGCCGAGGAGGACCGGGACCTCCTGGACGTGCTCATGTCCATCACCAACCCTGACGGCTCCGACCGGTTCAGCGCCGACGAGGTCACCGGGATGTTCATCTCGATGATGTTCGCCGGCCACCACACCACGTCGGGCACCGCCGCCTGGACCCTGATCGAGCTGCTCCGCCACCCCGACGAGCTGGCCCGGGTGGACGCCGAGCTGTCCGAGCTCTACGCCGACGGCGCCGAGGTCAGCTACCAGGCCCTCCGGGAGATGCCGCACCTGGAGTCGGCCGTCAAGGAGGCGCTCCGGCTCCACCCGCCGCTCATCCTCCTGCTGCGGGTGGCCAAGGAGGACCTCACCGTGGGCGGGCGGACCGTCCAGGCCGGCCAGATGGTGGGGGCCAGCCCGGCCATCTCCAACCGGATCGCTGCGGACTTCCCCGACCCGGACGCCTTCGTGCCCGGTCGCTACCTCGAGCCCCGGGCCGAAGACCGCACCAACCCGTGGACGTGGATCCCCTTCGGGGCCGGCCGCCACAAGTGCGTCGGGTCGGCCTTCGCCATGATGCAGCTCAAGGCCATCTTCAGCGTGCTCCTGCTCGACTACGAGTTCACCCTGGCCCAGCCGGCCGACACCTACCGCAACGACCACTCCAAGATGGTCGTCCAGCTGGCCCAGCCCTGCACCGTGCGCTACCGGCGCCGGACGGACGCCCGGCGGACTGCGGCCGGCGGCGGCGCCCGGCCTCCGGCCGACGACCGGGCCGAGGGCTGAGGGCCGTCGGGTGCGCATCGTCGTCGACGAGGACCTCTGCCAGGGCCACGGGGTGTGCGAGTCCGAGGCCCCGGCCGTCTTCGCGCTCGGGCGCGACCACCGGGTGACCGTGCTCGACCCCGAACCCGGCGAGGACCAGCGGGCCGCCGTCGAGGCGGCCGTGCGCTACTGCCCCAACCACGCGCTCGCCCTGGAGGAGGGGTGACCGCTCCCACCGGGGCCGACCTGCGGGCCTCCACCGGGGCCGACGACACGACCACGCCGATCACCACCGACACGACCATCACCACCAACACGACCACGACCACGACCACCGACACCCGACCCGCCCCTGCCCTGCAGGGCCGACGCTGACAGGAGAGCACCCATGCCGTCGTTCCCCCGTGACGAGCTCGAAGAGATGATGCGGCGCTGGCTGGAGGCCAACCGCGTGGCCGAGGAGCGCCTCGACTGGTCCGGCCTGGCCGACCTGTTCACCGAGGACGCCACCTATGGCTGGAACGTCGGGCCCAAGGACGAGTTCATGGCCGTGGGCCGCCAGGAGATCCTGGAGTACGCCCTCGGCCTCGAGATGGAGGGCCTCGGCGGGTGGACCTACCCGTACATGCGGATCCTCATCGACGACGTCCAGGGCGAGATCCTGGGGCTGTGGAAGCAGGTGGCCGACGCCACCCGGCCCGACGGCTCCCACTACGAGATCGCCGGCCTGGGCGGGAGCTGGTTCCGCTACGCCGGCAACTTCCGGTGGAGCTGGCAGCGCGACTTCTTCGACGTGGGCAACGCCACGGCGACCTACATCGAGATGATCCAGGCCGACGCCCTGAGCGACGGCATGAAGGCCCGGCTGTCCAAGAACCACGTGGGACGCCCGCCCGGGCACTATCCGGTCGGCGGGGCGCCCGTCGGCCTCTGGGACGGCGTCGAGCCCACCGACCTCGGTCGCTAGGAGCACCCGGCCCCGGCCCGGTCACGACCCGGTCACGATCGGGTCCCGGACGCGCCGGAGGGGGTGGGCCGGGCCCACCCCCTCCGTTCAGTCGACGCCGGCGGCGTCGCTCCCCTCGTCTTCGGGCGTCAGCCCAGGCTCAGCGAACCGGCGAGGTCCACGTGGCCGAGGCCGTTGCCGGTGGTGATGGACGTGCCCAGGTCCGCCAGGGTCTGGGTGGTGGTGGCGGGCATGGCCGAGGTGGCGCCGGCGTCGGTACCGCCGAAGTCACCCTTGACCGAGGTGGCCGAGATCGCCACGGTGGCGTTGGTCCCGTTGGTGCCCACGGTCACGCTGCCCACCGAGAGCTGGCTGAAGGGGACCTTCAGCTGCACGCCGGGAGTCGACCACTGGATGGTGATCTTGCCCCGGGTGGCCAGGGTGGCCGGCAGGCCGGTGACCCCGGTGGTGGAGGCGTGGAGGACGCCGGTCCCCGCACCGGTCACGGTGACGCCGGTGAAGGCGGCGGCCGTCGGGCCCGAGACGGTGCACCCCGTCAGGCTCACGGCGATGACCGAATTGACCTTGGCCTTGGGGGTGGTGGTGACCTTGGGGGCGAGCTGCGCCTGGGCGGCGCCGAGCGTGCAGGAGATGGTGTCCTGGCTGGCGTCCACCTTGCCGGACCCACCGTGCCCACCGGCGAAGGCCAGACCCGAGGTCGAGGCCAGGATGCCGATCGGCATGGCGACCGCAGCTGCAGCGAGTGCGAACTTCTTCATCAGGTGCTCCTTGTCGTCTGACGCCGGTGCGAGCCCCGTGCCCCCCGGTCCTCCGAGGTCCCGTCCGCACGGTCCTCTCCCCCACCAACGACGGAACACCGGCACCCGTTACGCACCTGCCGGGACGCCTGCGGCACCCGGGGGCTCACCCGGGGGGCCCAGGCACGGCATGCTGGTCGGATGCCGACCGACCGCTCCTTCTTCCGGGCCCCCTCGCCACGCCCGGATCCGTCCTCGGTCGAGCGCGTCCCCGGACGTGAGTCGGTGTGGGACTACCCCCGTCCGCCCGCTCTCGAGCCGGTGGCGGCCCGCATCCGAATCGTCCTCGGCGGCGTGACGGTGGCCGACACCACGGCGGCCTGGCGCATCCTGGAGACCAGCCACCCGCCCAACTTCTACCTCCCGGCCGCCGCCTTCGCCCCCGGCGCCCTGGTGCGGACCGACCGGGCCTCGTGGTGCGAGTGGAAGGGCGAGGCCCACTACTACGACGTCCACGGCGGCGGTGTGGTGGCCCGGGATGCCGCCTGGGGCTACGACACCCCCCGGGCCCCCTATGGCGCCATCGCCGGCCACGTGGCCTGCTACGCCGGACCCATGGACGCCTGCTGGGTCGGCGACGAGCAGGCCGAGGCCCAGCCCGGCGGCTTCTACGGCGGGTGGATCACGAGCGGGGTCACCGGTCCCTTCAAGGGCGGCCCGGGCACCCAGGGCTGGTAGGCCGTGTCCATCGGCGAGATCCTCGGGCTCCTCATCGTGGTGGCCACCGTGGCCACCGTGGCCGACCGGCTGAAGGTCGCCTACCCGATCCTCATGGTGGTGGCCGGGGTGGTGGTTGCCGTCCTGCCCGTCCGCCACCGGGTCCAGCTCGAGCCCGACCTGATCCTCCTGGTCTTCCTCCCCCCGCTCATCTACGACGCCTCCCTCGACACCTCGGCCAAGGAGCTGCGGGCCCACTGGCGCCCCATCCTCCTGCTGGCCGTCGGACTGGTGCTGGCCACCATGGCGGTGGTGGCCGTGGCCTTCCACCACCTGGTCCCGGGGGCCACCTGGGGCGTGGCCTTCGCCCTCGGGGCCATCGTCTCGCCCCCCGACTCGGTGGCCGCCACCCAGATCGCCGGAAAGCTCGGCCTGCCCCGGCGCCTGGTGACCATCCTGGGCGGCGAGGGCCTGATGAACGACGCCACTGCGCTCACCGCCTACCAGGTGGCCGTGGCCTCGGTGGGGGCCACGGTGACGCTGGCCCACGTGGTGGGCACGTTCTGCTTCGCCGTGGCCGCCGGGACGGCCATCGGACTGGCCGTGGGGGCGGCCGGCGTGTGGCTGCTGCGCTTCACCCAGACGCCGGTCATCCAGAACACCCTCCTGCTCGTCCTGCCCTTCGCCGCCTACCTCCCGGCCGACCGGCTCGGCGCCTCGGGGGTGCTGGCCGTGGTGGCCGCCGGCCTGGTCTTCGGCCGCTCCGGGGCACGGCGGCTCACCGCGGCGGCCCGGGTCCAGCAGCGGGAGATCTGGGACCTGATCGTCTTCCTGCTGACCGGGCTGTCCTTCCTCCTGGTCGGCCTCGAGCTCCGACCGATCATCGAGCACCTGACGACCCACACGTCCCGCTCGCTGATCGTGGACGGCCTCATCGTGGTGGTGCTGGTGGTCGGGGTGCGGATGGCCTGGATGTTCGGGGCCACCGCCCTCCCCGGCGGCCGCCACCTCTTCAGCGCCAACCAGGGGACGCCGGCCACCTGGCGGGAGACCACCGTGGTCGGGTGGGCCGGCATGCGCGGGGCCATCAGCCTGGCCGCCGCCCTGGCTCTCCCCCAGAGCTTCGCCGACCGCGACCTGGTCATCTTCCTGACCTTCGCCGTCATCGCCGCCACCCTGGTGGGCCAGGGCCTGACCCTCCCGCCGCTCATCCGCCGGCTCGGCCTCATCAGCCCGGGCGACGAGGACCTCACCCGGACCGCCGAGATCCGGCGCCGCCTCACCGTGGTGGCCCTCGCCCACCTCGACGCCCTGGGCGACGAGGGCGGGGTGCCCGACGCCGTGGTCGGCCGGGTGCGGATGGCCTACGAGCACCAGCTGGACCACCTCGACCGCCGGCTGGACGGGCCGGCCGGCGACGGAGGGCCCGACGAGCCGACCGTCGGCCCGGCCGACTCCGTGGCCGACCTGGCCGCCGAGCGGTCGCTGCGCCGTCAGGTCATCGCCGCCGAGCGCGACGAGCTCGAGCGGCTGGTGCGGCGCCGGAAGGTCTCGGGCCACGTGGCCGGCGAGGTCCGGGCCGCCCTCGATGTCGACGAGACCTCGATGCGCCCCTGAGCGCGCCCGTTCCGACGTGCCAGGCCGGTCCGGGCCGCCGACGGACGTCCGGACGCGCCCGAGGGCGCCTCCGGAGAGGCGCCCTCGGGGTGGATCTGCTGTAGAGACACCGGTCGTCCGTGCTGCGCCGGATGGGACCTCGGTCCGGCCGGAGCGATCCGGTGGGTGTCTGGCTGGGATTCGCCAGGTGGAACAGCGAGCCGCCTCAGCGGCCAGCCACCTCCAGGGTCCCAAAACGTTGACTGCTGATCTGGACCACCTCCTTTCTCTGGTGGTCCGATCGTACCGCCCGACCCGGCGCTGGCGGGTAATCCGCCGGCCCCCGCACGGTCACGGACGCAGCAGGACCTTGACGCACTCGGGGCTGCGGGCCGCCACGGCGGCGTAGGCCGCTTCGGCCTCGGCCAGCGGGAACTCGTGGGTGAAGATCCCCCCGGTGGGAAGCCGGCCCGAGACGATCAGCGGCACCAGGTCGGCCCAGGTCCGGTGCACCGGGGCCAGGGTGAAGCGCAGGGTGATGCTCCGGAGGACCGCACCCAGGGCGTCCAGCGGATACGGCACGGGGCCGTGGACGCCGATGACCGAGACGGTCCCGCCGGCCCGCACGGCGGCCAGGGCGCCGTCGAGCGAGGTGTCGGTGGCCACGGCGTCGATCACCGCGTCGGCTCCCCGGCCGTCGGTGGCCTCCAGCACGGCCTCTGCGGCCGGCCCCTCCAGCGGCTCGGCCCCCGAGGCGGCAGCCCGGTCCCGCCGACCGGGCACGGGATCGACGGCCAGGACCCGCCCGGCCCCCTGGGCCAGGGCCGAGCGCACGGCGCACAGGCCCACCGCGCCGAGGCCGAGGACGACGACGGTGCCGCCGGCCGGGACGTCGGCCCGCTGCGCCCCGGCCCACCCGGTGGCCAGGTTGTCGGTCAGCAGGAGGGCGGCCTCGTCGTCGAGCCCCTCGGGCACGGCCAGCAGCTGGAAGTCGGCGGCCGGCACGGCCACGGCGGTGGCCTGGCCGCCCGGGAGCATCCCTGACCCGAAGATCCGGGGACCCTGCACGCAGGTCACGGGGTCGCCGGCGTTGCACCCGGGGCACGCCCCGCACCCGGCCACCGAGGCCACCAGCACCCGGTCGCCCGGACGGAACCGGCGGACGTCGGGGCCGACCTCGAGCACCGTGCCGACGACCTCGTGCCCGACGGCCACCGGCACCCCGAGGTCGAGGTCGCCGTCGTAGAAGTGGAGGTCGGACCCGCAGATGGCCGTGGCCGCGGCGGCCACCACGGCACCGTCCGGGCCGGGGAGCACCGGGTCGGGCGCCTCGTGCACGGCCACCACCCCCGGCCGTTCGACGACGACGTGGCGCATGGTCCCCCTTCCCGACCCGCCCGCCGGTCGGCCGGGCCACCGGGCACTGTGGCACGCCGAGCCGGGGCGGTCCACGACCGGCCCGCCGGCCTCAGACGGCGATCACGTCGAGGGTCGGCTCGAGGCGGCGGAGGTCGTCGGGATCGGAGGTCACCACCGGCTGGCCGGTGCGTCACCGGCGGCACGGAGGACCAGGTCGGCCCATGCCCGCTCCTCGTCGGTCAGCGGACCACCCGTCTCCTCCAACGCGCCGTCCAGCCACCGGCTCCAGCCGACCTCATCCTGGAGGGCGGATGCCACGGCATGCTGCACGAACCCGGAGATGCTCTCCGCCTGACCCCGCCCGACGAGGGCCCGGACAGCGTCCACCTGCTCTTGCGACAGGGTGATGGTCACTTTCTTCATCTTCGTCACACCGTCCACCATACCGACGACCCCTCACCTGTCCCGGACGTCGGACCGGCCACGGCGTGCATGCCCCGTCGACGCCGACGGCGACCACGGCCCCACGGCCGGTGGTCCCGCTGGCCGGTGTCGGTCCCCCTCGCTACCATCGAACATATGTTCGCTTCGACGGCCGCCGGGCCGTCCCTCGATCGCTCCGGCGGGGTCCCGCCCCGCCGTCGCCGGGACCCGGCCGCCCTGGCTGCCCTGGCCTCGCTGGCCGAGCGCACCCGTCCCCTGGTGTCGAGCCGGTCCCGCCTCCTCCCCGTCCCCGCGCCCCTGGCCGGCCTGCTGCCCGACGGGGCCCTGCGCCGGGGCACCACCCTGGTGGTGGGCGACGGCCGTCGGGGCGGCGGCGCCGAGCGGACCGCCGGCGAGCGCTCCCTGGCTCTGGCCCTGGTCGCCGCGGCCTCGGCCTCGGGGGCGTGGTGCTCCCTGGTGGGCTGGGCCGACCTGGGGGCGGAGGCCGCCGAGGCACTGGGGATCGACCTGACCCGCCTGGCCGTCGTCCCCTGCCCCGGGCCGGCCTGGGCCGAAGCCGCCGCCGCCCTGCTGGAGGGGGTGGACGTGGTGGTGGTGTGCCCGCCGGTGCCGCCCCGGCCGACCATGGCCCGCCGGCTGGCCGCCCGGGCCCGGGAGCGCCGGGCCGTCCTCGTCGTCGTCCCCGGCCGGGCCGGCTGGCCCGAGGGCGCCGACCTCGTCCTGCGGGTCGACGACGCCACGTGGGACGGCGCCGAGTCCGGCCTCGGCCCCCTGCGCCGGCGGCGGATGACGGTGGCCGCCGGCGGCCGGGGTCAGGCCGGCCGGTCCGTCCGGTGCCGGCTCTGGCTGCCCGACGGCGACGGCACGGTGCGGGCGGCAGAGCCGGCCATCGCCGACCGGGACGGCATCGGGGCGGTGGGGGCGTGATGGAGCGCATGGTGGTCGTCCGCCGCCCCGACCTGTGCGACGACGACGAGGGGGGTGCCGCCCTGCGGTCCTTCGCCGAGGTGGTGGCCGTCGTCGGCGCCTACTGCCCGTGGGTCCAGGCGGTGCGCCTGGGGGTCTGCTCGCTGCCTGCCCGCGGCCCGGCCCGCTACTTCGGGGGCGAGGAGGCCCTGGTCGACCTGGTGCGCACGGCCGCCTCCGGGCCCACCGAGCGGGGGGCGGCGCCGGCGGAGGTGGGGATCGCCGAGGGGCTCTTCGCCGCTGAGCTGGCCGCCCGGGCCGGGGTGGTGGTGCCCGCCGGCGACGCCGCCGCCTTCCTCGCCCCCCTGCCCGTGGCCGTCCTCGGCCTCGACGACCTCGCCCAGCTGCTCGGCCGGCTCGGCATCCGCACCCTGGGGGCGTTCGCCGTCCTGCCCGACGCCGACGTCCTCGGCCGCTTCGGCGCCGAGGGGACCACGGCCCACCGGGTGGCCGGCGGGCGCTCGGGCGACCTCGACGGGCACCGCGACCCCCGCATCTCGCGGCGCCTGCGAGGCGAGGCGGCGGCCGAGATCGGAAGAGCGTCGTGTAGGGAAAGAGTGTAGATCTCGGTGGTCGCCGTATCATTAAAAA
>CAXBRB010000109.1:0-9448 GCA_963977795.1 uncultured Acidimicrobiaceae bacterium
ATGCCGTGGTCGACGACGCCGGCAGGATCGTGGAGCTCCTGATGCTCGGGGCCCTGGTCGGCGGCCGGGAGGACCCCGGTGATCTCACCACGTACCGTGCCGTCATCGCCGAGCAGGCCGGGGGGCCGGGCGCAGTCCTGGTGGCCGAGGTCGACGGTGCGGTCGTCGGGGTCTGCCAGCTGATCGTCTTCCGGCACCTCCAGCAGCGGGGCGGGTGGTGCGCCGAGGTGGAGTCCGTCCACGTCCACCCCGAGGTGCGGGGCCGTGGCGTCGGCGGGACGTTGCTCGAGGCCGCCGTGGCCCGGGCCGCCGAGGCCGGGTGCTACCGGGTGCAGCTGACGTCGAACGTGCAGCGGCCCGACGCCCACCGTTTCTACGAGCGCCACGGCTTCCAGGCCACCCACCGGGGCTTCAAGCGGCTCCTCGGCCCGGGCTGAGAGCGGCCAGGCCGACCAGGGCCGGGCAGGCCCGGTCGGGACGAGCGGGGACCGGCCTGGCCCTCAGGCGATGAAGTACTTGGCCTGGGGGTGGTGGCAGATGATGGCCGTGGTCGACTGCTCCGGGTGGAGCTGGAACCCCTCGGACACGTCCACGCCGATCCGGTCGGCCTCGAGGAGCTCGACCACGGTGGCGTTGTCCTCCAGCCGGGGGCACGCCGGGTAGCCCCACGAGTAGCGGCCGCCCCGGTACTTCTGGCGGAACAGGCCGGTGAGCGTGGGGCCGTCCTCGTCGGCGAAGCCCAGCTCCTCGCGGATCCGGCGGTGCCAGTACTCGGCCAGGGCCTCGGCCATCTCGACGCCGAGGCCGTGCAGGTAGAGGTACTGCTGGTACTCGTCGGCGGCGAAGCGCCGGGCCGACTCCTCCGACACCCGGTGCCCCATGGTCACCACCTGGAAGCTGGCCCAGTCCTCCTGGCCCGAGGCCGCCGTCTTGAAGAAGTCGGCGATGCAGAGGAACGGGGCCTCGACCTGACGGGGGAAGGCGAAGCGCACCCGCTCCTCCGACCGGCGCTCGTCGGTCCAGATGACCAGGTCGTCGCCGTCGGCGTTGGCCGGGAAGTGGCCCCAGGCGACCTGGGGGACCAGGAGCTGCTCGGCCTTGGCCTCGGCCAGCTGCTCGCGCAGCAGGGGGCGGACCCGGTCCTTGAAGGCGGCGTCGTCCTCGCCCTCCTCGGGCCGGAAGCCCCACTGGTTGCGGAAGAGGGCGGTCTCGTTGAGGTACTCAGCCACCTCGTCCACGGCCATCCCCTTGGCCACCCGGCTGCCGGTGAAGGGCGGGCGGAACACCGGGTTGTCGTCGGCCACCTCGGGCGAGCGGGCGGGCAGCGCCTCACCCCGGGCCCGGGCCTCCTCGGCCGCCTGGCGGCGCAGCTCGCTCTTGCGGGGCCCGGTGTCCCGGCCGGTGATCTCCCGGCCGAAGTCCGGGTCGTCCTCGCCGGTCCGGGCCAGCTCCATCAGCCGGTCCATGGTGCGCAGGCCCTCGAAGGCGTCCTTGCCGTAGAAGAGGCGCCCCTCGTAGACCTCGCGGAGGTCCCGCTCGACGTACGAGCGGGTGAGGGCGGCGCCGCCCAGGATCACCGGGATGTGGGAGAGGCCCCGGCGGTTCAGCTCCTCCAGGTTCTCCCGCATGATGAGGGTCGACTTCACCAGCAGGCCGCTCATGCCGATGGCGTCGGCCCCGAACTCCTCCACGGCCTGGACCATCTCGGCGATCCCGATCTTGATCCCCAGGTTGCGGACCGTGTAGCCGTTGTTGGTGAGGATGATGTCGACGAGGTTCTTGCCGATGTCGTGGACGTCGCCCTTGACCGTGGCCAGCACCATGGTGCCCTTGCCGCCCTGGTCGGCCTTCTCCATGTGGGGCTCGAGGTGGGCCACCGCCGTCTTCATGGTCTCGGCCGAGCCCAGCACGAAGGGGAGCTGCATCTCCCCGGAGGCGAAGCGGTCGCCGACGGTCTTCATGCCGGACAGCAGCACGTCGTTGATGATGGCCAGGGGGGCGATCCCGCCGGCCAGGGCCTCGTCCAGCTCGTCCTCGAGGCCGTTGCGGTCCCCGTCGATGATCCGGTGCTCGAGCCGCTGCTCGACGGTCCAGCCCGAGCGGTCCTCGCCCGCCGAGACCGAGGACGCCGAGACCCCCTCGAAGAGGGCCAGCAGCTCGGTGAGCGGGTCGTAGCCGTCCCGGCGGCGGTCGTAGATCAGGTCGAGGCAGACCTCCCGGGCCCGCTCGTCGATCTTGGCCAGAGGCAGGATCTTCGAGGCGTGCACGATGGCCCCGTCGAGGCCGGCCTCCATGCACTCATGGAGGTAGACCGAGTTGAGGACCTGGCGGGCAGCGGGGTTGAGGCCGAAGGAGATGTTGGACAGGCCGAGCACGGTCGAGACCCCGGGCAGCTCGGCCTTGATCCGCCGGATGCCCTCGATGGTCTCGATGCCGTCCCGGCGGCTCTCCTCCATGCCCGTCGACAGGGGCAGGGCCAGCGGGTCGAAGAGGAGGTCCTCGGGGCGCAGGCCGTAGCGCTCCGTGGCCACGTCGTGGATGGCCCGGGCCGCCCGCAGCTTCCACTCGGCCGTGCGGGCCTGCCCCTCGGTGTCGATGCACGTGCAGACCACCGCCGCCCCGAACTCCTTGGCCAGGGTGAGGAACGAGTCGAGCCGGGTCCCTTCGTCGTCGCCCTCCTCGAGGTTGACCGAGTTGATGACGGCCCGTCCCCCCAGCCACGACAGGGCGGCTTCGATCACCGGGGCCTCGGTGGAGTCGACCATGAGCGGGACGGTGGACTGGGTGGCGAAGCGCGAGGCGATCTCCTCCATGTCGGCCACGCCGTCGGCGCCGGTGTAGTCCACGCACACGTCGATGAGGTGGGAGCCCTCCCGGACCTGCTCCTTGGCCATGGCCACACACGTGTCCCAGTCGCCGGCCAGCATGGCCTCCCGGAACTTCTTGGAGCCGTTGGCGTTGGTCCGCTCGCCCACCACCAGGAACGAGCCGTCCTGGGCGAAGGGGACCGAGGTGTAGATGGAGGCCGCCCCGACCTCGGGGGCAGGGGTGCGGCGGGCCGGGGTGAGCCCGGCGCAGGCCTCGACCACGGCGGCCAGGTGGTCCGGGGTGGTGCCGCAGCAGCCGCCGATGACCGAGACCCCGAGCTCGGACACGAACTGGCGGTGGTACTCGGCCAGGTCGGCCGGCCCGAGGTCGTAGTGCATGGCGCCGTCGACCACCGAGGGCAGCCCGGCGTTGGGCAGGGCCGAGATGGGCATGGCGGCGTGGCCGGCCAGGTGGCGGAGGGGCTCGAACATCTCCGAGGGCCCCGTGGCGCAGTTGAGGCCGATGACGTCCACGTCCATGGCGGCCAGGGCGGTCAGGGCGGCGCCGATCTCGGTGCCCGGCAGCATGGTGCCGGTCAGCTCGATGGTGACCTGGGTCTGGATGGGGAGGCGGACGCCGGCCCGGCGCATGGCCCGGCGCACCCCGTTGATGGCCGCCTTGGCCTGGAGCAGGTCGAAGACGGTCTCGATCAGGAAGAGGTCGGCACCGCCCTCGATGAGGGCGTCGGCCTGCTCCTCGTAGGCGTCGCGCAGCTCGGCGTAGCGGCTCTGCCCGAGCGTGGGGAACTTGGTGCCCGGCCCGATGCTCCCGGCCACCCACCGGGGCTTGTCCGGGGTGGCGTACTCCTCGGCGGCCCGGCGGGCCGCGGCCACGGCGGCCAGGTTGAGCTCGCGCACCCGGTCCTGCTGGCCGTACTCGGCCAGGACCGGGGCGAAGGCCCCGAAGGTGTCGGTCTCCACCACGTCGCAGCCCACGGCGAAGAAGGAGCGGTGGACCTGCTCCACCACGTCGGGCCGGGTGACCACCAGGAGCTCGTTGCACCCCTCGAGGTCGGGCCCGCCGAAGTCGTCGGCGGTGAGGCCGGCCAGCTGGAGGTTGGTGCCCATGGCGCCGTCGAAGATGACGACGCGCTCGGCGACGGCGTCGAGGTAGCTGGCCTCGGTGCGGTGGGGAGCCATGGTCTTCCAACGATAGTGGCGCACCGGCGCCGTCCACGACCCCGCGTCGGCCCCTGCACCGGAGGTGCACCGCAGGCGGGGCGCCGGTCCGGCTGCCGTCGGGGACGGTGCCGGCGGGCCGTCGTCTAGCCTCGGCTCCGTGACCACTGCCCGGACCCCCGTGAGCGACGCGTGCTGAGGATCTACACCAAGACCGGCGACGACGGGACCACCGGCCTGCTGCACGGCGGCCGGGTGCGCAAGGACTCGCCGATGATGCAGGTGACCGGCACGGTCGACGAGGCTCAGGCGGCCATGGGCCTGGCCCGGGCCGAGGCCGAGCCGGGCTCCGAGCTGGACCGCCGCCTCACCCTCCTCGAGCGCCAGCTCTACGTCCTGATGGCCGAGATCACCACCGACCCCTCCCACCGGGACCGCCTGGAGCCGGGACGGACCCTGGTGACCGAAGAGATGGTGACCGGCCTCGAGGAGGCCATCGACGAGCTGATCGCCCAGGTCGCCATGCCCGACGACTTCGTCATCCCCGGGGCCACCCGGGCCTCGGCCGCCCTCGATCTGGCCCGGACCATCGTGCGCCGGGCCGAGCGGCTGCTGGTGGCGTCGCCCGTCGAGGGCTCCCTGGTCGGCCGCTACCTGAACCGCCTGTCGGACCTGCTGTGGGCCATGGCCCGGTGGGCCGAGGGTGACGAGCACCTCCTGGCCCGGGGCGCCCGCCGCCGGGCCGCCGACCCCGAGACCTGAACCCCTGCCGGCGACGCCGGCTCCGAGCCGCCCGCGGGCCTGCGGGCCGAACCGACTGGAGAGACGCATGCTCGAGGTGACCGCACCGGCCGGGACCGACCTGCCCGAGGGCCTGGTGGCCGTCGGGGTGCCGTGCGTGTCCGGCGCAGACGGCCCCGTCGCCGCCTGCGGGCCGGACGCCGTCCCGGGCGTGGCCCTGCCGGAGGCCCTGGACGCCGCCTGGTGCGCCCGGCAGGGCTTTGCCGCCAAGGTCGGGCAGACCGCCGTGGTGCGGACCATGGACGGCGGGACCCCGGACCTGGTCCTGGTCGGTCTGGGCCCGGCGTCCGGCCTGACCGGTCCCCGCGGGGTGGAGCTGCTCCGGCGGGCGGCCGCCTCGTTCGTCCGGGCCGCCGGCACCGGTGCCGCCGCCCTCCTGGTCCTGCCCGAGGTGGACGGGGCCGACGCCGCCACGGTGGCCGCCGCCGCCGCCGAGGCCGGGAGGCTGGCCACCTACCGCTACGACGAGTTCCGCAGCACCGATCCCTCGCCGGCTCTCACCACCCTGGTCCTGCGGGGGGCGGCCGGGACCGCCGCCGATGAGGTGGCGGCCGGTGCGTCCCGGGGCGCCCGGGTGGCCGACTCGGTGGCGTTCGCCCGCGACCTGGTCAACCGGCCGCCGAGCGACCTGACTCCGGCCGCCTTTGCCGACGCCGTGGTCGAGCGCTTCGCCGGCGTGCCCGGCGTGACCGTCGAGGTCTGGGACGAGGAGCGGATCACCGCCGAGCGCCTGGGCGGCCTCCTCGGCGTGGCTGCCGGATCGGCCCAGCCCCCCCGTCTGGTCCGGGTCGCCTACCAGCCCTCCGACCCGTGGGACTTCGACGGGCGGACCCCCCAGCTGGCCCTGGTCGGCAAGGGCATCACCTTCGACTCCGGGGGGCTCTCCCTCAAGCCGGCGGGCGGCATGGAGACCATGAAGACCGACATGGGCGGGGCGGCCGCCGTGCTGGCCGCCGTGGACGCCGCCGCCGCCCTGGGGATGCGCACCCCGATCGTCGCCTGGACTCCCATGACCGAGAACATGCCCAGCGGCACGGCGACCAAGCCGGGCGACGTGCTGACCACCCGGTCGGGCAAGACCATCGAGGTCCTCAACACCGACGCCGAGGGCCGGCTCATCCTGGCCGACGGCCTGACCCTGGCCGCCGAGTCCGCCCCCGACGCCATCATCGACCTCGCCACCCTGACCGGGGCGGCCATCGTGGCCCTGGGCAAGGACATCGCCGGCCTGCTGGGCAACGACACCGAGCTGCGCGACCTGGTGGCGGCGGCCGGCGACGAGGCCGGCGAGCCCTCCTGGCCGCTCCCCCTGCCCGAGGACTACAAGGACCACATCGAGTCCGAGATCGCCGACATGAAGAACATGGGGAAGGCCGGCCAGGCCGGGACCATCAGCGCCGCCCTCCTCCTGGCCGAGTTCGTGCAGTCCCTGCCCTGGGCCCACCTCGACATCGCCGGCCCGTCCCGGACCGACGACAGCCGGTGGTACCGGTCCAAGGGCGGGAGCGGGTTCGGGGTGCGCACCCTGGTGGCCCTGGCCGGATCGGAGACGTTCGCCCGCTGGCTGGCCGCCCGCCCTCGCCCCTGATCCGGCGCGACGGACAGGCCCGGCCCGGCCCCGCCGTCAGCCCAGCGCCCAGAAGGGGTCGGGAGCCCCGTCGATCTGCCAGTCCATGGTCCGGCCGTGGTGGTGGACGTCGCCGAGGTGGTGGTGGACGGCCTGGTCCCCGCGGAGGAGCGTGACCGAGAGCAGGCTGACGTCCCACGACCGTTCGGTGATGTGGGCCGCCGGGGCGGCGGTCGCCCGGGCCACCTCGTCGGCCACCCCGGGCCCCTCCATGGCCACCCAGGCCACCGGCCGTCCGGCGGCCAGGTCGGCCAGCGCCCGGCCGAAGGCGGCCCGGGCGTCGGTGTCGAAGTAGCCGACCACCCACGAGGTGGTGACGACCACGGCGGCATCGCTGGGAAGGCCCGCCGCTGTGGCGGCCAGGTCGGCCACGCCGTCGCCCCGGCGCACGTCCGGCGGCTCTTGGCGGGCCAGCTCCAGGGCGGCGGCCGTGCGCCCGGTCCGGTCCGTCCCCGGCCACGTGCAGGCCACCAGCCACCGCCGGTCCACCTCGTCGGTGACGTCGATCGGGTCCCGGTCGAGCCCCACGCAGGCCGCCAGGGCCGGCACCTCCGGGGCGATCGGCGGCGCACCGGCCGTCACCTGGCACGGCACGACCACCGGTGAGCCGGCCGGCCCGGTGGTCCCGTGGGTCCCGTAGTCCAGGCGGTAGCGGTCGGCCAGGAGGGTGAGCCCGGCGCTGGCCCCCACGTCGAGGCGGGCCAGGGGCCGGTCCGTCGCCCGGGCCAGCCAGGTCAGGGCCGGGACGAGCACCGCGGTGCGGCCCGGCTCGTTGGTCTGGATGTGCCGCGTGCGGAGCCGTGCAGCCACGTCGTCCCACCGGTCGCGGGCCAGGGCCAGGAAGAGGGGAGCCGGGTCGCCGTCCGACTCGCCGCGGTAGATCGCCGCCAGCTCCAGGTCGGGCTCGGCCAGGAGGAGGTCGTGGACGGCGGCCAGGAGCGGCATCGACCAGTGCGCCCCCCGGGGCTCGGCCAGGACCCGGGCCAGAAGGTCCCGGTCGTCGGCGGCGGCCCGGGCGATCCGCTCATAGAGCGGGGCGTACCCGGCGAAGCTGTCGCGGGCCGTGTCCCGCCAGTGGGCGGCCAGGGCGTCGAGCTCGGCGGGGTCGGGTGCGGCCACGTCCCATCTTGGCCTGCGGCGCGGCGATGGCCGGTGCGCCGATGGCCGGTGCGTGTCGGCGCGCTCCGGGGCGGCGCGCTCCGGGGCGCCGGGGGAGGGGGTGGGGTAGGTTGCCCCCGTGAACATCACCGTCCTCGGGGGAGGGTCGTGGGGGACGACGGTCGCCTCCCTCGTGGCCGACCGGCACCCGACCACCATCTGGGCCCGTGATCCCGAGGTGGCCGCCTCCATCGACCGCGACCACGTCAACCCGGCCTACCTCCCCGGGTTCACCCTGGACCCCGACCTGCGGGCCACGTCCGACCTGGCCGCCGCCGTGGCGTCGGCCGACATGCTGGTGGTCGGTGTCCCCACGTCGGGCTTCCGCCGTGTGATGGCCGACGCCGCTCCCCACATGCGCCCGTGGATCCCCGTGGTCAGCCTGTCCAAGGGGCTCGAGCGGGACTCCCACCTGCGGATGACCCAGGTCATCAAGGAGGTCGTGCCCGGCCATCCGGTGGCCGCCCTGACCGGTCCCAACGTGGCCAGCGAGATCCTGGCCGGGAAGGCGGCTGCCGCCGTGGTGGCCACCGAGGACCTGGAGGTGGCCACGGCCATCCAGAAGGTCTTCATGAAGGGGCTCTTCCGGGTCTACACCAACGACGACGTGATCGGCTGTGAGCTGGGCGGTGCGCTGAAGAACGTCATCGCCATCGCCGCCGGCATCGGCGAGGGCCTCGGCGTCGGCGACAACACCCGGGCCGCCGTCATGTCCCGCGGCCTGGCCGAGCTGATCCGGCTGGGCGAGGCCATGGGGGCCAAGGCCACGACGTTCGCCGGCCTGGCCGGCATGGGCGACCTGATCGCCACCTGCATCAGCCCCCACAGCCGGAACCGCCGGGTGGGCGAGCAGCTGGGCAAGGGCCGTGCCCTGGCCGACATCCTGGCCGAGATGCACATGGTGGCCGAGGGCGTGAACACGGCCAGCACGGCCCTGGAGCTGGCCCGTCGCTTCCGGCTCGAGCTGCCCATCTGCCGGGTCATCGACCAGGTGATCAAGGGCGAGATCGCCCCGGCCGACTCCTACTGGGGCCTCACCCCGGCCGGCTACGAGGGCGACCCCGGCTGACCAATCCCGGGTCCGTCGTCGGACCCCGGGGTCGGGCCGCCGGCGTTTCCGGGGCATGTCCCACCCCCGCCGGTCCGGGAGCCCGGCGAGCCGACGTTCTTCTGCTCCTGGGCTCCGGCACCGCCGGGCTGCGTCGCCGTCCGGGCGGCGTGGAAGGCCACCGCCGGGTGGAACTGCCACTCGGCCAGCCGGCCCTCGATCTCGGCCCGGGTCTTGCCGTCCCCGGCCAGCCCGCCGGCCAGCCGCACGGCCCGCAGCCGGACCTGCTCGCCCTCGGGAAGGCGCTGCTCGGCCTGCCAGCGGCGGTGGCTCCGCTGGAGCGACTCGGGCAGCTTGGTCAGGTGGCGGAGGGGGAGCGGGGGGACGGCGGTGCGGACGGCCAGGCCGTCGGCACCGTGGGGACGGGCCAGCTCGAAGGTGACCAGGCGGGCCAGGGCCCGGCGGAAGGGGCCGTTGCGACCCATGCGGTCGCCGAGGCCGAGGGCCCGGGCGGTGTCGGCCAGGTGGAGGTCGAACCCGTCGCCGTGGAACTCGAGGCCGTAGGTCAGGCGCCGGAGCAGCCACGTCGTGGACGGACCGATGATGCCGAGCCAGTAGAGCTCGACGTAGCGGCTGCACGGGTGGACGCCGAGGGGGTCGGCCACCGGATCCCGCCAGGGGACGATCCGCAGGGTCCGGGTCGCCGGCTCGGCGTCGGGGTGGTCCTCTGGGGCGCCGGGCCGGATGGCCACCGGTGCTGCTCCAGTGCCGGTGGCGGGCTGGGACCGGACCCCTTCGCCCCGGGGCGAAGGGGTCCGGTCCCAGCCC
>CAXBRB010000110.1:0-9382 GCA_963977795.1 uncultured Acidimicrobiaceae bacterium
GAGATGCCCGCAGCGCCCGACGACGGCAGCGGTGCCCCGGGACGCCCGGCGTCCCGGCCCGTGCCCGAGCTGGCCGACGCCGACAGCGCCGCCGCACCCGTGCGGCGCGGCCCCATCGCCCCGGGATCGCCCGAGGCCGTGGCCATGGCGGCCCGCCGGCTGGCCGTGGAGACCGCGATGACGGCGGCGCAGCCGGACGGGGCCGGTCCGCCGGCCGACTCTGGGCGGAACGGTGCGGACCGGGCGACCGCGTCCTCGTCGGCACTGCCGGCTGCGGCGCCACCGGAGTCGGCGGATGGGGCCGACATCGTCGCCCTCGTCTCGGCCGACCGGCGGGTCTGCTTCATCAGCGAGCGATCCGAGTGGGCTCTCGGGATCGACGGCAGCCGGATCGTGGGCCGGGACCTGTTGGCCCTGACCAAACCGGAGGACACCCGGAGACTGGCTTCCTCGGTCGACGACGTGATCGCCGGGCGTGCCACCTCGGTCGACCTGGTCTGCCGCATGTTCCGACGTGACGGCCAGCCGCTCGACCTCGCCGTCCGGGTGGCCCACCAGCCCCTCGGCGCCACCCCCGGTGCCGTGCTGTTCGCCCGGGACGTGACCGACCGCTCCGCCGTCGCCGCCCGGGTGCGCGACGTCGACCGTCGGCAGACGGCGCTGGTCGAGGCGCTGGCCGACGGCCTGCTGGTGGTGGACCTCCACGGCACCATCGTGCGGGTCAACCAGGCCCTGGAGCGCCTCTTGATGCTGGACCGGACCGAGCTCGTCGGCCGGACCTTCGCCTCGGTCCTGGCCGACAAGATGGCCGCCGGCCTGGCCATGGTCGACCGTGACGGGCAGGAGGTGGATCTCGACGAGCACCCGGTCCTGGTCAGCCTCCAGGTCAACCAGCAGCTGGTGGGCGCCGTGATCGGCTACCGGTGGGACGGCGAGGGGGTGCACTGGGCCCAGGTCAACGTCACCCCGGTGACGACGGCCGACGGCAACCTCGCCGGGGCGGTGGCCACCTTCAGCGACGTCACCGACAAGCACGATGCCGAGTACGCCCTCCGCCAGGAGCGGGAGTTCCTGCGGGTGCTCCTCGAGACCCTCGACGAGGGGATCGTGGCCTGCGACGCCCAGGGTCGCATGACGGTCTTCAACTCGGCGGCCCGGGAGATGTACGGGCTCACCCCGGTCGAAGAGCCGATCGGCCGCCATCCGATCAGCCGGAACCTGTTCCACCTGGACGGACGGCCCGTCAGCAACGAGGAGCTGCCCCTCCTGCTGGCCATGGCGGGCCGCCGGGTCCAGGACTACGAGCTCTTGCTGGTCATCTCGGACGGCAGCGAGCGGGTGGTGCGGTTCAACGGCCAGGCCCTCCAGGACGAGTTCGGCTGGAAGCTCGGGGCCGTGGTGGCCATGCACGACGTGACCGACGAGCGCCGGTCCCGGGACGTGCTGCGCCACCTCGCCTACCACGACCAGCTCACCGGCCTGGCCAACCGGCTCAAGCTCTACGAAGCCATACAGGCGGCCATCGCCGGCCTGGGCTCACCTTCGGACGACCGGGCCCCGGCCCACTGGCGGCGCCCGGGCGAGGGCGGCGAACGGCGCCGATCCGGCCGGCCGGCCCTGGCGGTGTACCTGCTCGACCTCGACGGCTTCAAGTCGGTCAACGACCACCACGGGCACCGGATGGGCGACGAGCTGCTGAAGGCGGTGGCCGACCGGCTGCTCGCCGCCGTCCGGCCGGGGGACACCGTGGCCCGTCTGTCTGGCGACGAGTTCGTGGTGATGTGCCGCATCCAGGACGGGGAGTCCGAGCTCGAGGCCATGCGGGAGCGCATCGACGCCGCCGTGCGTCAGCCGTACCGCCTCCTCGGGGCCAGCGTGCGGGTCCGGGCCTCGGTGGGCGCCACCATGACCGATGACCCCCGGGCCGACTACTCCCACCTGCTCGGCCTGGCTGACGACGACATGTACGAGATCAAGCAGCAGCGCGCCGCCCGGCGTGGCTTCCGAGCGCCCGTCGAGGATCTGCCGGCGCCGGACCCGGGACCATCGGGCCTTCGTGCCCCGTCGCCTGCTCCGGAGGCGGTTGACACGCCCGCACCCGGGGGGACGGGTGCCCGCCGAGGTCCCATCCCACCCGGCGGAACGCCCTGGTGACCGGGCCCGGTGGTGCCGGGCCCCTGACGGTCGCGCTGGTCTGCCCCTACAGCCTGTCCCGGCCCGGCGGAGTCCAGGGCCAGGTGGTGGGACTGGCCCGGAGCCTCGGTGCCCGAGGGCACCGGGCCGTGGTCTTCGCCCCGGTGGACGATCCCGCCGACGTGCCCGACGGGTGCGAGGTGGTGGTGACCGGTCGGTCGGTGGCCCTCCCGGCCAACGGCTCGCTGGCCCCCGTCGCCCTCTCCCCGGTGGCGGCCCGGCGGGGGCTGGAGGCCCTGCGCCGGCTCGGTCCCGACGTGGTCCACCTCCATGAGCCCTTCGCCCCGGGCCTGACCTACGCCGTGCTGGCCGCCGGCCGACGGCCTCCCGTGGTGGGGACGTTCCACCGGAGCGGGGGGAGCGCCCTGTATGCCGTCCTCGGCCCCCTGGCCCGTCGCCTGGCCCGACGCCTCGATCTCCGGGTGGCCGTCTCGGAAGCTGCGGCGTCCACCGCCCGAGGGGCCCTGGGTGGGACCTACGACGTGCTCTTCAACGGGGTGGAGACCGACCGCTACGGGGTCGAGCCGTGGCCCACGACAGGACCGACCGTGCTCTTCCTGGGCCGCCACGAGGAACGCAAGGGCCTCGCCGTGCTGCTCGAGGCCTGGGACCGGGTGGTCGGGAGCGGCGCTGCGCCCGCTGCGACCCTGTGGGTGGCCGGAGACGGGCCCGAGACGGCTGCGCTGCGGGAGCGCCATCCCGGGGGACCGGGCCGCCATTGGCTGGGCGTCCTCGGCGAGGTGGAGAAGGATCGCCGCCTGGTGGCCGCCGATGTGCTGGCCGCACCGGCGTTGGGCGGCGAGTCCTTCGGCCTCGTCCTCCTCGAGGGCATGGCCGCCGGCACCGTGGTGGTGGCCTCGGACATCGACGGCTACCGGGACGCCGCCGGAGGATGCGCCGTGCTGGTGCCTCCTGGCGACCCGTCTGCTCTGGCCGAGGCCCTGGTCGGCGTGCTGGACGGCACGGTGGCCGCCGACCGGGAGCGGTGGCTGGCCCGGGCGGCCGAGCGAGCGGCCGGATGGTCGATGTCCGCCCTGGCCGGACGCTACGAGGAGCGCTACCGGTCGCTGGTCGGCTCCGGCCCGGCCTGAGCGGTCGTACACTGCTCCGATCATGAGTGCCGACGCCTCCTCCGACCGTCCGCCCCGCTCCGGCGCCCCTGCTGCGTCTGGCGGCCGCTCGGGCGGATCGGGAGGACGGGGGCCGCAGGGCGGGCGGAGCCAGAGCGGAAGCCGGGGCTCTCGTGGCCGTTCGGGGGGCGCTGGCTCGGGCGGCAACCGGTCCGGCGGCAATCGCTCGGGTGGCAATCGCTCGGGTGGAAACAGGTCCGGTGGCAATCGCTCCGGTGGCAGTGGCTCGGGCGGGAGTCGCTCCGGCCCGGGGGGTGGGCGGCCGACCGGTGACGGGCGGCGCCGCTCCGATGCCCCGGCACCCGTCGTGCGCATCGACCGCTCGGCCGAGCTGGCCGACGAGGCGGCGGCCCAGGCCAACCGGCGCCGCCTCGCCCTCCTCTGCCTGATCCCCTCCGCCATCGTCGGGCTGGTCCTCGGCGTGATCGTGGCCGTCCTCGGATTCGTGGTGGTGGCCCTGGTCGTGCTGGTGGCCGTCACCGTTGCGCTGGCGGCGTGGATCCGAGCGACGGCGGCCGGCCGCGTGGTGTCGGCGCTGGGAGCGCGACCGAGCCTCGAGGCCGACCGGCCCCGGCTCCACAACCTGGTGGAGGGCCTGTGCGCCACCATGGGCCTGGACCGACCGGAGATCTGGGTGGTGGACAGCCCGCTGGCCAACGCCCTGGTGGTGGGCCGCGACGCCCACCGCACGACCCTGGTGGTCACCAGCGGCCTGGAGGAGCGTCTCAGCCTGGTGGAGCTCGAAGGGGTGCTGGCCCACGAGCTGGTGCATGTGAAGCGGGACGACGCTGCGGTCGCTGCGGTGGCCGTGCAGGTGGCCTCGCTGTGGGGACGCATCGCCGGCGAGGCGGCCGGGGATTCCGCCGTGCACCGCTGGTGCGGTGCGGGCCGGGAGTTCGCAGCGGACCAGCGGGCGGCCCAGGTCGTCCGCTATCCCGACGGGATCGCCGGCGCCCTGGCGTCGATGGCGGCCGAGGAGTCAGACGCTCCGTGGCCGCCCGGTGCGGGCCGGCTGGCCCGGTGCACCCGCTGGCTCTGGATCGACCCCCTGGCTGGCGTGGCTCCGGCGGGGGACGGCACCGGGGACCTGGATGACACCCGGGTCCGCGCTGCTGCCCTCACGGTGCGCTGACCGCACCGCTCCTCGACCCGCACGCCGGCCCGGCCGGCCGGGCCGGCCGGGAGGGTCCGCCGGACGGCCCGGATAGACTCGGGCCATGACCGACCGCTCCACCTCCGACGACTCCCGGCCCACCGGAACCTTCACCGTCAAGCGCGGCCTGGCCGAGATGCTCCGTGGCGGCGTCATCATGGACGTCGTCGACGCCGAGCAGGCCAAGGTGGCCGAGGACGCCGGCGCCGTGGCCGTCATGGCCCTCGAGCGAGTCCCGGCCGACATCCGCCGGGACGGCGGTGTGGCCCGGATGAGCGATCCGGCGCTCATCGAGGGGATCAAGGCCGCCGTGACCATCCCGGTCATGGCCAAGGCCCGCATCGGCCACTTCGCCGAGGCGCAGGTGCTGGCCGCCCTCGGTGTGGACTTCATCGACGAGAGCGAGGTGCTCACCCCGGCCGACGAGGCCCACCACATCGACAAGTGGGCCTTCGAGGTGCCCTTCGTCTGCGGTGCCACCAACCTGGGCGAGGCGCTCCGTCGGATCGCCGAGGGCGCGGCCATGATCCGGTCCAAGGGTGAGGCCGGGACCGGCAACATCGTCGAGGCCGTCCGCCACCTGCGGGCGATCCTGGGTGACATCCGCAAGATCACCCAGGCCGACCAGCCCGAGCTCTTCGCCTGGGCCAAGGAGCTCCAGGCGCCGGTCGGGCTGGTCCAGGAGATCGCCGAGACGGGCCGCCTCCCTGTGCCGCTGTTCTGCGCGGGCGGGATCGCCACCCCGGCCGACGCCTCGCTGGTCATGCAGCTGGGTGCCGAGGCCGTCTTCGTGGGCTCGGGCATCTTCAAGAGCGCCAACCCCTCGCTCATGGCCCGGGCCGTGGTCGAGGCCACCGCCCACTACACCGACGCCGACCTGGTGGCCAAGGTCTCCACCGGCCTGGGCGACGCCATGGCCGGCCAGGAGATCGGCACCCTCGGCGTCCACCTGGCCGACCGGGGCTGGTGACGTCCGCCGTCCGGCGGCGGTCCCATCGGCCCAGACGTCCCGCACAGTGACCGTCGGCATCCTCGCCCTCCAGGGCGACGTCCGGGAGCACGCCAGTGCCTTCGTCGACCTGGGCGCGGACGTCCGTCCCGTCCGCCGCCCGGACGACCTGTCGGGTCTGTCCGGGATGGTCCTGCCCGGAGGCGAGTCCACGACCCTGTCGCTCCTCCTCGGCTCCTCGGGCCTGCACGACCCGTTGGCCGCCGCCATCGCCGCCGGCCTCCCTGTCTTCGGCACCTGTGCAGGGATGATCCTGCTGGCCACCGACGTCCTGGACGGCCGGCCTGACCAGCGCCGGTTCGGCGCCATCGACCTTCAGGTCCGCCGCAACGGGTACGGGCGCCAGGCCGCATCCTTCGAGACAGCGCTGCCCGTCGACGGCCTGGGGCCCGAGCCCCTCCCCGCCGTCTTCATCCGGGCCCCGGTCGTCGAGGCGGCCGGTCCGGGGGTGGACGTCCTGGCTACGCTGCCCGGCGCCGGTGACGTGCCGCCCCTTCCGGTGGTGTGCCGGCAGGGGAGCGTGCTGGTGGCCTCGTTCCACCCGGAGCTCACCGGGGACCGTAGGCTGCACCGGATGTTCCTGGAGATGACGAGCGAGGAGGCCGGCTAGGCCATGTCAGGGCACTCCAAGTGGGCGACCACGAAGCACCAGAAGGGCGCCAAGGACGCGGCGCGGGCGAAGGTCTTCGCCAAGCTGATCCGCCAGATCGAGGTGGCGGCCCGCGAGGGCGGCAGCGACCTCTCGGCCAACGCCACCCTGCGCACCATGTACACCAAGGCGCGCGACGCCTCGGTGCCGATCGACACCATCGACCGGGCCATCAAGCGGGGATCGGGCGAGCTGGAGGGCGTGCGCTACGAGCCGGTCTCCTACGAGGGCTACGCCCCCGAAGGGGTGGCTGTCATCGTCGAGTGCCTCACCGACAACCGGAACCGGACCGGGGCCGAGGTCCGCAACATCTTCTCCAAGAACGGTGGCGCCATGGCCGAGCCGGGCTCGGTCAGCTGGCAGTTCGAGCGCAAGGGGACCGTCTCGGTGGCCCGCACCCACGACGAGGAGCAGGTCCTCGAGGTGGCCATGGAGGCCGGCGCCGAGGACCTGTCGGACAACGGGGAGGCCTGGGTGGTCACCAGCGCCCCAGGCGACCTCTCGGCGGTGCGGTCGGCCCTCGAAGCCGCCGGCATGGATCCTGGTCCGCCCGAGCTAACCATGGTGGCCACCACTACCGTGGCCGTGACAGGGGAGGCGGACGCCAAGAAGGTGCTTCGGCTGATCGAGGCCCTCGACGACCACGACGACGCCCAGAACGTCTATGCCAACTTCGACATCCCCGATGCGGTGATGGCGGCCTACGACGGCTGAGCGGTCCGGCGGTATCGCCCCGCGGCCGGCCACCGAGGGATAGCATCGAACGCATGTTCGTCCTGGGGATCGATCCCGGCCTGTCCCGGTGCGGCTACGGCGTGGTGACCCGGCGTGACGGCGACCTCCGGGCCGTGGCCGGCGGCGTGGTCCAGACCCCGCCCGACATGCCCCTGCCCGAGCGGCTCGCCACGCTCCACCGGGAGCTCGACGCCCTGGTGGCGGAGTTCACCCCCGACGCCGTGGTGGTGGAGCGGGTCTTCTTCCAGGTCAACGCCCGCACGGCCATGGCCACCGGCCAGGCCGCCGGCGTGGCCCTGCTGGCCGCTGCCGCTGCAGGCTGCGAGGTGGCCCAGTACACGGCCAACGAGGTCAAGCAGGCGCTGGTCGGCTACGGCGGGGCCACCAAGGACCAGGTCCAGCGGATGGTCGCCGCCGTGCTGGCGCTTCCCGAGGTCCCCCGCCCTCCCGACGTGGCCGACGCCCTGGCCCTTGCGGCCTGCCACCTGACCACGGGCTCGGTGCGGCGGGCGGTTGCCGCGGCCACGGCCGCCGGCACGGCGGGGGGCCGACGGTGATCGGCGCCCTGCGCGGGCCCGTCCTCGACGTGCTCGGCCCCGGCGAGCTCCTGGTCGACGTCCGGGGGGTGGGCTACCGGGTGACGGTGCCGCCCGCCCTGGTGGCCCGCAGCCGGCCCGGCGGGGACGACCTGCTGCTCCACGTGCACACGCACGTCCGCGAGGACGCCATCGTCCTCTACGGCTTCGCCCACGCAGACGAGCGGCGGTGCTTCGAGGCGCTCCTCGGGGCCCACGGGGTCGGCCCGGCGCTGGCCATGGCCATCCTGTCGGCCCTCACGCCGGCGGCCCTGTCCACGGCGGTCATCGAAGACGACCTGGACACCCTCTGCCTGGTGCCCGGGGTGGGCAAGAAGACGGCGGCCCGCCTGCTCCTCGAACTCAAGGCCCGCCTCGACCTCCCGGTCCTGGACGGCCCGGCCGGCGGTCCGCCGGCCGGCACGGCACGGGCCGACGCCCGGGCGGCCCTGGTGGAGCTGGGCTACGGCACCGAGGAGATCGCCGCCGCCCTGGAGGGGGCCGACCCCGGGGCCGGGGCCGAGGACCTGATCCGGGCGGCCCTGCGCGACCTGGCGGGCCGACGGTGAGCCCCGAGGCCCGGCGAGAGGTCCTCGGGGTTTCCGAGGACCAGCGGGAGGTCCTCGGGGGCACGGGGGTGCCGGGCCACGAGGACGAGCCACGTCCCGTCGACCCGGCAGCCGGGCCGGCCGACGACGCCGACGACGCCGGGCTGCGGCCCCGGACCCTGGCCGAGTTCGTGGGGCAGGCGCAGCTGACCGAGCACCTGGAGATCGTCCTGGAGGCGGCCCGCCGCCGTGCCCAGCCCGCCGACCATCTCCTCTTCGCCGGACCGCCCGGCCTGGGCAAGACCTCGCTGGCCGGCATCGTGGCCGCCGAGATGGGCGTGGGCCTCCGAGTCACCTCGGGCCCGGTCCTGGTCCGGGCCGGCGACCTGGCCGCGCTGCTGACCGACCTCCAGGAGGGCGATGTCCTCTTCATCGACGAGATCCACCGCCTCCACCGGTCGGTGGAGGAGGTGCTGTACCCGGCCATGGAGGACGGGAAGCTCGACATCCTCATCGGCAAGGGGCCGACCGCCCGCAGCATCCGACTCGACCTGCCCCGATTCACCCTGATCGGGGCGACCACCCGGACCGGTCTGGTGGCCGGTCCGCTGCGCGACCGCTTCGGCTTTGTGGGGCGCCTCGACCTCTACGGCCCCGCCGAGCTCGAGGCCATCGTCACCCGGTCGGCCGGGATCCTGGGCGTCCCCATCGATCCCGAGGGCGCCCGTCGGATCGCTGAGCGCTCCCGGGGCACCCCGCGTATCGCCAACCGGCTGCTGCGCCGGGTCCGCGACTTCGTGGAGGTTCGGGCCGAGGGCACCATCACCTCGGACGCCGCAGTGGCCGGCCTCGAGGTCTTCGGCATCGACGCCCTGGGGCTCGACAAGGTCGACCGGGCCATCTTGGACGTGCTCTGCCGCCGGTTCGCCGGCCGCCCGGTGGGCCTCACCACGCTGGCCCAGTGCATCGGGGAGGAGCCCGACACCCTCGAGGATGCCTACGAGCCGTACCTGCTCCAGCAGGGCCTCCTCCTGCGGACGGCCCGGGGCCGGGTGCCCGGCCCCCAGGCCTGGGCCCATCTCGGCCTCACCCCGGTCGAAGCCACCCTCCTCTAGGGCGCGGACCATCGGGGGACCGGCCTCTCCTGCAGGGCGCGGTCCGTCGGGGACCGGCTCCTCCGCCGGGTCTGCCACCATGAGGACGTGCAGATGGCCCCGTCCACCCCGGTCACGCCGCCGGTCGGTGGCACGCCCATGGACCGCTACGACTACGGCCTGCCGCCCGAGGCCATCGCCCAGGAGCCGGCCGAGCCCCGAAGCGCAGCCCGCCTGCTGGTCGGTCCCGGCGTGAGCGGGCCCGGCCTTCCGGACCGCCCCACCGTGGCCGACCT
>CAXBRB010000111.1:0-9305 GCA_963977795.1 uncultured Acidimicrobiaceae bacterium
GACGTAGTTGCCCTCGGCAATCCGCTGCACCAGCGTTGATCCGTAGAACCCAGCACCGACAACCGTGACCTTCATCGCTCCTCCTTGGGCAGCTCGACGGAGGACATTACCGGGCCGACAGGGTCAGCGCCCGGCCTCGGAGCGATCCCGAGTCAACAAAATCTCTCGAGCTTCGCTGAGTTCGGAGATCCGCTCGGCGGCCCCGGCGTCCTGCGCGCCCTGGGGACCACCGGGGACGACCCGGCGGTGCGGGCCGAGGCCATCCGGCGGTTCGCCGCCTCGGACGCCGAGGCCCTCCATCCCGACACGGCGTCCGCCGTGCTCGACATCGTGGCGGCCACCGGCGGCGCGGCCGAGTACGGGACGTTCCTCGGCCGCTACCGCTCGCCGGCCACCCCCCAGGAGAAGGACCGCTACCTGTACGCCCTGACCTCCTTCACGGACCGGGCGTTGGCCGAGCAGACCTTCGGCCTCTGCCTGGGCGAGGTGCGCAACCAGGACGCCCCCTTCGTCATCCAGCGCCTGCTGGCCAACCGGGTCATCGGGCCGGCGGCGTGGGGAGACGTGCGGGACAGCTGGGCGGCACTGGGTGAGCGCATTCCGGCCCACCTGATCCCCCGGATGCTCGACGGGGTGCGCCTGCTCTGCTCGTCGGCCGAGCTGGCCGCCGAGGCCACCGCCTTCATCCGGGCCAACCCGCCGGCCGCCGGGCCGCGCACGGTGGACCAGATCCTCGAGCGCCTGGCCGTCAACGTGGCCTTCGGGCAGCGGGAGGGCGCCGGCCTGGCCGATGCCCTGGCCGCCGCCGTGGGCACCGACGCCTGACCGGGCCGACCTCCCCGCGTCAGGGTCCGGGGCTCCCCCCGGGCGCATGTCAGGGTCCGGGGCTCCCCCCGGGCGCATGTCAGGGTCTGGGGCTCCCCCCGGGCGCGTGTCAGGGTCCGGGGCTCCCCCCGGGCGTCGCACCCGCTCCCTAACCTGAGGCAATGCAGCTCGGACTGGTCGCCGGCGTCTTCGGCCTGATGTTCCTGGCCGAGCTGCCCGACAAGACCATGATCGCCACGCTGATCATGGGCAGCCGCTACCGGCCGCTCCTGGTGTGGATCGGCGCCACGGCGGCCTTCGTCGTGCACATCACCCTGGCCGTGGCCGTCGGGCGGCTCCTCCAGCTCCTGCCCCGCACTGCCGTCGAGGTGGTCACCGCCCTGCTGTTCGCCGGCGGCGCCGTCTACCTCCTGGTCACCTCGGAGGAGGAAGCCGAGGAGGAGGGCGCCGAGGAGGTGGTCACCGGGGAGGGCGCAGAGGAGGAGCTCGAGCGCGGCCTCGGGGTCCGCGCCCGCAGCGCGCTCCGGCCGGTGGCCATGGCCTTCACCGTCATCTTCCTCGGCGAGTTCGGCGACCTCACGCAGATCCTGGCGGCCAACCTGGCGGCCAAGTACCACGACCCGCTCTCGGTCTGGGTGGGTGCCGTGGCGGCCATGGCCACGGTGGCCGCCCTCGGCGCCTTCGGCGGCCGGGTCCTGCTCCGGGTGCTCCCTCTGGCCGCCATCCGCAAGGGCGGCGGGGTCCTGCTGGCCATCTTCGCCGTCTACACCATCGTCCGGATCTTCACGGGGTAGGGGTGGCACGTCGGGGATGCGCCTTCCCTTTCCCCGCTACCCTCCGGACATGCCCTCGGGCCGCTCCGTCCTCTTCGCCACCGCTCCCGCCGCAGCCGAGGCCCTCACCGCCGTCGAGGCCACCCTGTGGCACGACGCCGCAGCGACCGGGTGTGCCGATGTCCTGGTCCAGATGGCCACGGCCGCCGCCGGGGTCCACGAGCTCCCGGCCCTCGCCCAGCCGGCCTGGGCCAAGAACGGGGTGCCGACCAGACCCACGGCACCCGGACCGATCTTCGCCCTGGTGACCCAGGCTGCCGCCGACGTGGCCCAGGTCACCGAGGAGCAGCGGGCGGCCTTCCTGGCCGCTGCCGGTCCCTCAGCGGGGACCCTGACCGCGGGGCTGTGGGCCGTCGACCTCCTCCCCCGGGTGTGGGCCGGCTTGGATGCCCTCTTCGGCCCTGATGACTGGCCTCCGGCAGACCGTGCGGCCGCCGATCCGGCCGGGGCCTGGGCGGCCATCGACGGGGTGATCCGGATCGTCCCCGCCCTCGACGCTGTCGACCCGGTCACCGCCGAGCTGGTCCGCCTGCGGGTGGCCCGGGCCCACCGGTGCCGACTCTGCATGTCGATCAGGGACCGCCGGGCTGTCCGGGACGGGGCGACCGAGGGGGTGCTGGACGGGCTCGACGGATACGCCGACGGCCGGTTCGGCCCGGCCGCCACCGCCGCCCTGCAGCTCACCGACGCCCTGCTGTGGACGCCGGGGCGGATCGCCCCGGCCACCGTCGAGGCCGCCCGGGCGGCGCTCAGCGAGGCACAGCAGGTGGAGGTGGTCCTCGACGTGGCCCGCAACGCCCTCAACAAGGTGGCCGTGGCCTTCGGGGCCGACACCCCACACGTGACCGAGGGGATCGAGCTCTACGAGGTCGCCGCCGACGGCTCCCTGGCCTACGGCCTCGACCCCCTCTGACCCGGGCGGCGGGCGCTCCCGACACGGGCCCGATGTGCCCCCGCCGGTCCGCCCGTGGGAGGGTGGGGCCATGGCAGCGACCCCCTCCGGCCCGACCCACCACGACCGGGGGACCTCCGCCCGGCGGGACCACCTGGTGACCCTGGCCCGGACCACCACCGGCTTCATGCCCGACGACGAGGGGCTGGCCCTGATGGAGGCCGCCCGGGTGGCCGGCGAGGCCTTCCCCGGAGCTACCTTCGTGGAGATCGGGGCGTGGTGCGGGAAGTCGGCCACCTACCTCGGGGCGGCCGCCGAGGAGACCGGGGCGGTGCTCTTCAGCCTCGACCACCACCACGGATCCGAGGAGAACCAGGCCGGCTGGGAGCACCACGACAGCACCCTGGTCGACCCGTCGACCGGGCGGATCGACACCCTCCCCCACTGGCGCCGGGCCGTGATCGCCGCCGACCTCGAGGCCTCGGTGGTCGGCCTGGTCGGCGACTCCCCCACCGTCAGCTCCCGCTGGAGCACCCCGCTGGCCTTCTGCTTCATCGACGGCGGCCACGGGGCCGAGCCGGCCTGGGCCGACTACCGGGGGTGGACCCCGCATGTGGCCGTGGGCGGCTGGCTGGCCATCCACGACGTCTTCCCCGACCCGGCCGACGGCGGCCGTCCTCCCTACGAGATCTACTGCGCCGCCCTGGAGTCCGGGGAGTTCGTCGACGAGGGCGCCTGCGGCTCGCTGCGGGTGCTCCAGCGGGTCCGCCCAGCCGGCTGAACGGCCTGCTGGTCAGGCCGGCTGAGGCTCAGTGGGCGCCGGTGGCGCCCGGACCGGTGGCGGCCGGCTCGACGGGGGCGTCGGGAGCTGGCTCAGTCAGGTCGAGGTGGTGGGGCAGGCCCTCCCCCCGGAAGATGCCCGACGCCGGGGTGGACCGGCTCAGGGCGTCGGCGGCCAGCACGATGGCCCCGGCCGTGTAGGTGGAGCGCTCGAGGGGCGGGTAGGTGGCCTCCTCGGGGTAGACCATGCCCGTCCAGTAGGAGCCGTCCTCGTTGCGCAGTCCCTGGACCCAGGTGAACAGCGTGGCCGCCTCGTCGTCGCGCCCGATGGCATCCAGGGAGAGCACGCACTCGGCCGTCTCGGCCGCCGTCACCCACTCGCCAGTGGAGACGCAGCGCACGCCGCGGCCCTCCAGCACGAAGGTGTCCCAGGCCGCCTCGATGCGGGCGTGGGCGGCCTCGCCGGCCACCGCCCCTGAGAGCACCGGGTAGTACCAGTCCATGGCGAACTCGACCTTGGGCTCGAAGGCCTCGGGCTGGTGGGCCAGGGCGTGGGCCAGGCGGCCGGCGGCCAGCTCCCAGTCGGGGCGCTCCTCGCCGAGGCGCTCGGCGCAGGCGATGGCGCACCGGAGGCTGTGGTAGATCGACGAGGAGCCCGTCAGGAGGGCGTACTCCTCGAGCACGCCCGAGGGATCCAGCGACCAGCGGATGGCCCCGTCGAGGCGCTGCCAGCGCAGGACGAAGTCGATCCCCCGGGCCAGGGTGGGCCACAGGTCGGCCAGGGCGTCGACGTCCCCGGTGGAGACGTAGCGGTGCCAGGCTCCGGTGGCCAGGTAGGCGCAGACGTTGGTGTCCAGGCGGTGGTCCTTCACCCCGGTGGCCAGGTAGTAGTTGAACCAGCTCCCGTCGGGCAGCTGGGTGTCGACCAGCCAGCGGTAGGCGGCGTCGGCCTCGTCGTCCATGCCCACCGCGGTGAGGGCCATGGCCGCCTCGACGTGGTTCCACGGGTCGCAGTGGCCGCCGGGGAACCACGGGATCATGCCGTCGGGACGCTGGAGGGCGGCGATGGAGCGGGCGGTGGCGCGGACCTGGTCGGCGCTGAGGACCCCGGGGACCTCGGGGAGGATCCTCATGCCTCCGCCCCGACAGGGACCCGCTCGGCGTCCTCGGCCGGCTTGACCAGGTAGACCACCAGGCTCTTGCCGCACAGCGGGTTGAGGATGCGCTCGGCCGTCCGGGTGACCCGGGGGGCCTTCTCGATGTCCCACACCAGGAGGCGGTGGTAGGCGGAGACGGCCGGGTTGGCGTCGTTGGTCGTCCCCACCAGGCACTTCAGCCACCAGTAGGGGGCGTGCAGCCCGTGGGCGTGGTGGCTGGCGGTGGCCCGCATGCCGGTCCCCTCGAGGCGCTGGACCAGCTGGCTGCGCCGGTAGATGCGCACGTGGCCGCCGGGGACGTTGTGGTACTCGTCGGACAGCGACCAGTTGACGAACTCGGGCCCGGCCCGGGGCACGGTGATGGCCATGGTGCCGCCGGGGCGCAGCACCCGGGCCAGCTCGGCCATGGCCTGCTCGTCATCGGGGATGTGCTCGAGGATCTCCGAGGCGATGACCCGGTCGAAGGCCCCGTCGGGGAAGGGCAGGGCCAGCGCGTCGCCCCGGACGGCCCCCACCCGAGCGGCCTCGGCGTCGAGCTCCCCGGCCACGGCCATGGCCCCGAAGGTGTCCTGGACGCTGCGGACCTCGTCGGCCCCGAAGTCGAGGGCCACCACCTCGGCGCCCAGCCGGGCGGCCTGGTAGGCGTGGCGGCCGAAGCCGCAGCCGAGGTCGAGGAGGCGGTCGCCCGGGCGGACCCCCAGGCGGTCGTAGGCGACGGTCAGCACGGTGCGGCTCCCCCGGTCTCGGTCGGCCCGGCGGCCGGGGACCCCAGCAGGGCCCGGTACTGCTCGGCCGTGCCCTGGGCCGTCACCTGCCAGGTGAACCGGCCGAGCACCCGCTCACGCCCGGCCGCCCCGAGGCGGGCCCGGAGATCGGCGTCGTCGAGGAGGCGGCCGATGGCCTGGGCCAGGGCGCCGGGGTCGTCCGGCGGGACCAGGAGGCCGGTCTCGCCGTCGGTGCCGACCACCTCGGGCAGGGCCCCGCCGGTGGTGGCCACCAGCGGGACGCCACACGCCATGGCCTCGATGGCCGGGAGCGAGAACCCCTCGTACAGCGAGGGCACCACGGCCACCTGGGCCTGGCCGTAGTTGCGGGCCAGCTCGTCGTCGCTGATGCCGGTCACGCACCGCACGATGGGGGCCAGGTCCAGGCGCTCGATGGCCCGGGCCACCCGGCCGTCGGGCCGGGGGTTGCCGATGACGACCAGCTCCACGTCCCGCTCGGTGCGCAGCTTGGCCACGGCCTCGAGCAGGGGGACCAGCCCCTTCATGGGCACGTCCGATGAGGAGGTCACCATGATCCGCCCGGGCACCGGGGTCACGTCCTCCCGGGGCCGGAAGACGGTGTGGTCGACGCCCACAGGGACCACGGTCATCCGGTCGGTCGCCACCCCCATCTGGGCGGTGATGTCCCGCTTGGAGGACTCGGAGACGGTGATGATGGCCGGCAGGGAGCGGGCCACCTTGACCTGCATGCGCAGGAAGCCGAACCAGCGGCGCTGGCTGAACTGCTGCCAGGGGTTGGTGGCGTGGCTGAGGGCCAGCTGGCGGTCGACGGTGATCGGGTGGTGGAGGGTCTCCAGCACCGGCCAGCCGTCGGCCATCATCCCCTGGATGCCGTACCCCAGGCACTGGTTGTCGTGCACCAGGTCGAACTCGTGGCGCCGGGCGGCCAGCATGCGCCGGGCCCGCAGGCTGAAGGTCCACGGCTCGGGGAAGCCGGCCGTGCACATGACGGCGAACTCGAGGGCGGCCACCGACGTCGGGTACGAGCTGAGGAACTCGGCCGGATAGGGCACCCGGAAGGGGTCCGGGTCCCGGTAGAGGTCGAGGCTGGGGACCGGGGTGAAGCCGACGCCCTCGTCGACCTCGGGCCAGGGCTGGCCGGCGAAGACCTCCACCGAGTGGCCGAGGGCCACCAGCTCCCGGGTCAGGTGGCGGGTGTAGACGCCCTGGCCGCCGCAGCGGGGGTTGCCCCGGTAGACCAGGAAGGCGATGCGCAGGCCCCCGGGCTCGGCCGGCTTCGGCACGATCCGCTCGGGGACGGGGGGCGGGCTCTTTGGGCCCTTCTCCTGGTTGCGCCGGAACAGGAGGCTAGGCATGACGGACCGGCGCAGCGGAGGGCATAAGGGCTAGATACTCTCGCGAGCAGGGGCCCTGCGCAACCTGGACGCCCGGCGGGGACGCCCCGACCGGGCCCGGTCGCCGCCCCCGGTCGCTCCGGTGCCGACCGGTCGCGTCCCTGGTCAGAGGCCCAGCCAGCCGGCCAGGGTGATCAGGGTGAGCACGGCAGCGAAGCTCCCCACCACCAGGACGGTGACCAGGCCCACGGTCCGGGCCAGGCGGCCGTTGGCCGCCGTGCCCAGCAGGGCGCGCCGGTTGGCCAGGACCAGGACGAAGACCAGGGTGACCGGCGTGACCACGCCCTCGAAGACCTGGGTGTTGACGATGAGGCGGAACAGGTTCCCGGGGATCAGCACCACGGCCGCCCCGATGAGGAGCTGGGCGGTGAAGAGGCCGAGGAAGAGCGGCGCCTCCCGGAAGCTCTTGGACACCGAGCGCTCCACCCCCACCGCCTCGGCCACGGCGTAGGAGGTCGACAGGGGGACCACGGCGGCGGCCAGGGCGGAGGCCCCGAGCAGGCCGATGCCGAACAGGGTGGCGGCGAACTGGCCGGCCAGGGGGGCCAGGGCCTTGGCCGCCTGGGACGCCGAGTCCAGCGCCCCGGTGCCCCCGAGCACCGCCGCGGTGGCGATGATGATGCACATCGAGACCAGGTCGGAGAGGATCGCCCCGCTCACTGCGTCGACCCGCTCGTAGCGGTACTCCTCGGGCCCGATGCCCCGGTCGACCACGGCACCTGCGGTGTAGAGCTGGATGTAGGGGGTGATGGTCGTCCCGATGAGGGCCACCGCCACCAGCAGGAAGGCCTTCGACCACACCACATGGGGGAAGACCGTGTGCAGGGCCACCGCCTTCCAGTCCGGGTGGCCGAAGAACATGGCGATCGGGTAGGTGACGAAGGCCAGGGTCAGCAGCAGGAAGACCCGCTCGGCATAGCGGTAGGAGCCCACGATCACCAGAAGCCAGATGGCCACGGCGGCGATGGGCACCGACAGGTAGCGGGACACGCCCCAGAGCTCGAAGGCGCTGCCGATCCCGGCGAACTCGGTCACCACCAGGCCCAGGTTGGCCACGGCGAAGGCGAACACGGCGAAGGCCGACAGGCGCAGGGAGAACTGCTCGCGGATCAGGGCGGCCAGCCCCTTGCCGGTGTGGGCGGCCAGACGGGCCACCATCTCCTGGATGCACACGTAGCCGACGGTGACCACGACCATGAAGAAGAGCGGGGCGTAGCCGAACTCGGCGCCGGCCGAGGCATAGGTGGCCACCCCGCCCGCGTCGTTGCCGGCGTTGGCGGCGATGATCCCCGGGCCGGCGGCGGCCAGGTAGATGAAGAACCCCCGCCACCGGCTGCGGGCCGGGGCCGGCCCGGCGGCAACGGGAGCGGAGCCGGCGGTCACTGGAGGAGCCTCGGGAAGTGGAGCCGGCCCCGCTCGGGCATCAGGGCGTCGATGACGTCGTCAGCCAGGATCCGCCCCACCGGCCGCTCGGCATCGTCGACCACCACCACCGACGGCCGTCGGGCCTCGATGAGCCGCTCGGCCACCACGTCCACCCCGTCGTGGATGCCCACGGTGACCGGGGCGGCCTCGCCGACCAGGTCGGCCAGCGCACGGTCGGCCGGGTGCACCAGGAGCTGGAGGAGCGGCAGGTCCCAGACCACGGCCCCGTCGTCGTCGACCAGGATCACCGCATCGAGCTCGTCGGGGCAGTCCTCGTGGTCGGCCAGACGGGCGGCCAGGCCGCCCACGGTGCCGTCCGCCCGGGCCGTGACGATGGCCGTGGTCATGAACCCGCCGGCCTCGTCCTCGTCGTAGCCGAGCAGCCGCTTGAGGTCGGCGGCCTTGGTGCGGTCCATGGCGGCCAGCAGGGCGTCCCGCTCGTCCGAGGACAGGTCGCGCAGGGCGTCGACGGCCTCGTCGGGCTCCATCTCCCCCACCAGCTCGGCGGCCCGGCCCGGCTCGGCCTCGCGCAGCAGCGAGGCCAGCTCCTCGGGGTCCATCTCCTCCAGGGCGTCGGCCGCCTCCTCGGGCGGGAGGGCGTCCAGCAGCTTCTGGCGCTCCGGGCGCATGAGGTCCTCCAGCAGGTCGGCCAGCTCGCCGGGCCGGAGGCGCTCGAGGCCCTGGTTGGAGGTGCGCAGGCGCACATGGGGGGCCGCCCCCTCCTCGGTGGTCCCGAAGGGCTGGATGGCCCCCCAGTCGATGACCCGGTCGGGTGTGGGGCGCCGGCGCCAGCGGGCCGGGCCCAGCCGGCGCAGGAGGCTCTGCAGCGAGACGTCCACCCCGACCAGGCGGTACCGGCCGAGCACCGGGGCCAGGTAGAGGTCGGCGGCCCGGATGACCTGGACGCCGTCGACGTCGACCAGCTGGTGGTCGAGGACCTGGCCCACCAGGGTCACCTCACCGGGGCGGGGGGCGAAGTCGCGGAGGTCCATGCGGGCCGAGGTGAGGACGATGCCCTCGCGGCGGATGGTGTCGATGGCCGCAGCGTCCACGAAGGCCAGGCGGCGGCCGACCCGGACCACCAGGCCGGTGACCGGCGGGTACTCCTCGTCGCCCGACCACCGGCAGACCACATCGACCAGGCGGCCCACCTCGGCGCCGGTCTGGTTGCGCACCGGGCGGCCGACGATGCCGGCCAGGGAGAGGATGGCGTCCCGGGCCGTCAGGTTGGCCAGCAGGCGCCGGCGGGACCG
>CAXBRB010000112.1:0-9200 GCA_963977795.1 uncultured Acidimicrobiaceae bacterium
TTTTTTTTTAATGATACGGCGACCACCGAGATCTACACTCTTTCCTACACGACGCTCTTCCGATCTAGGCGGACCGGTGAGCGGGGCCGCCTACGTGGTGGGCACGGCGACCACCCCCATGCAGCGCCGTGACCTCACCGCCGAGGAGATGGCCCACCAGGTGGTGGCCGGCGCCCTGGCCGACGCCGGGCTGGCCGCCGACCAGATCGCCCTGGTGGTGGTGGGCAACGCCACCGCCGGCCGCCTGCTCGACCAGGCCTGCATCCGCGGCCAGACGTTCCTCCTCGACGCCGGGCTCGAGCGGGCCGGCATCGTCAACGTGGACAACTCGTGCGCCGGCGGGGCCTCCGCCCTCCACCTGGCCGCTCTGGCCACCCAAGGGGGTGCCGGCCACGTGCTGGCCGTCGGCGTCGAGAAGATGTGGACGGGCGACCGGGCCGAGACGCTGGCCGGCATCGAGGACGGCGTGCCCATCGTCGACCGGGAGTTCATGCACGCCCACTGGGAGAACCCCTCCGGGTCGGTCCTCATGGCCCTCAACGCCACGTGGGCGCTCGAGCACATGGCAGCCTGGGGCACCACGGCCGAGCAGGTGGCCGCGGCCGCCGTCAAGGCCCGCCGCCACGGCGCCCTCAACCCGCATGCCCAGTTCCAGAGCGAGGTCACCCTGGAGGAGGTGCTGGCCTCGCCGGCCATCGTGCCGCCGCTGACCCGGCTGATGTGCTCGTCATTCACCGACGGCGGTGCGGCCGTGGTGCTCAGCCCCGAGGCCCGGCCTGGCTCCCCCCGCATCCGCTCCACCACGGCGCGGTCGGGCAACGGGGCCATCGACTACCACGACCGGCTGGCCCAGACCGCCGCTGCGGCGTGGGAGGCCTCCGGCGTCGACCCGGCCGACGTGGACGTGGTGGAGCTCCACGACGCCACCGCCGCCGAGGAGATCTGTGCGCTCGAGTCGCTCGGCTTCTACGCCCCGGGGGCCGCCGCGGCAGCCACGGCCGCCGGCGACACCGCCCTGGGCGGACGGGGCGTGACCGTCAACACCAGCGGCGGCCTGGTGGCCCGGGGTCATCCGCTCGGGGCCACCGGCATCGCCCAGGTGGTCGAGCTGGTGGCCCAGCTGCGCGACGAGGCCGGGCCCCGCCAGGTGGAGGGGGCCCGACTGGCCGTGGCCGCCAACACCGGTGGCATGATCGGGTCCCATGCAGGCACCACCGACGCCGCCTTCATCGGCATCCACGTCCTCGAGGCGGGCTGAGCGGTGATCGGCCGCGGCGGCGTGATCACCGGCTACGGCATCGCCGTGCCCGACAAGGTGGTCACCAACGACGACCTGTCGCAGATCCTCGACACCAGCGACGAGTGGATCGTGGAGCGCACCGGCATCCGCCGGCGCCACCACGGCGGCACCACCTCGGGCCTGGCCATCGAGGCCGGCCTGGCCGCCCTGGAGCGGGCCGGGCGGCGGCCCGACGAGATCGACGCCGTCATCCTGGCCACCACCACCCCCGACCAGATCGTGCCCGGCACCTCGGCGGTGGTCCAGGACGGGATGGGGGTGACCGGCGGGGCCTTCGACGTCAACGCCGCCTGCTCCGGGTTCGTCTACGCCCTGACCGTGGCCCACGGCCTCATCGCCGCCGGGGCGGCCGAGCGGCTGGTGGTCATCGGGTCCGAGACGCTGTCGAAGATCACCGACTTCACGGAGCGGGGCGTGTCCATCCTGGTGGGCGACGGCGCCGGCGCGGTCGTGGTCGAGGCCACCGACGGACCGGGGCAGCTCCTCAGCTACCGCATGGGGGCCGACGGCTCGCTGCGCCACCTCCTCTACTGCGACCACGGCGGCCACCTGGTGATGAACGGCAAGGAGGTCTTCCGCAAGGCTGTCTCCGTGGTGGTCGAGTCGTCCCAGGGGGCCCTGGCCGACGCCGGGCTCACCGCCGACAACCTCGACCTCGTCGTCCCCCACCAGGCCAACCTCCGGATCATCGGCGCCGCCTGCCAGCGCCTCGGTGTGCCCGAGGAGAAGGCCGTGATCACCATCGACCGCTACGGCAACACCTCGTCAGCGTCCATCCCCCTGGCCCTGGTCGACGCCCTGGAGTCGGGCCGGCTCCAGCCGGGCATGCACGTCCTGCTCACGGGGTTCGGCGGGGGCATGACCTGGGCCAGCGCCGTGCTCAAGTGGGGCGGGTGAGCGGCGATGCCCCCCTGGTGCCCACGACACCCGTGCCCCGACCCGCACCGGGGGATCCGGTGACGGCCGCCGAGCGCCCGGCCCTGGTCGTCCTGGCCGCCGGCCTGGCCCGCCGCTACGGCGGGGGCAAGCCCCTGGCCCCCATCGGCCCCCACGGCGAGGCCGTGCTCGACCTGCTGGTCGGCGACGCCGTGCGGGCCGGCTTCGGACGCATCGTGCTGGTCCTCCACCCCGAGAC
Organism: uncultured Acidimicrobiaceae bacterium; assembly: GCA_963977795.1. Classification (GTDB taxonomy): domain Bacteria; phylum Actinomycetota; class Acidimicrobiia; order Acidimicrobiales; family RAAP-2; genus Bog-756. Next base: position 2,436 of record CAXBRB010000112.1, read on the forward strand.
GGGGCCGGCCATCCGCTATCACGTCGAGCAGACCTGGCCGGCCGCCGTCGACGTGGCCTTCGCCACCCAGCGCCTCCCCCTGGGCACGGTGCACGCCGTCCTGGCCGCCGAGGCGTCGCTGGCACCGGGCACCGCCTTCGCCGTCTCCAACGCCGACGACGTCTACGGCCAGGCCGCCATGGCCCTGGTGGCGGGCCACCTCGCCTCGTCGTCCGACGAGCACGTCCTGGTCGGCTTCCACCTCGGGTCGTCGGTGGCCACTGACGATCCGGTCACCCGGGGGATCTGCCGGGTCGGCCCCGACGGCCTCCTCACCGGACTCGACGAGCGCCGTCAGGTCCGCCGCCACGGTGAGGGCTTCCGCAGCGACGACGGCCTCGAGCCGGCCGACCTGGCCGCCGACGCCCCCGCCTCGGTCAACCTGTGGGGGTTCCAGGCCTCGATCTGGCCGGTCTTCCACCGGGCCATGGACGCCTCCGGCCTCGACGAGGAGGCCCTGCTGGCCGCCGTGGCCGCCGGCGGAGAGGTGCCCAAGGCCGAGGTCCTCCTGCCCGAGGTGGTGGCCACCATGGTGGCCGAGGGGTCGGACCTCCCGGTCCGGGTCACCACCACCGAGGACCGCCTCCTCGGGGTCACCCACGCCACCGATCTCCCTCTGGTCAGCGCCGAGCTGGCCCGCCAGGTGGCCTTCGGGGTCCGGCCCGACCGGGCCTGGGCCGGCGTGGGCTGACCGTCCGAGGCGCCCCTAGGGCGTGACGTCCGGGCCGACCGGCGCCGCCGCCTCGCCCCCGACGGGCGCCTCCGGAACCGGCACCGGGCCGCCCGGACGGCGGACACGGCCGGTCACCAGCTCCACGACGGCGTCGGCAGCCAGGAAGAGCACCCCGACCCACACCAGGGCGTCGGCCGCCTCGTGGGCTGACGGCCACCCGCCGGTGGCCGGCTGGGGAGCCACGAGCTGGCTGATCACCACCACCACGCCCACGGCGACCACCGCGGCAGCGGCGATGGCGCCGAGGAGGGGCCGCCACCGGGGGCGGCGGAGCACCAGGCCGGTGGCCAGGGCGGCGGGGAGTCCGATCACGGGGAGCGACACCGCCCACACGACGACCCCCACGGCAGCGGCGGTCACCAGGCTGGTCGACCACCGGGCCGGCGCCGGGGTGTCCCTGCGCTCGGCCAGGACGGGGACGGTGCCGCCGAGGAGCACCGGGGCCTCGGCCGACCGATCAGTGCCGTCCGACGGATCCGGCTCGGTGCGACCGTCGGCGTCCCGCGACCGGCGCCGGACCGCAGGGAGGACGGCCAGGACGAGGCAGGCCACCAGCGCCGCCGCCGAGACCACGACGGCGGCATTGACCGTCTCCTGGGGTGTCCACCGGAGGTCGACGGTCAGCTCGCCGCCGTGGATGGCCCCGGCCAGACGGGCCGGATCGATCCGCCAGCCGTTGGCGAACCCGTCGGTCAGGACGGGCTCGGCCAGCGTCTGTCCGCCGGCGGTGGCAGTCCAGCCCGGGTTGATGCTCTGGCCGAGGACCAGCTGGAAGGGCGGGGTGGCGGCGGTGACTCCGTGAAGGGTGACGGGGATCCGGGTGGCCGTCTGGCGGCCGAGGGTGACCGTCGGGGTGGCGGCCGTGCGCACCGCCTCCAGCTGGCCGGCCGGGGACACCGCAGCGGGGCCGCCGCCCGGCGCCGAAGCCAGAGCCAGGGCGTCGACGTCCAGCCCGGTGGTGGCGCCGGCCACCGACCGCAGGTCGTGGGTGCCGGCGGCCAGGGCCAGCCCGCCGGCGTCGGGTCCGCACAGGGCGAGGGCGAGGGGCCGGCGGGCCAGGGCGTCGGCCGTGCTGCCGGTGACCGCGGTCCACACCGGGCGCCCGTCCACGGTCAGGAGATCGTCACGGCACGTGCCCGGGAGGGCGACCGGGACCGGCGGGGCGACGAGGCCGGGGATGCCGAGCTCGGCCAGGCCGACCGGCAGGGTCACAGTGGCCTGGGTGGCGTAGTCGGTCGTCGTCTCCTGGCGCACGGCGTCGACGGTCACCCGGACCGTCGATCCCGTCACCGGGGCCGGGAGGGTCACCGGGACCCGCACCACCGCACCCGGGGCGGCCCGGTCGGCCACAGCGGGGAGGGCCACCGTCTCCGTCCGCCCCCCGGCCGACACCGAGATGCGGGTGGGCACCGAGTGCCGGCCGTCGGCCACCACCCCGAGGTCGAGGCGCTCCACCGTCTGCGGCGCGGAAAGGGTGTACTGCACCCATTGGCCGGCCTGGCTCGGTGCGCCCAGGTCCGACTGCCAGGCCGTCGCCGGATCCCCGTCGATGGCGGCCAGCGGGCCGGCCGCCACGTTGCCGGCCAGCCGGCTGCTCGACGACACGGCGACCACCGTGCCTCCCGCCCCGGTGCGCCCGAGCGCAGCGGACACCGTCTGGTCGGGGGCCAGCGGCGAGATCCGGGCCTGGCCCGTGGCCTGGAAGGTCCGGTCGGTGGGCAGCCAGAACTGGCGGGCCAGGTCGGCCTGGTAGTCGCCCCGCGGCGGATACCCCGACCCTCGCAAGCGGGTCATCACCAGGGTCAGCGGGCTGGACAGCGACCGGGTCCCCGTGGTGCGCAGCAGGTCCTGGGGCATGGCCACGGCCTCGGTGGCCACCACGCCGGGGATGGTGACCTCGGAGAGGCCGACGGTGTTCTCGTAGCCGGCGGGCACCTTGTAGGGCGTGCCGTGCGAGTGGCCCATGGTGATGCGCAGCAGCGAGAACGTCCGCCTTGGGAAGTGGATGACCTGGCCTGCCGGGGTCCGCGACGCCGCCGTGAGGTGGACCGTGACCGGGTGGATGTAGTCGAAGGAGAGGGTGACCTCGTCGAGGATCTGGCGCGGGCGGGGGGTGATGAGCTGGGACAGGGTGACGGTGTCGGTGGTGACCGGCTTGGCCAGGACCACCTCCCACCACTGGCCCTGGGGGTAGCCCGACAGCGTCCAGGCCGTGGCCGGGTTGCCGTCCATGGCGGCGGCCGGCCGCTGGTCGTTGAAGTACTGCACGGGCGACCCGTAGGCCGACGCCGTGACCGACGACACGCCGGTGTAGACGGTGGTGCTGTAGGCGTTGGCCGGCGCGCCGGGGAAGATGTTCAGCGGCGAGCTCTTGGGGTCCGGCGCCTCGTCGGCCGGCGTCACCTGCTCCCGAACGTAGCCGGCGTTCTGGGTGATGCCGTTCCACCGGTAGTCCTGGCGGGCGTTGGTGTCGGTCACCACCAGAGAGGGGCTGCCCCCCAGGGCGGCGGCCCGGAACGTCGGGTGGGCGTCCAGGGTCCCCGAGTAGTAGACGGTGGGGTTGTCGGCCAGCAGGCCGAACCCCGAGGCCGCCACCAGGCCGGCGCCGTTCCCGGCGACGACCAGCGGCGAGGCCGTCGACTCGGTCCGCACCACGGGGCGGGGGTGGTCGACGGCGTAGGTGACCAGCGGGGCGGTCAGGCCCTGGCCGACGGGCAGCGAGAGGGTCCGGGGGTCGAGGTCGGGCACCGTCGAGACGTTCGGGCGCGGGGTGCCGAAGGCCCGGCGGTCGCCCAGGCCGGGCGGGGTCGGGGTGAAGGTGCGGGCCAGGACCCGGGGGTTGACCGAGTTGTAGCGCTCGTAGGCCTGGTCGTACTGGACGAGGACGTTGCCGGCGCTCATCAGGGCGGACATCGGGGCGATGGTGCGGGGGTCCTCCACGCCCTCCTGGAGGGGGGTGTCGACCGCCTCGAGCAGATCGGCGGTGGCCATCGACCCCATGGTCTGCTGCTCGTGGGTCACGTACGGGCGGGTGAGCAGGCCGGGGTAGACGGTGTCGTTGGTGTCGCCCCAGCGGTAGGCGGCGAAGTTCTCCCCGGGCACCCCGAACACCCGGGTGCCCGGGTTGGTGGCGTTCAGCGAGGCTGCCGCCTGGCGGACGTAGTCCGGCGGCGAGGCCGGCTGGGTCAGGCCGTCGACCACGGTGGCGCCGGTCCACAGGGGCGTGGCCGCCCCCACCACCAGGGCCACGACCACTCCGGTCACCAGCACCGCTCCCCGCCGGATCCGGGCCGCCACCGCGGTGGCCCCGGCGCCCAGCAGCATGGCCAGGCCGAGCAGGATGAGGGGCGACGCCCGGTCGGTGGAGCGCATGGCCAGGCCGGCGGTGGTGTTCTCCATGATGTACTTGAGGAGCCCGCTCACACCGGTGGGCCGCCCGTAGGGGTAGGGCCCGACGGCCAGCACCATCCCCAGGGCCACCAGCGCGATGAAGAAGGTCCGGAACCGCCAGCGGACGAAGGCGCCGGCGGCGACGGCCAGGGCCGGCACGGCAAAGGACAGGCCGATCAGCCACAGGTGCTGGGTGTAGGCGGCGGCGGCCTGGGTCCACGGACCGGTCTGGGGCGAGGCGCCGTAGAAGAACCAGTAGCCCAGGCTGCGGAGGATCTCGGTGGGCGACGAGGCCGAGGCGGTGGACTGGATGGTCTCGGTGTAGCGGAGGATGTCGACCCCGAAGGCCGACTCCACCTGCAGGGCGACGATCCACCAGGCCGAGACGAGGAGGGTGAGCAGGGCCACCCGCCACGCCACCCGCCAGGCGTCGGACCAGCGGTGCTCGCGGAGGACGACGACGGCGAAGGGGAGCCACAGGGCCGGCCCGATCCCCACGTACAGCAGGGAGCTGGCGTTGATGCTGCTGACCAGGGCGACCACCACCGCGAACAGCGCCGGGTAGCGCCAGCCAGGGCGGCGCAGGGCGAGCACCACGAAGGCCAGCATCCACGGCAGCCCGGACCACGGCATGAGGATGACCGAGATCCGCCCCGAGTACTGGAGGATGTACGGGGTGAACATGAAGACGAAGGCCGCCACGAAGCGACCGGGCCGTCCCAGCCCCAGCACCCGGCTCAGGTAGAGGACGCCGGCGCCGGCGGCGAAGAGCAGCGTGCCCAGCCAGAGCCGCTGGGCCACCCAGATCGGGAGGTGCAGCTCGGCGCAGATCCAGAAGAACGGGCCCATCGGGAACAGGTAGCCGATGTTCTCGTGGGTGACCGTCCCGAGGGCGATGTTCGGGTTCCACAGCGAGGCGGCCTGACGGACGTACCGGCCGGGATCCAGGTACAGGTACGTCTTGGTGTCCTCGGTGACGGCCCCGGGCTGCGCCCAGAGCATGGGGGCGTAGGCCGCCACGGCCAGGACGAGCACCTCCACCCACCGGGCGGCACCCCTCGCGGGTCCGGACCCGACGTCACCAGCCGACCGGACGGGCCGGTCCGCTTCCACGGCGGTGTGCGAAGGTGCGGACATGGACGGCCCGCACACTATCCGGCCGGTTGCCGGAGACGGCGTCAGCGGGTGCAGCGCGCCGGGTTCCTAGCGGACGGCACACCGGCGCCGGTACTGTCGCTCCGCGGGGCCTCCACGGCCGGCTCCGCAGCCGGTCCCGTCCGTCCACCCGGGCGGGCCCTCGTCACCAAGGGAGGCCGATGACAGCCAGCAGCGACGGCACCGGGCCCGGGCACGACGACGCCCCCGCCGGGGGCGCAGGCACATCCGTGGCCGCCGCCTTCGACACCCCGGCGCTCCGCCCCTTCGCCGGGATGACGCTGGCCGAGATCGCCGAGGCGGCCGAGCTGCGGACCATCCACGTGGTCGCCTGGCGGGACTTCGACGACGCCGAGGCGGGCGGCTCGGAGCTCCACGCCCACCGGGTGCTCTCGGCGTGGGCCGCCGCCGGGATGGAGGTCGTCATGACGACGTCTGCGGTCGCCGGCGCTCCGAGGGTCGTCACCCGGAGCGGCTACCGCGTGCTGCGGCGCCTCGGCCGCTACCAGATCTTCCCCCGGACCATGCTGTCGGGGGCGCTCGGCCATCTCGGCCAGGTCGACGGGGTGGTCGAGATCTGGAACGGCATGCCGTTCTTCTCGCCGCTGTGGGCCCGGTGCCCCCACATCGTCTTCCTCCACCACGTGCACGGGGAGATGTGGAAGATGGCGCTCCCCCGGGGCCTGGCCGAGCTCGGGCACGGACTCGAGCGCCACGTCGCCCCGCCGGTCTACCGGCGGACCTCGGTGGTCACGCTGTCCGAGTCGTCCAAGGAGGAGATCGTCGACCAGCTCGGCCTGCCCGCCTCCCACGTCACCGTCTCGCCGCCGGGCGTCGAGCCCCGGTTCACCCCGGGCGGGGAGAAGTCGGCCGTGCCCCTCATCGTGGCGGTCGGGCGTCTGGTGCCGGTGAAGCGGTTCGAGCGCACCATCGACGCCGCCCTGGCACTGAAGGACCGGCACCCCGACCTCCAGGTGGTGATCGCCGGGGAGGGCTATGAGCGCGACACGCTGGAGGAGCGGATCCGGGCCGCCGGGGCCGAGTCGTGGCTGCGGCTGCCCGGCTTCGTCACCGACGACGAGCTCGTCGAGCTCTACCGGTCGGCCTGGGCGGTGACGTCGAGCTCGCTGCGCGAGGGCTGGGGCATGACCATCACCGAGGCGGGGGCCTGCGGCACTCCGACGGTGGCCACCCGGATCAGCGGCCACGTCGACGCCATCGAGGACGGGGTCTCGGGCCGGCTCGTCGACACCACCGACGAGATGGTGGCCGCCCTCGACCAGATCCTCTCGGATGACGCGCTCCGCACCGAGCTCGGTGCCGGCGCACTCCGCCAGGCGGCGCGGTTCCACTGGGACGAGACGGCCCGGCTCACCCTAGATCGGAAGAGCACACGTCTGAACTCCAGTCACGGCTACATCTCGTATGCCGTCTTCTGCTTGAAAAAA
>CAXBRB010000113.1:0-9114 GCA_963977795.1 uncultured Acidimicrobiaceae bacterium
GTCGCTATTTAAAGGTGCGCGCTTGATCTTGACTTCACCGGACGTACCGGTCGGCGGCACGCTCGCGCAGTTCGCGATGGCGAACTTCGTCAAAACGACGCTACACGCCTTCACCGCGACGCTCGGCGTGGAAAACGAACGCTTACCGACCGCGGTGCCGGTCAACCAGGTCAACCTCACGCGTCGGATGCGTAGTGAAGAGCCGCGTGATGCGGCCGAGCAGGCCGAGGAGATTCTGCGGGTTTCGCCCGGACATCCGCACGCCCGACTGCTGTGGGGTATCGCCCGCCGACTGCTCGGCCTCGACGTGAAGATGCGGCAGTACACGGACGGACGGGACTTCGTCGCCGGGGTCGTGGAGCGCGTCGGGGAGGACGGGTTCCGGCGCGTCTGGACCGGTCCCGAGACGCTGCCGACGCGGGACGAGATCCTGGACCCGGGCACCTGGTGTGAGCGGATCGCTCCCGATCTGCTCCCCTGAGGCGTACCCATGTCGGTCGATCCACGCACGCAGGTCGCCCGCGCCGTCCGCGCCGTCATTCCCATGGAGTTACTTGCTGGTGGGCGGCGGTGTGCTGCTCGCCGCTTGGGCGTTCCTGCGCCGGCGTGTCGCCGGTGGAGTGGGCGCGCCGATGATGGCCGGTGCTGCGGGATCGATGGCGACAGCGCCTGCCGGATATGGTGGCAGCTACGGCGGCGCCTATCCCGCGACGCAAGCGTTGCCCGGTGCCGGCATCGGCGGTGAGCACCAGGCGGACGTCGCCGTCGGGCGTCCCGGCGACCTCCTGGGCCACGGCGAAGCGCCCGTCCTGGGCGGCCAGGCCGGCCTCGGGGCCGGGCGCCGGCAGGGCGACACCGTCCAGGGCGGCGTTGACCGCCGCCGCCCACGCCGGGCTCAGGAACCGGGCCACGGGATCAGGTGCCGACCGGTGCGACGGTCAGTCGGCCGGGGTGGCGTCGCCGCCGTCCGTGTCGGCCGCCGGGGCCTCCACCTCGACGGCAGGCGCCGCGGCGTGGGCCACGACACCGGCCGGCTGGGGGATGCCGCGCACGCCGCCGGGCGGCATGATGGCGGCCGGACCCTGGGCCGGGGCCAGCGAGGCGGCCTCGGCCGCCGTCTTCTTGGTCCGCTTGAGGATCTTGCGGCCCAGCCACGCCACCGGGTCGTACTTGGCGTCGACCACCCGCTCCTTCAGCGGGATGATGGCGTTGTCGGTGATCTTGATGTGCTCGGGGCAGACCTCGGTGCAGCACTTGGTGATGTTGCACTTGCTGAGGCCCTGCTCCTCCTGGAGCAGCTCGCGCCGGTCGTTGGTGTCGAGCGGGTGCATCTCCAGCTCGGCCGAGCGGATGAAGAACCGGGGGCCGGCGTAGGCCGTCTTGTTCTCCTCGTGGTCCCGGGTGACGTGGCAGACGTTCTGGCACAGGAAGCACTCGATGCACTTCCGGAACTCCTGGCTGCGCTCCACGTCGACCTGGGCCATGCGGTAGCCGCCGGCCTCGATCTCGTCCTCGGTCTTGGCCCGGGGCGCCAGCGGCGGGACCCGCTTGGCCACCTCGTAGTTGTACGAGACGTCGGTGACCAGGTCCCGCAGCACCGGGTACGACCGCATGGGGGCCACGGTGACCGGCACCGTGGTGTCCAGGGTGTCCATGCGGGTCATGCACATGAGCGAGGGCATGCCGTTGATCTCGGCCGAGCACGACCCGCACTTGCCGGCCTTGCAGTTCCAGCGGCAGGCCAGGTCGGGGGCGGCGGTGGCCTGGACCCGGTGGATGACGTCGAGGACGACCTCTCCCTCCTGGGCCGGCATGACGTACTCGACGAACTCGCCGCCGTCCTCGTCCCCGCGCCAGACGCGCATGGTGACCTCGCCGGACTGCGTGCCGCGGACGATCTCCTCTGCCATCAGTGGGCCTCCTCGAACAGAGCCTTGAGCTCGTCCGGCATGACCGGGATGGGCTCGGGCTGGACGGTGATCGAACGGATCGACGGGGTGCCGCCGACGCCGGCGGTGTCGGCCGACGGGTCGGCGATACGCTCCACGAAGTTGACCTTCCCCATCTCGGGGTCGGGGGTCGGGAAGTCGTTGCGGGTCTGGCCGCCCCGGCTCTCCTTGCGCTCGAGGGCGCCCATGGTGGTGCACCGGGACACGGTGAGCATGGAGGGCAGGTCGGTGGTCAGGTTCCACCCCGGGTTGTACTTGGTGCCGCCGGACAGGGCCACGTTGCGGGCCCGGTCCTCGAGCTCCTCGATCTTGCCGAGGGCCTCCTCGAGCTCGCTGCCCGTGCGGATGATGCCGACCAGGCTCTGCATGGTCTCCTGCAGCGACTGGTGGATCTCGTAGGGGTTCTCGCCCGACTCCCGCTGGAACGGGGCGAGGGCGGCGTCGATGACGGCCTCCACCTGGCCCCGGTCGATGGTGACCTCGCTGCGGCCCTGGGCGAACTCGGCCGCCCCGATGCCGGCCCGGCGTCCGAAGACGATCAGGTCGGAGAGCGAGTTGCCGCCGAGGCGGTTGGAGCCGTGCATGCCGCCGGCCACCTCGCCGGCGGCGAACAGGCCGGCCGTGGTGGTGGCCGTGGAGTCGGCGTCGACCCGGACCCCGCCCATGATGTAGTGGCAGGTCGGCCCGACCTCCATGGGCTCGACGGTGATGTCCACGCCGGCCAGCTCCTTGAACTGGTGGTACATGGAGGGGAGGCGGCGGCGGATGTCCTCGGCGCTGCGGCGCGAGGCGATGTCCAGGAAGACGCCGCCGTGCGGGCTGCCCCGGCCGGCCTTCACCTCCGAGTTGATGGAGCGGGCCACCTCGTCACGGGGCAGCAGCTCCGGCGGACGGCGGCCGGCCGCGTGGTCGGCGTACCACCGGTCGGCCTCCTCCTCCGAGTCGGCCGTCTCGGCCTGGAACATCGGGGGGGTGTAGTCGAACATGAAGCGGCGGCCCTCGGAGTTGCGCAGCACGCCGCCGTCGCCCCGGACGCCCTCGGTCACCAGGATGCCCCGGACCGAGAGGGGCCAGACCATGCCGGTCGGGTGGAACTGGACGCACTCCATGTCGATCAGGTCGGCGCCAGCCCACAGGGCCATGGCGTGGCCGTCACCGGTGCCCTCCCACGAGTTGGAGGTGTACATCCATGACTTGCCGACGCCGCCGGTGGCCAGCACCACGGCCTTGGCCTTGAAGACCACGAACTCGCCCGAGGGCCGCCAGTAGCCGACCATGCCGTTGACCGCACCCTGGTCGTCGTGGAGCAGGCGCAGGACCTTGCACTCCATGAAGACCTCGATGCCGTCGGCCACGGCCTTCTGCTGCAGCGTGCGGATGAGCTCGAGGCCGGTCCGGTCGCCCACGTGGGCCAGGCGGGCGTAGCGGTGGCCGCCGAAGTCGCGCTGGAGGATGAGGCCGTCGGCCGTGCGGTCGAAGAGGGCGCCCCACTCCTCGAGCTCCCGGACCCGGTCCGGGGCCTCCTTGGCGTGGATCTCGGCCATGCGCCAGTTGTTGAGCATCTTGCCGCCGCGCATCGTGTCGCGGAAGTGGACCTGCCAATTGTCCTCGGCGTACACGTTGCCCATGGCGGCGGCCATGCCGCCCTCGGCCATGACCGTGTGGGCCTTGCCCAGCAGGGACTTGCAGACCAGGGCGGTGCGCAGGCCCAGGGCCCGGGCCTCGATGGCGGCCCGCAGGCCGGCGCCGCCGGCGCCCAGGATGATGACGTCGAAGTCGTGGGTCTCGTACTCGTGCATGGTCCCTCGCCTCAGAAGTGGAAGCCGTAGTCGGTGATGGTCCCGCTGGCCACCAGGCGGACGTAGAGGTCGGTGAAGGCCACGAAGACCAGGCTCATCCAGGCGAAGAGCATGTGCTTGCCGTTCAGCGGGGTGACCAGCTTCCACAGCCGGTGGCGGATGGGGGCCTTGGAGAACTGCTTCACGCCGCCGCCGCACAGGTGCCGGCAGGCGTGGCAGCTGAGCGAGTACAGCCACAGCAGGGTGGCGTTGATGCACAGCACGGCGGTGCCGACGCTGATGCCCCAGCCCGAGCCCCGGCCCGGCTGGTGGAAGGCCAGGAAGGCGTCGTAGGTGAGGATCACGTTGAAGATGATCCCGAAGTAGAAGAAGTAGCGGTGGACGTTCTGGAGGATGAGTGGGAACTTCGACTCACCCGAGTAGGAGGCGTGGGCGTCGGAGACGGCACAGGCTGGCGGGGCCAGCCAGAACGACCGGTAGTAGGCCTTGCGGTAGTAGTAGCAGGTCATCCGGAAGCCCAGCGGGAAGATGAGGATGAGCAGCGCCGGTGAGAGGGTCCACCAGGAGATGGTCGGCCCGTGGCTGGCCCCGGGCACGCAGCTGGCGGCCAGGCACGGGGAGTAGAAGGGCGAGATCAGGTCCCGGTTCAGGGTGGCCCCGGCGAAGTAGTTGCGGTTCACGAAGGCGGCCCAGCTGGCGTAGGCCACGAACGAGGTCAGGACGGCCACGGTGATGGCCGGCTGCACCCAGTAGCGGTCGGTCCGCAGGGTGGGCACGTCGGGCCCGCCACGGGCCCCGCCCAGCACGACCGGGGTGACTGTTGCGTCCTCCAGCGTCGTCAATGCACTCTCCTCGTCGCGACGTCTGCGCCGGCGCCCGAGGCGCCGTGCCGTCAATGTAGTGGGGCCGCCCGCCGGTGCACCCATGGGGGCGACGCTCCGTGGCGGCCGCCCGGGACGGGAAGGGGACCCGAGCGGAGATCATTGTTCCACCCCGGGGGCCTGCGGTGCGAAATCGGGCCCTGCGCCCGGTGGTCGGCGCCGGCCTGCCGGCCGCCCGGCCGCCCGTGCCGGTCCCCGGCGGGCACGCCTAGGCTCGGGCCATGACCTCCCCGGAGCAGACCCCACCGGCGTCCGACCTCTCCCTCCACCTCACCCCGCCCCCCGACGTCCACACGCTCGGCGCCCTGCGCCAGACCGGGTGGACGTCGTGCTCGGTGGCCGACGAGATCCGCCGCAACGCCGCCCGGCGCATCGCCGCCGGCGAGCCGCTGGTCACCGGGGTGCTGGGCTTCGAGGACACGGTGCTCCCCCAGATCGAGAACGCCGTCCTGGCCGGCCACGACCTCATCCTGCTGGGCGAGCGGGGCCAGGCCAAGACCCGCATCGTCCGCTCCCTGGTCGGCCTGCTCGACGAGTGGCTGCCCGTGGTGGCCCACTCCGAGATCAACGACGACCCCTTCCACCCCATCTCCCGCTTCGCCAAGGACCTGGCCGCCGAGGCCGGCGACGACCTGCCCGTGGCCTGGGTCCACCGGAGCGACCGTTACGGCGAGAAGCTGGCCACCCCCGACACCTCCATCGCCGACCTGATCGGCGAGGTCGACCCCATCCGGGTGGCTGAGGGCCGCTACCTCTCCGACGAGCTGACCATCCACTACGGCCTGGTCCCGCGGCTCAACCGGGGCATCTTCGCCGTCAACGAGCTCCCCGACCTGGCCGAGCGCATCCAGGTCGGCCTGCTCAACGTGCTCGAGGAGCGCGACGTGCAGATCCGGGGCCACCGGGTCCGCCTGCCCCTCGACATCCTCCTGGTGGCCACGGCCAACCCGGAGGACTACACCAACCGCGGCCGGATCATCACCCCGCTGAAGGACCGCTTCGGCGCCCAGGTGCGGACCCACTACCCGCCCGACGCTGCCACCGAACTGCGCATCGCCGAGCTCGAGGCCGACCTGCCCGGTCGCAGCGACGGCTCGGCGGCCGGCACGGTGGGCGCCCCGGCCGTGGTGGTACCCGAGTTCATGGCCGAGGTGGTGGCCGAGCTCAGCCAGCTGGCCCGCCAGAGCCCTCACCTGAACCAGCGCTCGGGCGTCTCGGTCCGCCTCACCATCGCCAACTACGAGACCCTGGTGGCCAACGCCACCCGCCGGGCCCTGCGCAACGGCGAGGCCGTGGCCGTGCCCCGGGTCTCGGACCTCCAGGCCCTGATCTCCTCCACCCAGGGGAAGGTGGAGATCGAGTCGCTGGAGGAGGGGCGCGAGGAGATCATCCTGGGCCAGCTCATTGCCGCAGCGGTGCTGCTCGTCTTCCGCCGCCGGGTCCGCCTGGCCGACCCGGCCGCCGTGGTGGCGGCCTTCAGCGAGGAGACCGTGGTCCACGCCGGCGACGACCTGCCCGGCGACGCCTACGCCGAGATCTTCGCCGCCGTGCCCGACCTGGCCGGCCCGGCCCGGGACCTGGCCGGCGGCTCCGAGGACCCCGCCGTCCTGGCCAGCGCCGTGGAGCTGATCCTGGAGGGGCTGCACCTGACCAAGCGGCTCAACAAGGAGGCCGCCGGGTCCCGGGCCACCTACCGGGGCCGGGGCTGAGCGGACCGGCGGCCCGGTCGAGGGCAACCGATGACGGGGCAGCCGATGACGAGGGGACGGATGTGAGGAGGCCGGGATGACCTGGAAGTTCGACTACCGCCGGTGGGACGGCACCCAGGAGTCTGCGGCCGACGACGCCGACGCCGTCCTGTCCCAGCTGACCGACGACCTGCTCAACAGCGGCGACCTCCACGACGCCATCGAGCGCCTGCTCAACCGGGGGTGGGAGACCCCCGACGGCCAGCGGGTCCAGGGCCTGCGCGAGCTCTTCCAGCGCCTCCGTGACGAGCGGGAGGACCTGCTCGAGCAGGGCGACCTGGGCGGCGCCTTCCGCGAGATCGCCGAGGAGCTGGCCGAGGTGGTGCGCGAGGAGCGCCTGGGCATCGAGAAGCTCCAGGACGAGGCCCGGGCCTCGGGCGACCAGCGCCGCCAGGAGGTGACCGACCAGGTGGCCACCGAGCGCCGGATGCAGCTCGACCTGATGCCGGCCGACCTCGCCGGGCAGGTCCGGAGCCTCCAGAGCTACGAGTTCACCTCGTCGGAGGCCCGCCAGCACTTCGAGGAGCTGATGGAGCGCCTGCGCCAGGAGGTGGCCAACACCTACTTCGAGCAGCTGAGCGAGGCCATGGCCAACCCGGACCCGGCCCAGCTCGAGCACATGCGCCAGGCCTTCGACGCCCTCAACCGGATGCTCGAGCAGCGGGAGGCCGGCGAGCCCCTCGACCCGACCTTCGAGGCGTTCATGGAGCAGTTCGGCGACCTCTTCCCCGGCGACCCCCAGGACCTCGACGAGCTGCTCGAGCAGCTGGCCGCCCGGATGGCCGCGGCCCAGGCCATGTGGAACTCGATGTCGCCCGAGCAGCGGGCCCAGCTCCAGGGCCTGGCCGAGTCGCTGCTCGAGGACATGGACCTGCGGTGGCAGGTCGACCGGCTGGGCCGGAACCTCCAGCAGGCCTTTCCGGACGCCGGCTGGGAGCGCCGCTACGGGTTCCGGGGCGACGACCCCATGGGCCTGGGAGAGGCCACCGACGCAGCGGCCGCCCTGCGCGACCTCGACGAGCTCGAGGGCTACCTGCGCTCGGCCGGCTCACCGGCCGCCCTGTCCGAGGTCGACCTGGACAAGGTCGCCCGCCACCTGGGCCAGGACGCTGCGGACTCGCTGGAGCGCCTGGCCAAGCTGACCCGTCAGCTGGAGGAGCAGGGGCTGATCGAGCAGCGCGAGGGCCGGATGGAGCTGACGGCCAAGGGGACCCGGCGCATCGGCCAGCAGGCCCTGCGCGACCTCTTCTCCCAGCTGCGCTCGGACCGGGTGGGCAACCACGCCACGGCGGCTACCGGCGTGGGCCATGACCGGGAGGAGACCACCAAGCCCTACGAGTACGGCGACCCCTTCAACCTCGACCTGTCACGGACCGTGCACAACGCCGTGCGCCGGGCCGGGAGCGGGGTGCCGGTGCGCCTCCACCCCGACGACTTCGAGGTGGTGGAGACCGAGGCCCTGACCCGCTCGGCCACCGTGCTCCTGCTCGACCTGTCGCTGTCGATGCCCATGCGGGGCCGCTTCGTCCCGGCCAAGAAGATGGCCATGGCCCTGCACACGCTGATCTCCACGCAGTTCCCCCGGGACTACCTCGGCCTCGTCGGCTTCGGCGAGGTGGCCCGCGAGATCCAGCCCGAGGACCTGCCCACGGTCAGCTGGGACTACATCTACGGGACCAACCTCCAGCACGCCCTGATCCTGGCCCGCAAGATGCTGGCCCACCAGCAGGGGACCAAGCAGATCATCCTGGTGACCGACGGGGAGCCGACAGCCCACATCGTCAACGACCGGTCCGGCCTCGGCTACGACGTCTTCTTCAACTACCCGCCGGTGCCGGCCACCATCGAGGCGACACTGCGGGAAGTGATGCGGTGCACCCGTGAGAACATCCGGATCAACACCTTCATGCTCGATGCCGACGCCGGCTTGAAGTCGTTCGTCGAGCGGCTCACCGAGTTGAACCGTGGTCGAGCCTTCTTCACCTCGCCCCACACCTTGGGCGATTACGTCCTGGTCGATTTCATGGAGCACAAGCGCCAACAAGCTCGCGGAAGTGGACGTCGGGCGGGTTAGAAAATCCCCTCTTGCGCAAAGGGGGTGTGGTAGGCGAGAATGTCAGCCATGTAATTACAGGGGTGCCATCCGAGGCGCCCACAGGCCTGAGCAGGGGGCCCACATGCAGAACTCCACTCCAACATCCGAACTGATTGCTGAACCCGCGCCCAACTGGCAGGACGAAGCGAACTGCCTCGGCGTCGATCCCGACCTTTTCTTCCCCGAGCGTGGAGCGTCCACTCGAGAGGCCAAGGAAGTGTGCCGCGGCTGTGTCGTGCGGGGTGATTGCCTCGAGTACGCACTCGTCAACGGCGAGAAGTTCGGCATCTGGGGCGGACTGTCCGAGCGTGAGCGTCGTCGTCTGCGCCGCCAGCGTGCTCAGGCCTCGCGTCGCACCAGCGCCTGATTCGTTCGGGCCATTGTGTCCGAGTGACCTGTGAAGCGCGATCGGTGCGGCTAGTCTGACCGCATGGTCGCAGGCTTCTTCGATTCCCCCGCCGAGATCGGCATCATCCTCCTCGTCGTTCTCCTTCTGTTCGGAGGCTCGCAGCTGCCCAAGCTGGCCAAGAACATCGGTAAGGCGCAGAAGGAATTCAAGGAAGGCCTCGCCGAGGGCCAGAAGGCCGCCGAGAAGGCAGCCGACAAGTCCGACGAGGCCTGAGTCCTTGTTGAACTGAGGGT
>CAXBRB010000114.1:0-8983 GCA_963977795.1 uncultured Acidimicrobiaceae bacterium
GCGACCACCGAGATCTACACTCTTTCCCTACACGACGCTCTTCCGATCTAGGTCGGGCACGCCGGCAGGTCCGGGCAGACCCGGCAAGCCCGGGAAGCCGACCAGGACGGAATCGTCCACCGGGGCGGCTCCGACGGCCCGGCGCGGGGGAGGGGCAGGCTCCCGGCCCACGAGCCGGGCCCCTGGCGGGCGCCGCCCGCCCCGCTGACGGCGCAGCACCCCGTAGAGTGCCGGCATGGCATCCGACATGAAACCGACCGTGACCATCCCTGAGGGCGCCCCGCCGGCGGAGCTCGTGATGGAGGACCTCGAGGTGGGCACCGGCGCCGAGGCCGTGGCCGGCCAGCCGGTGACCGTGCACTACGTGGGTGTCTCCTGGTCGACCGGTGCCGAGTTCGACTCCTCCTGGGACCGCGGGGACTTCTTCCAGTTCCCGCTGGGTGCCGGCCATGTGATCCAGGGATGGGACCGTGGGGTCCAGGGGATGAAGGTCGGCGGCCGCCGCCGCCTGACCATCCCGCCCGAGCTCGGCTACGGAAGCCGGGGAGCCGGCGGGGTCATCGGTCCCGACGAGACGCTCGTCTTCGTGGTCGACCTCTTCGACGTGGGCTGATCGGCCGGGCCACCGGTCCCGCTGCCGTCAGCGGAACAGGTCGCCGGACGGGTCGCGCACGATCTCGTCGGCTACAGAGCCCCTCCGGAGCCAGGCCGGATCGACGCCCCGCACAACGGCGGCAGGCACGGCGCGGTCCTTGCCCATGACCAGCTCGGCGGCCGCCGCCACCTCGTCGGCCACGCAGACCTCGGTGGCCTCGAGGATGCGGCCCGTGGCGTCGGGGGTCCCCCGGAGATCGACCACGCCGGCCATCCCGGCGAGGCCGATGGCCACGTCGGTCACCCCGTTGCGCCAGGTCCGCCCGAAGGTGTCGCTCACCACCACGGCCAGGTCGACGCCGAGGCGGTGGGCGAGGGCCTTGCGCAGGCCGCGGGCCGACCGGTCGGGGTCGACGGGGAGCAGGGCCGCCGTCCCGGCCTCGACGTTGGAGAGGTCGATGCCGGCGTTGGCGCACACGAACCCGTGACGGGTCTGGGTGATGAGCAGCTCGCCGCGGCGGCGGAGGACCCGGACCGACTCGGATGCCACCAGCGCCTCCTTGGCGCCCGGGACGTCCCCGTCGAAGGGGACGATCCGACCTTCGGCCTTGGACACGACCTTCTGGGTCACCACCAGGACGTCCCCGTCGGCCGGCCACGGCTCCCCGTCGGCCCCGGTCAGGGCCTGCGCCAGGAGGCCGGCGAGGTCGTCGCCGGGGCGGACCTCGCCGACGCCCTCGACCGGGAAGACCTGGAGTCCGGCGACCGGACCTGTCCGGGGGCGCGGGTGCGCCGCCACCGGGTCCCCGGCCGTCCCCGGGGTGCCGTCAGCCGAGGGCACCGAGGACCACCCGGGCCAGCGCTGCGGCCCGCGGCACGTCGGACATCACGGTGGGGGCGACGATGCAGCGCACGCCCTCGGCCTCCACGGCGCCGGCGAGGTCGGCATCGGCCTCGTCGATGACCAGGGTCCCCACCCACGGTGCGTACCAGCGGGCCACCCCGGCCGCCGTCGAGGCGAAGCCCATCTCCCGGAGGAGGCGGTCGGCGGGGCCCTTCAGCGCGGCACCGGCCACGATGGGGGAGACCCCGACGATCCGGTCCCGGCGGGCCTCGAGCGCGCTGCGGACCCCGGGGACGGCGAGGAGCGGATCGATCGACACCACCGGGTTGGACGGGCAGAGGACGATGGTCTCCGCCTCGGACAGCGCCGTGAGGACGCCGGGCCCGGGCCGGGCCTCCTCGGCGCCGTCGAACCGCACCGATGTCACCGCCACGTCGTGGCGCAGCTTCACGAAGTACTCCTGGAAGCCGACCTCCCGACCGTCGGCCAAGGTGAGCCGGGTGCGCAGGCGGTCGTCGGTGACCGGGAGGAGGCGCACGCCCACCCCGAAGGAGCGGGCCAGCTCGGCGGTGACCAAGCCGAGTGCGGCGCCCTCAGTCAGGCGCTGGGTGCGGTAGCAGTGGGTGGCCAGGTCCTGGTCGCCGAGGTTGAACCAGGTGATGCCGCCCAGCCGGCCGAGCGACTCCATCACCCGCCACGTCTCGCCGGCCAGGCCCCATCCCGTCTCGGGGTTGATGGCGTCGGCCAGGGTGTAGAGGACGGTGTCGAGGTCGGGTGCGATGTGGAGCCCGTGGAGCTCGGTGTCGTCTCCGACGTTGACCACGGCAGTGAGCTCCCCGGGGTCGATGACCTCCACCATGCCCCGGAGCAGCCGGGCGGCTCCGACCCCCCCGGCCAGTGCGGTGATCACCGGCGGTGGGCCGAGCGCCGTCGGCGGGGCGGGGAGATGGGCACGGCAGCAGGCTAGCGCCGGGCCGCACCCCCTCGACCGTGCTCCGTCGGGAGGCGGAGGCCCCGCGCCCCGGTGCGCCCCGGTGCCCAGATCGGGCGCACGTCGTCCCGAGGTCCGGCCGGGGATGTGCAAGGCTCCCAGGGTGCCGCCGGAGCGACCAGCGACCGCTGACACCGACCGGCTCCGGGTCGGGTTCGACGCCACCCCGCTCCTCGGCCGGCCCACCGGCATCGGGGTGTTCTGTGCCGGCGCCCTGGCCGGCCTGGCCGGGCGGGACGACGTCGCCGTCTCGGCCTACGCCGTCTCGTGGCGGCGCCGGCACGGGATCGACGACCGGGTGCCGGCCGGTGTGCCCACCGCACAGCGCCCCATGCCGGCCCGTCCCCTGCACGCCGCCTGGGGCCGGTGGTCCTGGCCGCCGCTGGAGTGGTTCACCGGGCCCCTCGACGTCGTCCACGGAGGCAACTACGTGGTGCCGCCCACCCGACGGGCCGCCCGGGTGGTCACCGTCCACGACCTGACGGTCGAGCACTTCCCCGAGCTGTGCGACCCGCCGACCCTGGCCTATCCCGGTCTCATCCGGCGGGCCGTGGCCGAGGGGGCCTGGGTCCACACCGACTCCGAGTTCGTCGCCGCCGAGGTGGTGGCCACGTTCGCGGTCGATCCCGCCCGGGTGCGGGCGGTGCCGCTGGGGGTGCCGCCGCTCCCCGCAGCCGCCCCGGCCGGTGCATCGCTGCCCATCGACCTGCCCGAGGGCTGCCGGCGCTACGTGCTGGCCGTCGGGACGATCGAGCCCCGCAAGGACTACCCCCTCCTGGTCCGCGCCTTCGGCGCCGTCGCCGCCGCCCACCCGGACGTGGCCCTGGTGGTGGTCGGGGGGGACGGATGGGGTGCCGAGCGGTTTGCCGAGGCGGTGGCGGCCTCACCGGCCCGGGACCGCATCGTGCGGCCCGGCTACCTCAGCGACGCCGACCTGGCCGCCGTGCTGCGCAGCGCGGCCGTGCTGGCCTACCCGTCGCGCTACGAGGGCTTCGGCTTCCCGCCCCTCCAGGCCATGGCCGCCTCCGTGCCGGTGGTGGCCACGGCTGCAGGTGCTGTGCCCGAGGTGGTGGGCGACGGCGCCTGGCTGGTGGCGCCGGGGGATGTCGACGGCTTGGCCGACCGCCTGGTGGCGGCCCTGGACGGCGGAGCGGACCGGGACGCACTGGTGGCCCGGGGCCTGGCCCGCAGCGGGGCCTTCTCGTGGACGGCGTGCGCCGCCGGCCTGGCTGCCCTCTACCGGGACGCCGCGGGTCGATGACCGGCCGCCGGGTCCTGATGCTGGCCCAGCAGCTGCGCCGCTCTGCCTCCGGGGGCATCGGCACCTACGTCCTCGGTCTCCTGCAGGGGCTCGACGCCCTGGCCGCCGGCGGCGGGCCTGCCGGCCCGGAGGTGACGCTGGCGGCCAGCCGGCTCCCCGGGGGCGGGGTCGATCCGCTGGCCGGCCTCGGCCACCCGCTGCACATCTCCCCGCTCCCTGCACCGTTGCTGACCCGGGCCTGGGACCACGGGCTGGTGCGGGCCCCGTCGGGCTTCGACCTGGTCCACGCCGCCTCGCTGGCCACCCTGGCCCCGGGGGCGAGCCCGCTGGTGGTCACCGTGCACGACCTCCTGTGGCGGCGCGTGCCCGAGGCCTATCCGCCGCGTGGGCGGCGGTGGCACGAGGCGGCCCTGCGCCGGGCCCTGGCCCGGGCCGACCGTTTCATCGTGCCCGCCGACGTCGTGGCCGACGATCTGGCCGGGGCCGGCGCGCCCCGGGACCGCATCGACGTGGTGCCCATGGGGGCCGACCACCTGCCGGCTCCTGATGCCGGGGCCGCGGCCGCCCATCTGGCGTCGCTCGGGGTCACCGGCCCCTACCTGCTCTCCGTGGGGACCCTGGAGCCCCGCAAGAACCTCCAGCGCCTGGTGGCCGCCTACGCCGCCGTGCGGGACCGGCTGCCCGAGCCCTGGCCCCTGGTCATGGTCGGGCCGTCAGGGTGGGGCGCCCAGGTCGGGGCGGAGGCCGGGGTGGTCCACGCCGGCGCCGTGTCGGCCGCCGAGCTGGCCGGTCTCTATGCCGGGGCACGGCTCCTGGCCTATGTGCCCCTCGTCGAGGGGTTCGGGCTCCCGCCGGTGGAGGCCATGGCCGTGGGCACGCCGGTGCTGGCCAGCCCGCTCCCCAGCACCGATGGCGCCGCCCTCGACGTGGATCCCGTGGACACGGCGGCCATCGCCGAAGGCCTGCTGGCCGTGGCCACCGACGACGCGCTGCGCGCCGACCTCGTGGCACGCGGGCGGGCTCGGGCCGGCGAGCTCTCCTGGGCGGGGATCGCCCGCCGGCACCTCGAGGTGTGGCAGGCCGCCACCGACCATCGCCGGGGCGACCGTGACGGCTGACCGCCCGGACGGAGCCGGGTCACCGGTGCGGGTGCTCCTCGATGTCAGCGCCGTGCCGGCTCGTCCGGTCGGCGCGGGCCACTACATCCTCCGGCTGGCGTCGGCACTGGACGCCCGGGACGATGTGGACCTGGTCCTGGCCGCCCGTCGCGACGACGCCCTCCGGTGGGCCGCCGAGGCGCCCTCGGCCCGCACCGTGGCCGCGGCTCCCGGGCCGCGCCCGCTCCGGCTGGCCTGGGAGCGCACCCGCCTGGCCCCGCTGCTCGAGGCGTCCGGGGTCGACGTCCACCACGGACCGCACTACACCATGCCGTCGTCACGGGTGCCGTCGGTGGTCACCGTCCACGACCTGAGCTTCTTCGACGAGCCCGCCTGGCACGAGCGCTCGAAGGTGGCGCTCTTCCGGCGGGCCATCGTGCGGGCCGCCCGGGAGGCTGCCGTGGTGGTCTGCCCCAGCCGCACCACGGCGGAGGCGCTGGGCCGGTGGTGTGCGGTCCGGGCCGAGGTCGTGGTGGCTCCCCACGGGGTGGACGCCGGGCGGTTCCGCCCCGACGAGCCGGCACCCGGGGCTGACGCCGCCCAGCTGGCCGCCCTCGACGACCGCCTGGCCGGCGGCCGTCCCCTCGTCGTGTTCGTGGGGACCCTCGAGCCCCGCAAGGACGTCCCCACGCTGGTCCGGGCCTTTGCCACCGTGGCCGCCGAGCACCCCGAGGCCCTCCTGGTCCTGGCCGGCGGCCGGGGGTGGGGGGCGGACGCCGTCGATGCCGCAGTGTCGGCATCGGGCGTGGCCGACCGTGTGGTCCGCACCGGGTATGTGGCCGACGCAGCCATCCCCGCCCTGCTCCGCTCGGCTGCCATCGTGGCCTACCCCTCGCTGTACGAAGGGTTCGGGCTCCCCGCCCTCGAGGCGCTGGCCTGCGGGGCGCCGCTGGTGACCACCGAGGGGACGGCGATGGCCGAGGTGGCCTCCGGGTCGGCCCTGCTGATCCCGCCGGGCGATCCCGGGGCACTGGCCGGTGCGCTCGACGCCGTCCTGGGCGGCGAGGAGGGCGTCAGCGTAGATCGGCGGCGGACCGAGGGGCTGGCCATCGCCGGCCGCCACACCTGGGCGGCCAGCGCCGCCATCCACGTGGGGGCCTACCGGACGGCGTCCGCTCGCCGGCGCTGAGCGGGGGATCGGCGGACGCCCGCCGGGGACCGGCGGGGCGGGTAGGGTGCCCGGCGTGCGATCCCTCATCACCGGTGGCCGCGGCTTCGTCGGCACGTGGCTGGCCGAGCACCTCCGCAGTGAGGGCGACGAGGTCGTCCAGATCGACCAGGAGGTGGAGATCACCGATCCTGCCGCCCTGCTCGATGCCGTCACCGCTGCCGCCCCGGACGCCATCTACCACCTGGCGGCCATGACCCATGTGGGCCAGTCGTGGGACGAGCCGCTCCGGGTCCTCGAGGTCAACGTCCTGGGCACGGGTGCGCTCCTGGCCGCGGCCCGTCAGTGCGGCACCGACCCCACCGTGCTGGTGACGAGCTCCGCCGAGGTCTACGGGGCGGTGACCGATCCCGGCCGGCTCCCCCTCACCGAGCAATCGGCCACGGCGCCGCTCACCCCCTATGCGGCATCGAAGCTGGCCGCCGAGGCCCTCTGCACGCAAGCGTGGCTGGGCCACGGGCAGCGGGTCGTCACCGTGCGGCCCTTCAACCACATCGGTCCGGGCCAGTCGCCGAACTTCGTGGTCTCGGCCCTGGCCAAGCGGATCGTGGAGGCCGAGCGGTCGGGAGCCCCAGACATCCCCGTGGGCACGCTGTCGGCCCGGCGGGACTTCACCGACGTGCGTGACGTCGTGCGGGCCTATCGAATGCTGGTCACCTCGGGCCGTCCGGGCGAGGTCTACAACGTGTGCTCGGGCCGGGACGTCTCCATCCAGGAGATCGCCGACGGCCTGCTGGCGCTGGCCGGGAGCGACGTCCGGCTCCGGGTGGATCCGGCGCTCGTGCGCCCGGTCGAGGTCCCCGTGCTCCGAGGCGATCGGACCCGGGTGACCGACGACACCGGCTGGGCGCCGGCCCTGCCGCTGGAGCAGACGCTGGCCGACATCCTCGGCCAGTGGCGGGACACGCCGGCCTGATCCGTCGCTCCGACGTCGGCCGGTGGGGGCTCGCCGATGCCGAGTGGGCCGCAGCGCCGACGGCTGTCGCCACGCCGATCAGGTCCGGACGCGCAGGACGGCCCGCACGGAGCGGGCCGTCCTGGTCGGTCCGACGGGGGGAGTCGGCCGAGAGCACCGGGTCCGGGGGTGGATGGAGCCGGTGCAGCCGCCGGCGGTCGGGGGAGGACCGTCGGCAGACCGTGCGATCAGTCAGACCGTGTGATCAGTCAGACCGTGTGATCAGTCAGACCGTGTGATCAGTCAGACCGTGTGATCAGGCGGCCGTGGTCGGCCGGAGGTTCCGCAGCTGCGTGCGGGCGTCCTTGGCCTGGGCGTGCGCCTGCTTGGCCAGGTCGCGGGCCTGGGCCGGCAGCCGCTCCTCGAACGGAGCCATGACGGCCTCGAGGCGCTCGATGAGGTCCTCGACCCGGTCCATCAGGACGTCGACCTTGCCGTCGAGGTTCTGCACCCGGCCGGTGAGGTCCTCGCGGACCGCCCCCAGGCGCTCGGAGAGCTCGGTGGCCTGGATCTTGCTCTGGACTTCCTGACGGTGGACCTGGACCTTCTGGACGCCGAGGACGCCGGCGCCGATGACCACGTAGGCCACGTCCTTGGCCACGCCGGCCACGTCCTTGGCGGTCTTCGTGATGTCTGCGGTGATGTCTGGCACGGGATCCTCCTGATCGTCCGCTACTCGGCGACTCCCCGGCTCCCGGGTGCGCTCCATCTGCAAGAGTATGCCGTTCGTTTAACAGTTGCAAGCACCCCGGGTCCCCTGCGACCTCTTCCGGCCACGCCTCAGGCCCGGTAGCCTCGGCCCCCCATGGAGACCCTGGCCCCGGCGGTCGTCGCCGTCGTCGTCGCCCACGACCCTGGTCCGTGGTTCACCGACACTCTCGAGTCGCTGGCCGCCCAGGACTACCCCGAGCTCTCGGTCCTGGTCCTGGACGCGGCGAGCACCGAGCCGGTGGCCGCCCGGGTGGCCGGGGTGCTCCCGTCGGCATTCGTGCGCCGGTTCGAGGAGAACCGGGGATTCGGGGCTACGGCCAACGAGGTCCGGGCCATGGTCGACGGTGCCGACTACTACCTGCTCTGTCATGACGATGTGGCCCTCGAGCCTACGGTGGTGCACCTCCTGGTCGAGGAGGCCTTCCGCTCCAACGCCGGGGTGGCCAGCCCGAAGGTGGTGAGCTGGGACGACCCCGGCCGCCTGGTCCATGTCGGGCTCACCGTGGACAAGGGCGGATCCGTGGAGGAGCGGGTCCTGCCCCACGAGATCGACCACGGCCAGCACGACGCCGTGCGGGACGTGTTCGTGGCACCGGGCGGGTGCACCCTGGTGCGGGCCGACCTCTTCGCCGAGCTGGGCGGGTTCGACCCTGCCGTCGTGGCCATGGGGGAGGACCTCGACCTGTGCTGGCGGGCCCAGGTCGCCGGGGCCCGGGTCCTGGTCGTGCCCGACGCACGCGTCCGCCACCGGGAGCTCCTGGCTGCCGGCGAGCGCACCCTCGACCAGGCTCTGGTGGCAGCCGAGGACCGGGCCGTCGCTGCCGCCGAGGCGCCAGGTGCCGTCGCCGCCGATGCCATCCCGACGACCCCACCATCACCGGTCACCCTCCAGGAGCTCCAGCGGCGTCACGAGCTCCTGGTCGTGCTCTCCTGCTACTCCCGCCTCCACCTGTGGCGGGTGGTCCCCCAGGTGTTCCTCCTCGCTCTGGGCGAGGTGGTCGTCGCCCGCATCTCCGGCAACCGGTCGCGCGCCCGGGCCGTGGTGGCGGCCTGGCGGTGGAACCTGGCCCACCTGGCGCTCATCCGGCGGCGGCGCGCCACGCTGGCCGGCCTCCGCCGCATCGGCGACAAGGAGATACGCACCCTCCAGGTGGGCGGCAGCGCCCGCCTCTCGGCCTACGGCCGCCGGGTGTTCCAGGTGGGCTTCCACGGCGTGCACGCCGACGAGATCGCCGCAGCCGAAGCGGCCGGGCCGGCGGTCGCCGCCGTGGCCGGCGCGGCCGAGAGCCCGGCAGCGGACGG
>CAXBRB010000115.1:0-8966 GCA_963977795.1 uncultured Acidimicrobiaceae bacterium
GCTCGGCCAGGGCCAGCGGGTCGCCGTAGGAGGTCTCCCTGTCGAAGTCCCCCTGGGTGAGGCGGACCGCACCGCCCCCGCGCAGGTCGATGGCCGGGTACAGATCCATCAGGCGTCACCACCTCCGGCAGCGGCCACGAAGTTGGCCAGGATGGCCAGGCCCACGGCCCCGGACTTCTCGGGGTGGAATTGCGTTCCCCACACCGTGCCCCGCTCGGCCGCCGCCACCACCGGGCCGCCGTAGGTGCACACCGCCGTGGTGTCGGCGGTCTGCTCAGGGGCGTACGAGTGGACGAAGTAGACCCAGGCCGGATCGGGCAGGCCGGCCAGCAGGCCGGTCGGGGCCGGCGGGCCGCCCGTCGGGCCCTCCAGCACGTTCCACTGCATCTGCGGGTGCTTCTCCCCCGGCGGCAGTCGGCGCACAGCGCCGGCCAGCAGGCCCAGGCCGGGCACGCCGGGATCCTCCTCGGACCCCTCGAAGCAGAGCTGGAAGCCGACGCAGATGCCCAGGAAGGGCACGCCGCGGGCCACGGCGTCCCGCGCCACCGTGCCGAGCCCGCTGGACTCGAGGGCCCGGGCGCACCGGCCGAAGGCGCCCACACCGGGCAGCACCACGCCCCGGGCCTCGGCGGCCGCATCCGGGTCGGACACCAGGCGGGCGTCGGCGCCGACGTGCTGGAGGGCCTTCTCGGCCGAGCGCAGGTTGCCGATGCCGTAGTCGAGGACGGCGATCACGGCCGACGGGCCGGTGCCACCGGCGCCACCCGACCGCTCCGGCCGCTGCGCCGGTCCCGGGACGGCGGGCAGGCCCGGGTGACGGGTGTCACAGCGCCCCCTTGGTGGAGGGGATGCCCCCGCCCTCGATGCGCACGGCGTCCCGCAGACAGCGGGCCACAGCCTTGAACGACGCCTCGATGATGTGGTGGGTGTTGCGGCCGGCCAGCAGGCGGACGTGCAGGGTCACGGCGGCGGCCGTGGCGAAGGCCCGCCAGAACTCCTCGGCCAGCTGCGGGTCGAACGGCGGCGTCCCCAGGCCCGGCGTGTCAGGGGCGAACTCGATGCCGTAGGCCAGGAACGGACGGCCCGACAGGTCGAGCGCCACCTCGACCAGTGCCTCGTCCAGGGGGAGCAGGATCGAGGCGAAGCGCCGCACCCCGGCCTTGTCGCCCAGTGCGGCGGCCACCACCTCGCCCAGGGCGATGCCGACGTCCTCGACCGTGTGGTGGGCGTCGACCTCGAGGTCGCCGTCGGCCCGCACCACCAGGTCGAAGCCGCCGTGGCGTCCCAGCTGGGCCAGCATGTGGTCGAAGAAGGGCAGCCCGGTGCCGATCTCGGTGGTCCCGGTGCCGTCGAGGTCGACACGGACCTCGATGGCGGTCTCCTTGGTCGAGCGGGAGCGCTCAGCGGTGCGGCCGGTCGGCGTGGTCATCACAGGCTTTCGGTCAGGGCGGCCAGGAAGCGGTCGTTCTCCTCGGGGAGGCCCACCGTCACCCGGAGGCACCCGGTGAGGCCCGGCCACGTCGAGCAGTCTCGCACGAGGACCGACCGGTCGACGAGCGCCGACCACACCTCCCGGGCGTCACGGCCCTCAGGACGGAAGAGCAGGAAGTTGGCGTCCGACGGCCAGGTGGTGACCGTCAGGCCGGCCAGGGCGGCAGCGATCCGCTGGCGCTCGGACACCACCAGGGCCATCCGCTCCTCCATGGCGCCCACATGGTCCAGGGCCAGCAGGCCGGCCACCTGGGTCATCGCCCCCAGGTGGTAGGGCAGGGCCACCAGCTCGCAGGCGGCGACGACCTCGGGGGCGGCCACCAGGTAGCCCAACCGGGCCGCCGCCATCGACCAGGTCTTGGAGAAGGTCCGCACCACCGCCACCCGTTCGGCGTCCACGGTGCCGTCCTGCCGCAGGTCCAGGGCGCTGGTCGGGGCGAACTGGCCGTAGGCCTCGTCCACCACCACCAGGCCGGGGGCGGCCGCCGTGGTCGCCGCGATCTCTTCAGGGGTGTCGGCCCGGCCGGTCGGGTTGTTGGGCGAGCACAGGAAGGTCAGGGTCGGCCGGTGCTCGTCGAGGACCCGGGCCACCTCGTCGAGGTCGAGGGCGAAGTCGGCCTGGCGCTGCCCGGCGGCCACCCCGGTCCCGGTGATCCGGGCGATGTGGCGGTGGAGGGTGTAGGTCGGCTCGAAGAGGGCGGCCGTCCGTCCCGGCCCCCCAAAGGCCAGCAGGAGGCACTGCAGCACCTCGTTGGACCCGTTGGCGCAGAAGATCTCCTCGGGGCCGACCCCGTGGCTCGCCGCCAGCGCCCGACGCAGGGCGGTGTACTCCCGGTCGGGGTAGCGGTGGAAGTCGAGGCAGCGCACGGCATCGGCCAGCGCCTCGGACCACCCGGCCGGCGGCGGCAGCGGCGACTCGTTGGTGTTGAGGCGGACGTCCACATCGACCTGGGCCGAGTGGTAGCCGGTCAGGGCGACCAGGTCGGGCCGGACGGCGGGGAGGCCTGCGTCCGGGCCGCTCACCGGGCCCACCGCCGGCGCACCGACTCGGCGTGGGCCGGCAGGCCCTCTGTCTCGGCCAGGACGACGACGTGGGGCCCGAGCTCGGCCACCGCCTCGGGGCCGACGGTCACCGCGTGGATGTGCTTGCGGAAGTCGTCCACCCGCAGGGCGCTCGAGAAGCGGGCCGTGCGGTTGGTCGGGAGGACGTGGTTGGGGCCGGCCAGGTAGTCGCCGATGCTGGCGGGGGCATCGATGCCCAGGAAGACGGCACCGGCAGCGTGGATGTGCTCCAAGAGGTCTTCTGCGTCGTCGACCAGCAGCTCGAGGTGCTCGGGGGCGATCACGTCGGACACCGCGCACGCCTGCTCGGGGCCGTCGACCAGCACGGCGTAGCCGCCGCCGCCCAGGGTGGCCTCGAGGTCGGCCCGCCGGGGCGACGAAGCCACGATGGCGGCCACCTCGGCGTCCACGGCGTCGGCCACCTCCTCGGACCAGGTGAGCAACCAGGCCGAGCCGTCCGGGCCGTGCTCGGCCTGCACCACCAGGTCGATGGCGGCCAGATCGGGCGGCGTGGTCGGGCCGGCCACGACGACCACCTCCGATGGCCCGGCGAAGGCCGACGCCACCCCGACGACGCCCGACACCTGGCGCTTGGCCTCGGCCACGTAGCG
Organism: uncultured Acidimicrobiaceae bacterium; assembly: GCA_963977795.1. Lineage (GTDB taxonomy): Bacteria > Actinomycetota > Acidimicrobiia > Acidimicrobiales > RAAP-2 > Bog-756. The sequence continues at coordinate 3,165 of CAXBRB010000115.1, forward strand.
GTTGCCCGGACCGACGATGACGTCGACGGCGCCGATCGTCTCGGTGCCGAAGGCCATGGCGGCCACGGCCTGGGCGCCGCCCACGGCGTAGACCTCGTCGACGCCGGCCACCGCCGCTGCGGCCAGGGTGGCATCGTCGATCCGACCGTCGGGACCCGGGGGGACGCAGAGCACCACCTCATCGACGCCGGCCACCCGAGCCGGCACGGCGCACATGAGCACCGTCGACGGGTACCGGGCACGTCCGCCGGGGGCGTAGCAGCCGGCGCGGGTCACGGGACGCACCAGGTGGCGCACGGTGACCCCGTCGGCCGCATACGGTCCGGCCGGCCGGTCGGCCTCGTGGGCGTGGTAGGCGCGGATGCGCTCGGCTGCCACCTCGAGGGCCGCCCGCAGCTCGGACGGGATGCGCTCCAGGGCCGCCGTGCACTCCTCGGCCGGGACGGCGAGGGCCTCGGGCACCACGCCGTCGAAGCGGGCGGTGAGCCGGGCCAGGGCGGCATCGCCGTCGCTGCGGACCTCGGCCAGGATGGCCGCCACCGCCTCCGACGACCGGGCCTGCTCGTCGACCGGACGCGGCAGCAGGCGCTCCAGGGACGCCCGGTCGGCCGGTGCGCCGCGCAGGTCGAGTCGGGCCAGGGCCATGGGCCGATGGTACCGGACCCCGCCCGGGGGTCCTTCCGGCCGGTGGCCGATCCGGGCCGCGTCCCGGCGCGCCGACCGGGCCGACGTCGGCGGTCCTGGTGGTCAGGTCGCCCCGACGGTGCGATGATCGGCGCATGGCCAGCCATGCCGAGCTCTCGTCCCTCGCATCCGCCCTCGACGAGCTGACGCGCCGGGTGACCGCCCACGCCGAGGCGGCCCACGCCGTGAAGGACGAGGAGGCGGCCCGCGAGCTCTTCGCCATCGAGCGCTCCCTCTCGGGAGCCACCCGTCGCCTGACCCGTCTCACCACGGCGCTCAGCCGGCGCTGACCGCTCCCGGGCTCCTCTCGGACGTCCAACGACCGGCCCCACCGTCAGCGACCTGCTCGTCCCCTGACCCCCGGACGCGGCGAAGGCACCCCGGAGGGTGCCTTCGCGCGAGTGGGTCGGGCGGCGGATCCCGGGTCCCACTCTCAGGGAACCAGTTGGCGGGAACTGGTCCGATGACCATACAAACAGATGTTGCACACGAATGCCAGTCATTCGCAACCGAGGACAGTTCACGGAACCACAGCCACAACGGGTGTTGTGCCACGGATTTCGCAATGTCCGGTCGCATGGCCGAGTGACGGGCGGTCGCCCGGAGCCCGTACGAGCTCCAGGACCGGGACCGAGGCGCCAGGCCGGACCGGCCAGTGGGACGTCCCCACGGCGCGGGTGTCGCCGACCGGCGCCCGTATCAGCGGCTGCGCCCTGCACCGGGGGCCACCGGGGCCGAAGGGCAGAGATCGGCAAGGAGGCACGCACCGCACTGCGGCACCCGGGCACGACAGGTGGCTCGTCCGTGGAGGATGAGCCGGAGGCTGAACGTGCCTCGCTGCCCAGCGGGGATCATGGCGCCAAGCTCGTGCTCCGCCCGCACCGGGTCGGTGGCCTCGGTCAGCCCGAGCCGGCCGGAGAGTCGCTGCACGTGGGTGTCCACCGGGAGCCCAGGGAGCCCGAAGGCCACGCTCCGGACCACGTTGGCCGTCTTGCGGCCCACCCCGGGCAGCGTCACCAGGGACGCCATCGAGGTGGGGACCTGGCCGCCGAAGCGGTCCACCAGGCCCTGGGCCATGCCGATGAGGTTGGCGGCCTTGGCCCGGTAGAAGCCCGTCGACCGGATCAGCGCCTCCACATCCTCCGGCCGGGCTGCGGCCAGGGACGGCGCGTCCGGGAAGCGGGCGAACAGTCCCGGGGTGGTGCGGTTCACCCGCTCATCGGTGCACTGGGCCGACAGGATGGTCGCGGCGAGGAGCTGGAAGGGGTCGGCGTGGTCGAGGGCGCAGAGCTCGGCGGCGGTGCCTGGGAAGCGCTCGCCGAGGCGGCGGTGCACCTCTCGGGCCCGGCCGGCCGTGGTGCGTGGTCGGCCCATGGGCGCAGGCTACCGGCCGGCCCCCGGGGCGACGGGCGCCCGATAGGTTTCTCGGCCATGGAGGAACCCGTCGCGCTCCCCTGCGACCCCACCGACCCGGAGCAGGCCGCCGTCGTCGACGCCCTCCTGCGACGTGCCGCCGAGGCTGCCGGCGACCATGCGCTGAGCGAGCAGGCCCGCCGGGCCCGGGCCCACGGCGAGGTGGTGGCGGTGGTGGTGACGGTCGGCGGGGGTGACAGCGGTGGCCCCATGGTGGCCGGCTACGGCCAGCTGCGCCTGCCCGCCCACGAGGCGGGCGCCGGTGCGGAGCCCCTGGCCGAAGGGGAGGTGGTGGTCGATCCGGCGGCCGACCGGGCGTCGGTGCTTCCCGCCCTGCTCGTCGGCCTGGCGGACGAGGCGGACCGGCGGCGGCGCCCGGTACGCCTCTGGATCACCCGGCCCGACGACGCCGTGGATGCTGCCGCCCGCACCTGCGGCTTCGCCGCCGAACGCGACCTGCTGCAGCTGCGCTGCCCGCTCCCCCTGACCGTGGCCGCCCCGGACCACCGGCGCACCCGGTCCTTCCACCCCGGTCAGGACGACGAGGCATGGATCGAGGCGAACAACCGGGCGTTCGCCGGCCATCCGGAGCAGGGACGGTGGGACCACACGACCCTGGTGGAGCGGATGGCCGAACCGTGGTTCGACCCCGACGGCTTCCGGGTCCTCGACGCCGACGGGGACGTCGGGATCGCCGCCTGGTGCTGGACGAAGATGCACAGCACGACCACCCCGCCCATGGGCGAGATCTACGTCATCGGCGTCGATCCGTCGGCCCAGGGACGTGGCCTGGGACGCCTCCTGGCCGTCGACGGGCTGGACTGGCTGGCCGGACGGGGCCTGACCACGGGCATGCTCTACGTCGACGCCGCCAACGAGACGGCACGGGACCTCTACGCCTCGCTCGGCTTCACCGAGCACCACCGGGACCGGGCCTACCTGCGCAGTCCCACCACCTGACCGTCCTGCGTCAGCCGCTGCCGATGGCGTGCCCCACGGCGTAGGTCACCACCGCAGCGGCCCCCGAGATGAGCAGCTGGCGGACGGCGGACCACGCCCACGACCGTCCGGTGAACAGGGAGAGGGCGCCGCCCACGGCGAGCGAACCGGCGGCACCCAGGCCCACCGACCACCACACCGCGGTGCTCCCTCCGGTGAACAGCCATGGCAGCAGGGGGACGAGGGCGCCCAGTGCGAAGGCGGTGAACGAGGCCAGGGCGGCCTCCACCGGATTGCCGGTGTCTCCCGGCGTGAAGCCCAGCTCCTCCCGGGCGTGGGTCTCGAGCGCCAGGTCCGGATCGCGCATCATGCGGGTGGCCAGCTCCTCGGCCAGGTCCCGGTCCAGCCCCCGGTCGACGTAGATGGCGGCCAGCTCGCGCCGCTCCAGCTCGGGGTCGGCGGCGATGGCCCGGCGCTCGACGTCCAGCTCGCGCTCCATGAGCTCCGACTGGGCCCGCATGGAGATGTACTCCCCCGCCGCCATGGAGAAGGCGCCGCCGATGAGGCCGGCCACGCCGGCGAGCCGGACCGCACCCGACGACGGGTGGGCACCGGCCACGCCCAGGATCAGGGCGACGTTGGACACCAGGCCGTCGCTGATGCCGAAGACCGCCGCACGGGCGCCGCCGCCCCGCAGGTCTCGGTGGCGGTGCTCGTCGTCCACGCCCCGATGGTAGCGACGCCGGTGGCCTTGCCGGACCGACCCGACGCGGTGCCCGGCCGGGCCGTGGGTGCCGGGTGGTGGGCCGGGTGGGACGGTGCCTACAGTCTGGGCATGGCAACCACCGTGCACGGCACCGCAGCGTTCAAGGACCTCGTCGGGACCCACCTCGGCTTCGGCGAGTGGCACGAGGTCGATCAGGGCACCGTCGACCTCTTCGCCGACGCCACCGGCGACCACCAGTGGATCCACGTCGACCCCGAGCGGGCCGCCTCCGGCCCCTTCGGCGGCCCCATCGCCCACGGCTACCTCACCCTCGCCCTGGCCCCGGTCTACCTGGGCGAGGTCCTCATCGTCGAAGGCACATCGATGGGCATCAACTACGGGTGCAACAAGGTCCGGTTCCCGTCCCCGGTGCTGGTCGGCTCCCGCCTCCGCATCGGGGCGGCGGTGGCCGAGGTGGAGGACGTCGCCGGCGGCGTGCAGGTGGTCCTCGACCTGACCCTGGAGATCGACGGCGGGACCAAGCCGGCCTGCGTGGCCCAGGTGGTCTACCGCTACTACGACTGATCCGGCCCCGCCCGGGCCCCACTGCTGAGCAGATGCTCTGACGATGTGAGCGATTGCTCCTAGAGTGGGGGCATGGAGATGCGGGTCGAGGAGCTGGCCGCACGGGCCTCGGTGTCCGTGGACACCGTCCGCTTCTACCAGAGCAAAGCCCTCCTCGATCCGCCACGCCGTGAGGGCCGCATCGCCTGGTACGGGCCGGCACACCTGACCCGTCTCGAGCGCATCCGGACGCTGCAGCAGCGGGGCTTCACCCTGGCCACCATCGGGCGGCTCGTCTCCGGTGAGCTCGATGCGGCAGATGAGGCCCTGCTCGGACAGCTCTCGGGTGAGGCACCGAGGGCGGGTGACGCCGCCGGCGCGCAGGGGGATGCCGGCGAGGGCCAGACGGACGGCGAGAGCACCTACGACCTGGCCGGTCTGGCGGAGGCCACCGGCGTGCCCGAGGCGCTGCTCGCCGCCCTGGAGGACGACGGCCTGCTCGTACCGCGCCGGATCGGAGGCGTCCCCCGCTACACCGACGAGGACGTAGCGGCCGCCCGGGCCGGTCTGCGCCTCCTCGAATGGGGCATCCCCCTGGCCGACCTGGTGGAGCTGGCCCGCCGCCACCAGGAGGCCACCGAGGCGGTGGCCCGGGAGGCCGTCGAGCTCTTCGCCCGCCATGTCCGTGAGCCGCTGCGCATGGGCGCCCGGCCAGACGCCCTCCGCCGGGCGTCCGGAGACAAACCGGCCGACGAGGGCGTGGCCGTGGCCGGCCTGCTCCAGGCGTACGCCGAGCTGCTCCCGGCGGTGGACACCCTGGTCGGGCACCACTTCGTGCGCACCCTGGTCCAGGCCGCCCTCGATCACGTCGAGCAGCGCGGCTCGGAGGAGGAGCGCCGTGCGGTACGGGCCCAGCTGGCCCGTGGCGGCCACGGTCTCGACCCGGTCGAGCGTGAGGCGGGTCTCGACCCAGTCGAGCGTGACGGGCGTCTGGACCGCCCGTCGGCTCCGAAGAGTGGGCACCGGGTGCTGGAGACCACCGAGGAGCATCGATGACCCCCGACGACGCCACCGTGTCCGCCGCCGCCGCCCTGGATGCCGCCGCCCGGGCCGCCGAGGCCGACCTGCCCACCGGCGAGGCCAAGACCGAGCTCGTGCGGACGATGTTCGACACCATCGCCCCCCGCTACGACCTGGTGAACCGGACCATGACCTTCGGGCTCGACGTCCGGTGGCGCAAGCGCTCGCTGGCCGCGCTGGCCCTCCCGGCGGGAGCGGTCGTCCTCGATCTGGCCAGCGGCACCGGCGACTTCCTGAAGCTCCTGCGGGCCGGCGGCTACCGGGCCATCGGCATGGACCTGTCGTGGGGGATGCTGGCAGCCAACCGCACGGGCCTCCCCCTGGCCCAGGCCGACGGCGCCCACCTAGATCGGAAGAGCACACGTCTGAACTCCAGTCACGGCTACACCTCGTATGCCGTCTTCTGCTTGAAAAAA
>CAXBRB010000116.1:0-8862 GCA_963977795.1 uncultured Acidimicrobiaceae bacterium
GGATCGACCGGACGGTCCGTCTGGTGGGCGGCCACGCCGTCGTGACCGAGGGGGCCATGGTGGACGGTCCGACCGGCCCCGCCAGCAGCGCCCGGGCCGTCGAAGCGGAGGCCGGGGCATGAGCGAGCTCCTCGCCGTGGTGCGGATCGCCGCGCCGGACCGGCGCCGGTTCGCCGGAGCCATCGCCCTGGGGACGCTGGCCGCCCTCGCCACGGTGGGCCTGCTGGCCTGCTCGGGCGCCCTCATCGACCGGTCGGCCCTCCGGCCGCCGCTCTCCACCCTCACCGTGCTCATGGCCGCCGTGCAGCTGCTGGCCCTGGCACGCGGACCGCTCCGCTACGCCGAGCGGCTGACCTCCCACGACGATGCGCTGTCCGCCCTCGGCAGGGTGCGCCTGTGGCTGTTCGACCGCCTGGCGCCACGGAGCCCGGCCGCCCTGGCGGCCTGGGCCAGCGGCGACCTGCTCACCCGGGCCACCGGCGATGTCGACGCGCTCCAGGACGTCTACCTGCGTGGGATCGCCCCGCTCACCGTGGCCGCCGTGACATCGCTCGCCACCGTGGCCGTGTGCGCCGCCGTCCTGCCCGCTGCCGGCCTGGTCCTGGCCGCCACCCTGCTCGGCGGGACGGCGCTGGCCTGCACGTCGGCCTGGCTGCGGCGACGAGGCCCGGGGGACGGCGAGGCCGCCCTCCGCGGGCACCTTGCCGCCGAGATCGTCGAGCTGGTGTCCTGCGCCCCCGACCTGGTCGCCTTCGGCCGGGCCGACGCCGTCCTGGAGCAGGCGCTGGCCGCCGACGCCGAGCTGACCCGGCGGGCCCGGCGGCGGTCGTGGACGGACGGCGCCGTGTCGGCCCTCGTGATGTGCTGCACCGGCGGGGCCGTCGTGGGGCTCCTGGCGGTGGTGGCCGACGCGGTGGCTGCGGGGACGCTGCCCGGTTGGTCGATCGCCGTCCTGCCCCTGGCCGCCCTGGGGGCCTTCGAGGTGGTGACGCCAGCGGCCGACGCCGCCGGCCGGCTGGCTGACCACGTCGAGGCGGCCCGTCGTCTGTGGTCGATCGGCGACCTCCCGGTCCCCGTGGTCGACCGGGCCGCGCCCCTGCCCCTGCCGCCGGGGAGCGATGTGGTCCTCGAGGACGCCGTCCTCCGCTACCGGCCCGACGGGCCGCCGGCCCTCGACGGCGTGGACCTCGCCGTCCCGGCAGGCCGGCGGATCGCCGTGGTCGGACCCTCGGGAAGCGGGAAGTCGAGCCTGGTCAACGTGATGCTCCGCTTCTGGGGCCTGAGCTCCGGCTCGGCCCGGCTCGGTGGCACCGATCTCGACGACCTGGCCCAGGACGACGTCCGGGGCCGCATCACGTGGATGGCCCAGGACGTCCACCTCTTCCCCACCACCATCGGGGCGAACATCGCCGTCGGCCGGCGCGACGCATCCGAGGACGAGGTGGCCGCGGCCGTCCGGGCCGCCCAGCTCGGTCCGTTCGTCGACGCCCTTCCCGAGGGACTGACCACGCCGGTGGGCGAGCACGGGGCCCGGCTTTCCGGCGGCCAGCGCCAACGGGTTGCCCTGGCCCGGGCGCTGCTGGCCCGTGGCGACGTGCTGGTGCTCGACGAACCGACCAGCGGCCTCGACGGACCCACTGCGGCCCGGCTGGTGCGCGACGTCCTCGCCGTGACACCCGGCACCTCGGTGGTCCACGTGACCCACCGGCACGAGGAGTTCGGGGCCTTCGACGAGGTGGTGGTGATCGATGGCGGCCGCGTCCGCGGGGGACCGTCCGGCTGACCAGGGGCGGTGTGCGGTGCCACCTGCGGCGCCCTGTCCGCTGCCTGACGGCGCGGCCTACTTCCGGGCCATCTCCGCGTAGACGGCCCGCAGCCGCTCGATGACCGCCGTCTCGGCAAAGCGCTGTCGCACCCGTTCGCCGCACTGCTCGCCCAGGGGGACCAGCCCGGCGGGATCGTCGAGCAGCCGGGACACCAGGGCGGTCAGGGCGGTCCGGTCGCCCCGGGGCACCAGCAGACCGCTTGCCGGGTCGATCACCTCGCGCATGCCCCGGATGTCGTAGCCGACCACCGGTGTGCCCATGGCGGCCGCCTCCATGGGGACCCGGGGGATCCCCTCGCGATAGGAGGGGAGGACGACCAGGTCGGCGGCGGCCAGCCACGGCATGACGTCGTCCACGCTGCCCACGAACTCGACGGTGCCGGCCGCCGCCAGCGCCGCCACCTCCTCCTCGGACACGGCGTCGGCCTGGTCGTGCTCGAAGGGGCCCACGTGGATGAAGCGGGCGCGTCCGGCCAGGGCGGCAGCCAGCTCGAAGAAGTCGGGACAGCCCTTCTCGGTGACGAGCCGGCTCACCATGACCACGATGGGGCGGTCGTCGGTCACCGCCGGGGCCACCGGGGTGAGGAACCGGGTCATGTCGATGCCGTTGCCGAGGTACTGGAGCTTGCGCCGGGAGCACACGCCGACCCGGGGGAGGACCTCCTCGTCCTCCCGGCTCTGGACCAGGACCCGCTGGGCCCAGGAGCAGCACCAGCGCTCGAAGCACCAGCCCAGCACGTTGGCCAGGCGGCCGTTGCCCCGGAAGAAGAACGAGCCGTGCATGGTGTAGATGGCCGGGGTCCCGGTCAGCCGGGCGGCCGGGAGGCCGAGGAACGACGCCTTGGGGGTGTGGGTCTGGGCGAAGGCGAACCGGTGGCGGCGCAGGGTGCGCACCAGGCGGATGAAGGAGCGGAGGTCCGAGGGGGCGAACTCCCGGCGGATGGGGACGACCTCCACGGCGACGCCGGCCGGCGGGTCGTCGTAGTCGTCACCCGAGAGGACCGTCCAGGCGATGTCGTCGAGGGTGCGGAGCTGGTTGGCCAGGAGGACCCGGGCGGTGAGCGACGTGGTCACCACCCGGCAGCCACGCACCCGACCGCCTCCTCCTGCGGCGTCGACGTCCGCCGGGCCGGTCGCCGTCATCCGCCCAGTCCTGCCGCCGGGGCCCACCGGGCCGCCCACGCTTCGAGGGCCAGCACGGCCCACAGCTCGTAGGTCCGGTCGCGCCGTCCGCTGAGGTGCTCGGCCCACGCCCGCCGGACAGGAGCGGGGTCGAGCAGGCCCTGAGCGGCCAGGTGGCGCTCGCCCAGCAGCTCCTCGGCCCACGGCCGCAGCGGCCCCCGCAGCATCTCGCCGATGGGGAAGCCGAAGCCCATCTTCGGGCGGTCGAACAGGGCCGGGGGCACGTGGCGGGCCAGCACCTGGCGGAGCAGCCACTTGGTGGTCCCGTCGTGGAGCTTCACGTCGAGCGGCAGCCGCCAGGCCAGGTCGAAGACGGCCCGGTCCAGGAACGGCACCCGGCTCTCCAGGGCGGTGGACATGGCCGACCGGTCGAGCTTGGTCAGGATGTCGTCGGGCAGGTAGCCCACCAGGTCCAGCCAGAGCATCTGCTCGGTGATGCCGTCCAGGTCGGGCCAGGCGTCGGGCTGCGACGCCACCGAGACGCTGGGGCCGGCCCCGAGGACCAGGGACTCGGCGTCGTCCCAGTAGGAGACCAGGGAGAGGTAGGCGCCCGCCAGGTCGGGGGCGGCCAGCACCTTGGCCACCTTGGCCACCTTGGTCGAGGGGATGCGCACGGACAGACGGGGGGAGAGGCGTCCGGCCACCCGGGCAGCGCCGTCGACCCAGGCCGGCGGGACAGCGCCCAGGGCGGATCCCGTCGCCCGTCGCAGGGGGGCGGGCAGCCCGCCGGCCCGGCCCCAGATGCGCCCGAGCCAGGCGTGGCGGTTGTAGCCGGCGAAGAGCTCGTCGCCCCCGTCGCCCGAGAGGGCCACGGTGACCTCGGTGCGGGCCAGCTCGCTGACCAGGGTCATGGGGATGCCGGACGAGTCGCCGAAGGGCTCGTCCCAGATGTCGGGCATGCGGGCCACGACGTCGGCCGCCTGGTCCCGGGTCACCTCCAGGGCCGTGTGGTCGGTGCCCAGGTGGGCGGCGACGGCGGCGGCCTCGGCCGACTCGTCGAAGGCCTCGTCGGCGTACCCGATGGTGTACGTCCGCACCGGCCTCCCGCTGTGGCGCTGCATCAGGGCCACGATGAGGCTGGAGTCGATCCCGCCCGACAGGAAGGCCCCCACCGGGACGTCGGCCACCATGCGGGCCGACACCGAGGCCGACACCGCGGCCTCGAGCTCGTCGGCCAGCTCCGCGGGCCGTCCGGCCAGCGGCCGACGGCGGGCCGACTCGATGGCGTCCCGGGCCGACCAGTAGGCACGCCGGCGCGGGGCGGCGCCGGCACGGTCGGCGGGCCCGACGGAGACCACCTCCCCGGGCAGGACCTTGGCGATGCCCCGGTAGATGGTCCAGGGGGCGGGGATGCAGTTGTGCCGGAGGTACAGGGCCACGGCGTCCCGGTCGACCCCGGGGGCGAAGCCGGGCAGCGCAGCCAGGGACTTCAGCTCGGAGGCGAAGGCCAGGGCGCCGGCGACCCAGCCGTAGTAGAGGGGCTTCTCGCCGAAGCGGTCCCGGACCAGGTGGAGGGTGCGCTCGTCACGGTCCCACAGCGCCAGGGCGAACATGCCCTCGATGGCCTCGAGCGTCCGGTCCAGGCCCCAGGCCGTCAGCGCGGCCAGCAGCACCTCGGTGTCCGAACCGCCCCGGAAGGTGGCGCCCTCGGCCTCCAGGCGCGCCCGGAGCTCCGGGTGGTTGTAGATCTCGCCGTTGTAGGAGACGACCCACTGGCCCTGCGCCGAGGCCATGGGCTGGGCCCCGGCCGGTCCGAGCCCCAGCACAGCCAGGCGCCGGTGGCCCAGGCAGATCCCGGCCTGGTCGTCGGCCCAGGTCCCCTCAGCGTCCGGGCCCCGGTGCACCAGGGCGGCCGTCATGGCGGCCACCTCCTCGGCCAACGCAGCCGCCGTGCAGGTGGCCGCCGGGTCGAACCGGCCGGCGATGCCGCACACCGGTCAGCGCCTCCCGACGGGCCCGGCGCTCGCCACGCCGCACGCGGCGCCGCACGGTGGACCGGTCCGACGTGCTCTGGGTCCCGCTGCCATTGCCCGATGGACCCCTCCGCCCCGGTCGGGGCCTTCCGTGGACGTGATCCGGCCAACCTACCGCGGCCCCTGACCGCTCGAAAGGCCTGTTGCGGTGGCGGTCGGGTGCGATCCGGGCACGTCGTGCAGCCACCAGCAGCACGATGACGTCCCGTACCATGGCGCCGTGCCCGACGCCGACGACGACCGTCCCGACGGCGCGCCGGGCGGCCGGCCGGCCCGTGTGCTGGTGGCCATCAAGAGCCTCGGGCCCGGCGGTGCCGAGCGCCTCCTCGTGGCCACCCTGGCCGCCGCCGACCGGTCGGCCTTCGCCTACGAGGTGGCGCTGGTCCGGGACGACGCCGCCGAGCTGGCCGTCGAGATCGAGGCCCTCGGCATCCCCGTCCACCGCCTGGGGGCCACCTCCAACGTCGATCCCCGGTGGGTCCTGCGCTTCCGTCGGCTGGTGGCCGCCGGGGACTACGACGTGGTCCATTTCCACCTGCCCATGACCGCTGCCCTGGGCCGGCCCGCCGTGCGCAGCCTGCCGGCCCGCCGGCGGCCCGTCACCCTGTACACCGAGCACAGCATGTGGGACCGGGTCTCCCCGGTCACCAAGGTCCTCAACCGGGCCACCGTGGGCTCGGACCGGGCCCTGGTGGCCGTGTCCGAATCGGCCTACGACCACCTTCCCGCGCCACTCCAGGGCCGGGCCCAGGTCGTCATCCACGGGGTCGACCTCGGGCCGCTGCGGGCCCTGGTGGCCGACCGGGCTGCCATCCGGGCTGCCGTGCGCGACGAGCTGGGCGTGGCCGACGGGGAGCTCCTGGCCATCACCGTGGCCGGCCTGCGCCCCGAGAAGGGACTCGACGTCCTCCTCGACGCGGCCCGCACGACCGAGGACGCCGGCGTGCCCGTCCACTTCGCCGTGGCCGGGACGGGCGCCTGCGCCGACGACCTGACCGACCAGCAGGAGCGCCTCGGCCTGACCGGACGGGTCACCTTCCTGGGCCACCGGACCGACGCCCTCCGCCTCCTCGTGGCCGCCGACCTCATGGTCCTCCCCTCGCTCCAGGAGGGGCTTCCCGTGGTCCTGATGGAGGGCACCTGCGTCGGCGTCCCCATCGTGGCCAGCGCCGTCGGCGGGGTCCCCCAGGTGCTCGACGATGGGGTGAGCGGCCTGCTCGTACCCCCCGGTGACGCCGCCGGCCTGGCGGCCGCGGTCGGCCGGGTGGCCGCCGACGCCGGGCTCCGTGCCCACCTGGCCGACGGGTCGGCCGCCGTCGGTGCGTCCTTCGACGTGGCCCGGGCGGCCGGTGAGATCGAGGACCTCTACCGCCGGATCCTCGCCGACCGGCCCGGCTGAGCCCAGACTCGCCGGGACGTCGGGCCGCTTGCCGGGCTGCCGCCGCGCACACGCCGCCCATCGGGTTCGGGACCTTCGTCCCTGGCACGTGGTCCATCCGGTACCGCAGGCTGGAACGAACAGAGGGGTGCATACAGCGAAAGACGGGACACGGGAGCACCGTGGGGTGGGGTCTGAGGAACGGAGGACCACCATGCACTACGAGATCGGAGACCGCCTCCTGGTGGCGGACCCGGCGGGCGAACCCCGTCACCACCTCTGCCGCGTCGTGGGCAGCCGCGGACCGGACGGCTCGGCTCCGTATGTCGTGCTCCGCTACGACACCGGCACCGAGGAGCTGCTCGACGTCGACGGTGAGGGGCTCGCCCTGGTGCCCGGCGACGACCTCAGCCGGGTGATCGCCGCCAGCAGCCACCCGAGCGGGCACATCCGCCCCCGGCGTCGGCACCGGTCGCTGGCCACTTCCTGAGCAGACGCCTCGGCTGACCGGCAGCTGACCCGGGCCAGACCAGCAGCCAATCCGGCAAGTAGTCCGGCGGCCGGTCAGGCCCCCAGCCAGGTCCGGTTGGCCACGATCTCGGCACGGACCACCCCGACCTCGGCCAGGGTGCGGCAGACGGCACCGGCCACGGCGGCCGGGACCACCGAGTTCCGGGTCCCCAGGAACTGACGGACGGCACCGTTGGAGGTGACCTCGAGGCAGTAGCGGAGGTCGTCGCCGACCATCACGCCGACCAGGAGGCTCCGGCCCTCGGCCACTGTGGTGGCGTAGGAGGCGATGCAGCTGTGGAGCCGCCTGCCCCACTCGCCGAGCTGGGCCGGCGACCGGGGCAGGACCAGGCGCACGGCGCCCGACACCATCATCCCGTCGACCCGGCCCACCTGCTCGGGATACCGGAAGGCACCGAGCGGTCCCGCCCCCACCGGGGTGGGCACCGGCGGCAGCAGGGCCCGGGCCCGCACGGCGCGACGACGCTCGGCCCGCTCCTCCTCCCGACGACGCTCCTCGTCGAGCCGTCGCCGCTCTTCGCGCTGCTGCGCGGCCGCCGCCCGCCGCTGCTCGGCCTGGGGATCGGGTGGTGCGACACGCCGACGGGCGCGGCGCACCGGCCGAGGGCCGGGCTCCGGCTCGGACACGAGCAGCGACCGGCACTGGTCCCGCAGCGCGGCCAGCCGCCCGGCCGGACGGGGCGGCAGCAGGTCGACCAGGTGGGGCAGGTGGTGGAGGACCTCCTCCAGCATCCGGGGACCGCCGTGGTCGGCGGCGGCGTCGAGGAGCACCCGCTCGATGGCGGCCGGGCCGAGCACGGCAGCCAGGTCCCGACCGGCCGCCACCTGCTCGACCCCCGGCCACCGCTCGGGCCCATGGGCCGGCCCCGGAGCCACCAGAAGGCGGGCCAGGGCATCGGGCTCGGCCACCGGGGCGGCCATGAGCGCCACGGCGAGCCGGTACAGGGCGACCGTGCCCGCCGGGTGGCCGGGGCCGATGGCGGCGATCCCCTCGGGCACCGGGCCGGCCGGCTCCACCAGACCGGTGGCCAGGGCCCGGGCCACGGCCCGGGTGGCACCGCTGCCGAAGGCGGCCCGGACCCCGGCCAGCGGGCTGGGGCCGGCCAGGGCGGGCGCCGCCCAACGGGGCACCTCGCCCAGGGGGACGGCCCCGGCGTCGTAGGCCGCCCCGAGGAGCGGGAGGACGGCACCGCCCAGGGTGCCCACCGGACCCACGGCCATCGGGTCGGCCGGCCGCCAGCCGCCCCCGTCGCCGGCCAGGTCGGCAGCCCACCGGGCCACCACGGCTGCCGCCGAGCCAGGGTCGCACGGGCCGGGGGCGGCCGGGAGGACCTGGGTGAGGACCCCGGGCTGGAGCGAGACGTCGACCGCCCGGTTCAGGGGGACCAGGGCCATGCCCAGACGGAGTCGCCCCTCGACGACGGTGAGGACGAAGGTGGTCGGGGCACCCCGGCCGGGCCGACCACCGGCCGGGGCGATGGTCATGGTGGCCGACGGGCCGCGACGCTCCCAGGTCAGGAGGTGCCCGTCCGCCACGATCTGCTCCACGCCGTGACGGTAGCGAACAGGCGTTCGTCGTGCATCCGCCCAGGTCACCGCCGTGCCTGCCCGGTCAGCAGGCAGCCGGCGCCCTGCCTAGCGTGCGGACATGGACCTCGTCCCTGTCGCCATCGCCGCCGAGCTCGCTGCGCCCGGGCGCACCGACAGCCCGTCCTGGACGGGCGAGGCGGCCTGGACGGGCGACGGCACCGTGACGCTCGGACCCCTGGAGGTCACCACGGCCACCGACGGGGGACGCACCATGTGGTCGGTGGCCAACCGCGGGGATGCCCCGGTGGCCGTGCGCTCCGTGGCGCTGGTCCACCGGCTGGCCGGCACCGACGGCCCGGTCCGGCTCTTCCGCAACGGCTACCAGTCCTGGTCGCCGACGGCGACCGCCGTCTTCGGCGTCGACCATGACCCGTCCGCTCGGG
>CAXBRB010000117.1:0-8757 GCA_963977795.1 uncultured Acidimicrobiaceae bacterium
GGATGCCCACCCCCGCCCCCAGGGCCACCCGCCAGTAGAAGAGGTACTCGAAGGGCGTCCCCCGCACGGCGGCCAGGGTGACGGCACCGGCTGCCGAGGCCGTGGCCAGGAGGCCGGCCAGCCGGACCAGGTCGGCACGGCCGGCCCGTCGGCCGGTCCACCAGACGGCGCCGAGGATGACGGCCCCGATCAGCAGCCACGCCGGGGACGCCCCGACCGGGGCGCCGGTGAAGGGCTGGGCGGCATCTGGGCCGCCGAGCCAGGGCGGCCGCCACCGGAGCTCGACGGCCAGCAGGGCCAGCCCGCCGTGGAGGCCCAGCACGGCCTCGTGGCCGCTGGCCCCCCGTCCCAGGGCGGCGTCCACCAGGGCGACCAGGTTGCCCGGCGGCCGCCGCAGGGCGTCGAGGGCGGCCGGGACGACGACCAGGAGGCCGACCACGACGGCCGGGGGGATCCAGGTGGTGGCCCGGAGGACCCGGTTCCCGGCCCGGCGCTCGGAGCGCACCAGGCCCACCACGGCCCACGTCCAGACGGCGGCGACCGGCACGACGTAGCCGACATGGGCGTCGACGAGCAGGACGGCCACCACGGTGAGCCCGGTGAGGCGGCGGGGGGCGCCCCCGGCCACCACCCAGGCCTGGAGGAGGAGCAGCACGAAGAACGGGGTGGCCACGTCGGGGTTCCACACCACCAGCAGGCGCTCGGGGCCGAGGGCGGCGGCCACCACTGCCTGGACGGCCACCCAGGGGAGGACCCGGCGCAGCCCGCCGGTGACCCAGGCCAGCCGGGCCGTCCAGGCCACGGCCAGGACCTCGAGGACCACCTGGGCGACCAGCGTCGCCGTGGGCGACCGGCCCCCCAACGCGGCCAGGGCGGCCTCCAGCCAGTAGAGCAGGGGGCCTGGATGGCTCCACCCCATGCGGCTGTAAGCGCCGGTGAGCGGGGTGAGCGGGCCCGGAGGCCAGACGTCGTGGACGCGCAGGTCGAAGAGTGCGGAGTCGCCCACCGGGGTGAAGGGCCGGCCGACGTGGCGGGCCAGCGCCACTGCCGCGGGCAGGAGGGCCACCGCAGTGACCGCTACGGCCAGGCCGGCCCGCCACCGTCGGCCCGGTGCCTGTCCCGCCGGCCTGGCGTCGCCCGACGGGGACGGCGGGGGGTGGTCGGCCGGAAGGTCCTGACCCCCGGCTGGCCGGTCCGGGTGGGCGACGGGGTCGGCCGACGACGTGGGGGTGGGCGCCGGCGCCCGGCTCACGCCGGGGCGGCGGCGAAGGCGGCCAGGTCCCGTGCCGTGTCCCGGCTGATCTCCGGACAGGCGATGGTGAAGATCTCCGTGCCGTGCATGGTGCCCATGACCTGGCGGCAGCGGGCGGCCACCCCGGCCTCCAGGAGCAGGCGGTAGAAGGCGATGCCGTCGTCGCGGAGGGGGTCGCACTCGTTGACGCTGATCACCGTGCGGGGCAGTCCGGCCACATCGTCCACGGTGGCGAAGAGGGGCCAGGCCAGCGGGTCCCGGGCCTCGAAGGCCTCGATGCCGTAGGCCAGGCGTCCCCGGTTGGAGTGGAGATCGAGGAGGATCCCGTTGTTCTCGGTGCTCGAGGGGAGGTCGGCCCGGGGCCACTCGCCGGCCAGGTACGGGCAGAGGGCGTAGAGGCCGGTGATGAGCCCGAGGTCGCCCTCCCGGGCCAGGCGCATCCCGGTGGCCAGGGTGAGGTTGCCGCCGCCGCTCTCGCCGGCCACCACGATGCGGCCGGGGTCGATGCCCAGGCGGCCGGACTCGGCGGCCACCCACCGCACGGCGGCCACGCAGTCGTCGAGGCCGGCCGGGTAGGGAGCCACCTCGGCGACCGACGACGGGACCACGGCGTTGCGGAAGTCGACCATCACCACGGCCACGCCGTTGGCGGCGATCAGCTTCCCCCACCCCCGGTACATGCCGTCGAAGCACGAGAGGTTGGTCATGCCGCCGCCGTGGAGGTAGACGACACCGGGCACCGGGTCGTCGTGGTCGGGACGGAGGACGGCCAGGTTGACGGCCGAGCCGTGAGGCATGGCCACCCCGTCCTCCCGCCAGATGCGCAGGCCCGCCGAGGGGGCCGCCTCCTCGGTGTCGCACAGCTCCATCAGGGCCCGGAAGCCCTCGGCCGAGGCCAGGGCCTCGGGTGTCGCCGCCTCGGCCAGGATCTGGTCCCGGTGGGCGGCGTCGGTGGCGGCCACGGCCGGCACCCAGGCCAGGAGGGCCTTGATGCGCGGGTCGAGCCGCGGGTCACCCTCGATGTCGTAGGCCATGCAGCGTCCCCCTGTGGTCGTCCTGGCGCCCCCGGGCCGCCGGGTGGCGATCCGGGCGGTGCGATCCCGTGACGCTAGCGGGCGCGGTCAGCGCCGCAGCAGGTCCTTGGCGATGTGGGTCACCTGGATCTCGTCGGTGCCGGCGTAGATCTGGAAGACCTTGGCGTCGCGAGCCAGCTGCTCGACCCGGTACTCGGCGGTGTAGCCGTTGCCGCCCATGAGCTGGACGGCCTCCATGGCCACCTCGGAGGCGGCCTGGGCCGAGTACAGCTTGAGGGCGGAGGCCTCGGCCAGGGACATGTCCTCGCCGGCCGCCGACATCTCGATGTGCCGGAACACCAGGTTCTCCACGTTCAGGCGGGCCACCTCCATCTTGGCCAGCTTCAGCTGGATGAGCTGGAAGTCGCCGATGGGCTTCTCCCAGAGCACGCGGTTCTTGGCGTACTCGATGGACAGCTTCAGGCACTCCTCGATCACCCCGAGGGCCATGGCGGCCACACCGGCCCGCTCGGTGACGAAGTTGGCCTTGGCCGACTCCCGGCCGCCCCCGCCCCGCTGCTCCTCGGTCTCGCCCAGCAGGTGCTCCTTGCCGACGCGGACGTCGGTCAGGAAGAGCTCCCCGGTGGGGGAGGAGTGCAGGCCCATCTTCCGCAGCGGCTTGGACTGCTCGAGGCCGGGCGTCCCGCTGTCGAGGACGAAGGTCAGGACCGGCCGCTGGCGCATCGGGGTGCCCGACCCGTCGTCGAGCTTGGCGTAGAGGACGATGGTGTCGGCGTAGGGGCCGTTGGTGATCCAGGTCTTGGAGCCGTTGATGATGTACTCGTCGCCGTCCCGGCGGGCCGTCGTGGTCATGCCGCCGAGGGCGTCGGACCCCGAGTTGGGCTCGGTGATGGCCCACGCCCCGATCTTCTCGGTGGTGAGCAGGTCGAGGCCCCACCGCTCGAGCTGGGCCGGGGTGCCGCCCTTCATGATGGTCCCGGCGGCCAGGCCGACGCTGACCCCCATGGAGGTCACGATGCCGGGGCAGTGGCGGCACAGCTCGATGATCGGGATCAGGGTCATGGCCGCCGCCCCGCCGTCGCCGGCCCGCTCGGCCCGCTCCTCAGGCGTCTCGGAGGTGCCGTTGATCTTCCGGTCGAGCTGCTTCTTGAACCGGTCCCGGGCCATCTGGTCCATGCCGAAGGTGGCGTAGAGCTTGCGGATGATGTCGTAGGGCGGGACCCCGTTGTGCTCGACGTCGTCGATGTGGGGCACCACCTCGGCCTCGATGAACCGGCGCATGGCGTCCCGGACCATCAGCTGCTCGTCGCTCCAACCGTGCATGGCGTCCTCCTGGGGTGTGGGCGGGTGCTTCGTGTGCTGCGGCGTAGCGCAGCCGTCGTCGCCTGTGTCCGGTGCCGAGGCTGCCGGCGTGCCCGGCTGGTGCCGGAGGCGTGTGGCAAGAGGCTACCCGGGACGGCCTAGTCTCGTGCCGTGCGGCTGGGGAGGAAGCAGGACCAGGTGCCCTTCGAGCGCTGGGGCGGCCAGCCGTTCTTCGACGCCCTGGTCGAGCGCTTCTACGAGGGCGTGGCGGCCGACCCGCTGCTGCGGCCCATGTACCCCGAGGACCTCACCGAGTCCAAGGCCTACCTGGCCCTCTTCCTGGCCCAGTACTGGGGCGGCCCGGAGGCCTACAACGAGGCCCGGGGCCACCCCCGGCTGCGGATGCGCCACGCCCCGTTCGCCATCGGCGAGGACGAGGCCCGGGCCTGGGTCCGCCACATGACCGCGGCCACCGAGGCGTCGGGCCTTCCCGACGACGAGCAGGCCCTGCTCCTCGAGTACCTCACCATGGCCGCCCGCAGCCTCCAGAACACCCGCTGACGATCGGGTCTGGCTGTCTGGTCGGTCCGAGGGCCCGGTTCCCGACGTCACCACTCGGCGCCGAGGACGGCCCGCATGGCCGCCTCGAAGGCGGCGTCGTCCATGGAGGCCCGGGCGCCGAGCACCATGGCGGCGTCCTCGCCCACCGGGACGCGCAACGGGGTGGCGGGATCCTCGACCGCCGCCCGGACGGCCCGGGCCACCACCTCGGGACCGGGCCGGCCGGCCGGACCGGTGACGATGGCGTCGGTGTGCTCCCACTGGGCCCAGAGGGGCCCGTAGGCCTCGTCGCCGGGCTCCCGTGGCCCGGGCACCATGCCCGGGGCGATGTAGCCGGGCTCGATGATGACCGTGCGGACGCCGAAGTGGGCGAGCTCGTAGTGGAGCGTCTCGGAGAGGGACTCGAGGGCGTACTTCGAGGCCGAGTACGCACCCTCGAGGGGCGTGGCCACCCGGCCCTGGATCGAGCTGATGTTCACGATGACCCCCGACCCCCGCCGGCGCCAGGCGGGGAGCACCCCTTGGAGGACCCGCAGCGCCCCGAGGACGTTGGTGGCGAAGATGTCCTCGACCATGCCGAGGGGGAACGCCTCGAGCGGGCCCTTGCCGCCCAGGGCGGCGTTGTTGACCACGGCGTCGAGCTCGCCGGCCGTGGCCAGGGCGTCGGCCACGGAGCGGTCGTCGGTCACGTCGAGGGGGAGTCGCAGGGCCACGTCGAGGTGCTCGAGGCGGGAGACGTCCCGGGCCGTGGCCACCACCTCGTGCCCGGCCGCCGTGAGCTCGGCGGCCGTGGCCGCCCCGATGGCCCGGGCCGCCCCGGTGATCAGGATGCGCATGGGCGGACCCTAGACCCGGCCCGCCGGGCCGTCCCGAGAGGCCGACGGTCCCCGGATCGCCATGGCCGCTCAGGTACCATCACCACCTGGGCTGGCGTCTGTGTGGCGCCCGCCGACCATCCGATCCGCCACCGTCCACAGGAGCAGCCGTGCCCGCTGAGACCCACGTCGAGCAGGGTCCCCTCGACCGCCAGCAGATCCTCGAGCTGATCCAGGAGCTCCTGGCCGACATCCTGGAGATCGAGCCGTCGGCCATCAGCGAGTCGTCGTCGTTCGCCGAGGACCTCGACGCCGACTCCCTGGCCCTCATCGAGCTGGTCGAGGGCCTCGAGGAGGAGCTGGGCGAGCGCTCGGTCGGCTTCCGCATCGACGACGAGGACCTGGAGGAGCTGCGCACGGTCCGCGACGCCGTCGACTACGTGCACGCCAAGCTCGGGGCATCCTGACGGGCACCCTGGCGCCCCCGCCCGCCTCCGGTGTGCCGGCGGGCGACCACGCCCTGGCCGACCGCCTGGGCCATCGCTTCGCCGACCCCTCGCTCCTGGCCACCGCCCTGGCCCACCGCTCGTGGTGCGGCGAGCGGGGCGGGGAGTCCAACGAGCGGCTCGAGTTCCTCGGTGACGCCGTCCTCGGCCTGATCGTGGCCGACCACGCCTTCCGGACCTGGCCCGGACTCTCGGACGGGATGCTCTCCAAGGTGCGGGCCTCGGTGGTCAACGCCCGGGCCCTGGCCGAGGTGGCCGCCCAGCTCGATCTCGGTGCCCACCTCCGGCTCGGTCGGGGCGAGGACCAGGCCGGCGGCCGGTCCAAGACCTCGCTCCTGTCCGACGCCCTGGAGGCCGTCATCGGCGCGGTCTACGTCGACGGCGGCATGGATGCGGCCCGGACGCTGGTGCTCGGGCTGCTCGACGGCCGGATTGCCGAAGCGGTGGGCGCCCCGGTGGCCTCGGACTTCAAGAGCCGGCTCCAGGAGGAGACGGTGGCCCGGGGTCGGGGCGTGCCCCGCTACGACCTCGAGCGCTCGGGGCCCGAGCACGACCAGCGGTACGCAGCCACGGTGTACGTTGCCGGCCAGCCGCTGGGCCAAGGCGAGGGACGGACGAAGAAGGACGCCGAGCAGCA
Source organism: uncultured Acidimicrobiaceae bacterium (assembly GCA_963977795.1). GTDB lineage: Bacteria > Actinomycetota > Acidimicrobiia > Acidimicrobiales > RAAP-2 > Bog-756. Next base: position 6,108 of record CAXBRB010000117.1, read on the forward strand.
GGCTGCCCGGGCGGCCTGTGTGGCCCTGGAGGCCGAGGAGGGCGGGAGCGATGCCTGAGCTGCCTGAGGTGGAGACCATCCGCCGCGACCTGCAGGGCGAGGTGGTGGGCAAGAAGATCAAGACGGTCGAGGTCCGCAACGGCCGCACCGTCCGGCGCCACCCCAGCGCCAAGCACTTCCGGGCCCTCCTCGAGGGGCGGAGCATCACGGCCATCAACCGGGCCGGCAAGTACCTCCTGCTCGAGCTGGACGACGGGGCGACCTTCGTCGTCCACCTGGGCATGAGCGGCCAGCTCCAGCGGGTCAAGAGCGCCAAGGAGGCCAAGGCCCCCCACACCCACGCCGTGATCACCTTCACCCAGGGCGGCCAGCTCCGCTTCGTCGACCCCCGCACCTTCGGCGAGCTCTTCGTCTCGCCGGCCCCGGCCGAGGGCGAGCCCCGCCTGCCCGAGCTGGCCCACCTGGGCTTCGACCCGCTCGAGGACGTCATGAGCTGGGACCGCTTCTGGGCCATGCTGGCCGCCCACCACGCCGGGCTGAAGAACCTCCTGATGGACCAGGAGTTCGTGGCCGGGATCGGCAACATGTACGCCGACGAGATCCTCTTCGCCGCCGGCCTGCGCTACGACCGGCTGTCGGACTCCCTGCAGTCCCAGGAGGTCCGCCGCCTCTACCGGGCCATGGTGGAGACCCTGGCCGAGGCGGTCAAGCGCCGGGGGTCGTCGCTGGCCGACCAGCAGTACCGCGACCTCTACGGCGAGATCGGCGACTTCCAGGGCCAGCACCAGGCCTACGACCGTGAGGGCCAGCCGTGCCGCCGCTGCCGGGCCACCATCGTGCGGGTGAAGTCGGGCGGGCGGTCGACCTTCTTCTGCGAGCACTGCCAGGTCTGAGCGCCGGCGCGCCGCCCCCCGGAGGGGGTCGCTCCGGCCCGCTGGCGTCCCGTCCGCAGGCCTCCCGCCGTGCCGATAGGGTGACCGCTCAGTGTTCCTGAAGTCCCTCGCCCTCAAAGGCTTCAAGTCCTTCGCCGACCCCGCCGTGCTCGAGTTCGAGCCCGGGGTCACCGTCGTGGTCGGCCCCAACGGCAGCGGCAAGTCCAACGTGGTGGACGCCGTGGCCTGGGTGCTCGGGGCCCAGGGCCCCCGCACCGTGCGCTCCCAGAAGATGGAGGACGTCATCTTCATGGGCACGGCCAACCGGCCGGCCCTGGGCCGGGCCGAGGTCTCCCTGACCATCGACAACTCCTCGGGCCGCCTCCCGGCCGACGTGGCCGAGGTCACCATCACCCGCACCCTGTTCCGCTCGGGCGACTCGGAGTACTCCATCAACGGCACCCCGTGCCGACTGCTCGACATCCAGGAGCTCCTGTCCGACACCGGCGTGGGCCGCCAGCAGCACGTCATCATCAGCCAGGGCCACCTCGACGCCATCCTGGAGGCCCGCCCCGAGGACCGTCGCTCGGTCATCGAGGAGGCGGCCGGCGTGCTCAAGTTCCGCCGGCGCCGGGAGCGGGCCGAGCGGCGCCTGGCCGCCACCGAGGAGAACCTCGAGCGCCTCTTCGACCTGGTGCGTGAGGTCAAGCGCCAGATCCGGCCCCTGGAGCGCCAGGCCGCCGCAGCCCGCTCCTACACGGGGCTGGCCGACGAGCTGCGGGCCGTGCGGCTCTATGTCGCCCGCACCGAGCTCGACGCCCTGGATGCCCGCCACGCCGAGGGGACCCGCCACCGTCACGAGCAGCGCGAGCGGGAGGCCGCCCTGGCCGAGGAGCTGGGCCAGCTGGACGCCGACTCGGTGCGCACGGCCGACGAGCTCTCCGCCGAGCGCGACAGCGACCTGACCGCCGCCCTGGGACGGGCCGAGGGCATGGTCGAGCGGGCCCGCGGGCTGACCGGCGTGCTGCGGGAGCGGCAGCGGTCGCTGGCTCAGGCCCTGGACGCCGCCGCCGACGCCGACGTGGTGTCCACCCTGGAGGCCGAGGGCGCCCGCCTGGCCGACGAGCTGGCCGGGGCCGAGCAGGAGCACACCGCCCTCCTGCCCACCCAGGACGAGCTGGCCGCCACCGAGGCTGCGCTGGCCGACGAGCTGGCCGCCCACCTGGCCGGCCGGGGCGACGGTGCCGAGCTGCGCCGGGCCGAGGAAGCCGTGACCGTGGCCCGGGGGCAGCTCTCCAGCCTGGAGCATGTCCTCGAGCGGGACCGTCGGACCCTCGATCAGGTGGCGGCCCGCCTCGGGGCCACCGAGCGGCGGGCCGGTGTGCTGGAGGGCGAGGAGCACGAGCTGGGGGAGCGCCTGGCCGAGACCGAGCAGGCCCGCCACGCCCTGCAGGCCGCCGTGGCCTCCACGGAGTCCGCCCACGCCGCCGCCGTGCGCCGCCTCGAGGTGGCCGAGGAGGCCCTGCGCCAGGCCGAGCAGGAGCAGGCCCGGTCCCAGGCCCGGGCCGACGCCCTCGAGCGGGCCCTGGACGAGGCCCGCGGCGCTGCCGGGGCCGAGCTGCTGGCCGGGGTCGACGGCGTCGTCGGCACCCTGCTCGACCTGGTGGAGGTGGACAGCGGCTGGGAGGAGGCCTTCGAGGCCGCCGCCGGCGCCTCAGATCGGAAGAGCGTCGTGTAGGGAAAGAGTGTAGATCTCGGTGGTCGCCGTATCATTAAAA
>CAXBRB010000118.1:0-8476 GCA_963977795.1 uncultured Acidimicrobiaceae bacterium
CCGCCCTGGCCGCTTCGGCTGCCGGCCGGGAAGAGGACGTCACCCGGGTCACCGCGCTGCGGACCCGTCTGGAGGAGGGGCTGGTGGCGGCCGTCCCGGGGGCGGTGGTCTCGGGGGCGGGGAGCGAGCGGGCACCGGGCATCTGCCACCTCCGGATCCCCGGCGTCGAGGGCGAGGCCCTGGTCGTCCTCCTCGACCAGGCGGGCCTGGCCGCCTCGGCCGGCGCCTCCTGCTCGAGCGGGGCCACCGAGCCCAGCCACGTGCTCCTCGCCATGGGGTGCTCCCGGGCCGAGGCCGCCTCCGGGCTCCGGCTCTCCCTGGGTGTCACCACCACCGACGAGGATGTCGACCGTGCCCTCGCGCTCGTCCCGGCCGCTGTCGCCCGCCTGCGAGACTGAGCCCGTGCGCGTGCTGGTGGCCATGTCCGGAGGGGTCGACTCGTCGGTGGCCGCAGCGCGGTGCGTCGAGGCCCTCGGCACCGACGCCGTGGTGGGGGCCACCCTCAAGCTGTGGGGCGGGCCGTCGGACTCGGGCTGCTGCTCGGTGGCCGACGTGGACGACGCCCGCCGGGTGGCCGACCAGCTGGGCATCGTCCACCACGTCTTCAACTTCTCCGAGGCGTTCGAGGATCACGTGGTCGGCCCGTATGTGGACGGGCACGCCAGGGGCCGGACCCCCAACCCGTGCATCGAGTGCAACCGTCACCTCAAGTTCGACCGGCTGCTGGCCCGGGCCGCCGCCCTGGGGTTCGACGCCGTGGCCACCGGCCACCACGCCCGGTGCGAGGCCGACGCCGCCGGCCGGTGGCACCTCCGGCGGGGCGCCGATGCCGCCAAGGACCAGTCCTACGTGCTGTCCATGCTGGGCCAGGACCAGCTGGCCCGCACCCTCCTCCCGCTGGGCGACTCCACCAAGGACACCGTGCGGGCCGAAGCGGCCCGGTGGGGCCTGCGCACCGCAGCCAAGCCCGACAGCCAGGACGTCTGCTTCATCCGCTCCGACGCCGGTCGGGCCGGATTCCTCGGCGAGCGCATCCCGCTCCGCCCCGGCCGCCTGGTCGACCACGAGTCCGGGGCCGACCTCGGGGCCGTGGCCGCCGTGGAGCTGGTCACGGTGGGCCAGCGACGGGGGATGGGGCACGGGACCGACGGTCGCCGCCGCTTCGTCACCGCGGTGGACCCCGGGGCCGGCACGGTGACGGTGGGCCCGCCCGAGGCCTCCTACGCGACGGGCCACACCCTGGACCAGGTCACCTGGGTCGACGCCATGCCACCCCTCGGACCGGACGGCTCGATCGCCGTGCTGGCCCAGTGCAGCGCCCACGGTCGGGCCCTGGCCGCCTCGGCCCGGCCGGCGCCCGGAGGGCTGGCCGTGACCTTTGCTGAGCCGCAGAAGCGGGTGGCCCCCGGCCAGACCATCGCCCTCTATGACCCGGAGGCGCCCGACGACGTCCTGGGTTCGGGGGTGGTGGTGTGAGCCCGTCCCGCCGGGGCACGCCCGACGGCGACGACCCGGTGGCCCGGGCCGAGGAGCTGCGGGCCACCATCGCCCACCACGACGTCCGCTACCACCAGATGGACGCCCCCGAGATCAGCGACGCCGAGTACGACGAGCTGGTCCGGGAGCTCCGGGCCCTCGAGGCCGACCACCCGGACCTGGTGGTGCCCGGGAGCCCCACCGGCCGGGTGGGGGCGGCCCCGTCCACCCTGTTCGCCCCGGTCACCCACCGGATCCCCATGATGAGCCTGGACAACGCCTTCAGCGCCGAGGAGCTGGGCGCCTGGGCCGACCGGTTGGCCAAGCAGGTACCCGAGGGGACCCGGTTCGCCTGCGAGCTCAAGATCGACGGGCTGGCCATCTCCCTGACGTACCGGGACGGCGTCTTCGTCCAAGCAGCCACCCGGGGCGACGGCACCACCGGCGAGGACGTCACGGCAAACGTGGCCACCATCGCCGCCATCCCCCACATGCTCGACCCGGCGGCGGGTGCGGTGCCCGAGGTGCTGGAGGTCCGCGGCGAGGTCTACATGCCGCTGGCCGCCTTCGAGGACCTCAACCGGCGCCAGGAGGCGGCGGGGGAGAAGCGGTTCGTCAACCCCCGCAACTCCGCTGCCGGCTCGCTGCGCCAGAAGGACCCGGCGGTCACGGCCACCCGGGCCCTGTCGTTCTGGGCGTACCAGGTCGGCGAGGTCGTGCCCGACCCCGCCGCCGGAACCGACGGACCGCTGGCTGCACTGGCCACCAGCCAGAGCGCCACCCTGGCCTGGCTGGGCGCCGCCGGCTTCCCGGTCAACCCCGAGGCCCGCCCGGTGGAGGGCCTGGAGGGAGTCCGGGCCTACTGCGAGGCGTGGCAGGGACGTCGCCACGACCTCGGCTACGAGATCGACGGCGTGGTGGTCAAGGTGGACGACCTGGCCCTCCAGCAGGCGCTGGGCTCGACGGCCCGGGCCCCCCGGTGGGCCATCGCCTACAAGTTCCCGCCCGAGGAGCGCTCCACGACGCTGCTCGACATCGAGGTCTCCATCGGCCGGACCGGCAAGGCCACGCCGTTCGCCGTGCTCGAGCCGGTCTTCGTCGGCGGCTCCACCGTGGGCCTGGCCACCCTCCACAACGAGGACCAGGTCCGCCTGAAGGACGTCCGGCCGGGGGACACCGTCATCGTCCGCAAGGCCGGCGACGTCATTCCCGAGGTGGTGGGCCCGCTCCTGGCCGAGGGGGCCGAGCGGGGCCCCGCGTGGACCTTCCCGGCCGCCTGCCCGGTCTGTGCTGGGCCGCTGGTGCGCCTGGAAGGCGAGAGCGACACCTTCTGCACCAACCTCGACTGCGCCGGCCAGCGGGTCCAGCGCATCGCCCACTTCGCCTCCCGGTCGGCCATGGACATCGAGGGCCTGGGCGAGCAGCGCATCCAGCAGCTGGTCGACGAGGGCCGCCTGGCCGACGTGGCCGACCTGTATGCCTTCACCCCCGAGACATTCGCCGGCCTCGAGGGGTACGCCGAGCTCTCGGTGGCCAACCTGCTGGCCGCCATCGACGCCTCCCGGTCCCAGCCGCTGAGTCGGATCCTGGTCGGCCTGGGCGTCCGCCACCTCGGCCAGGTGGGCTCGCTCTCGCTGGCCCGGGCCTGCGGCGACCTCGACGCCGTGCTGGCCGCCGACGAGGAGTCCCTGGCCGCCATCGACGGGGTGGGCCCGGTCATCGCGGCGAGCGTGGTGGCGTGGTTCGCCTCGCCGGTCAACCGGGCGGTGGTCGAGCGCCTGCGGTCGGCCGGCCTGACCTTGGCCGAGCCGGGAGCGCCCGGGCCCGGCGAGGGCGGCCTTCCCCAGACCCTGGAGGGGCGCTCGGTGGTGGTCACCGGCACCCTTCCCGGCATGACCCGGGAGGAGGCCGAGGCGGCCGTCCTGGCCCGGGGCGGCAAGAGCCCGGGCTCGGTCTCCAAGAAGACGTTCGCCGTGGTGGTGGGGGAGGCCCCTGGAGCTTCCAAGGTCACCAAGGCCGAGGAGTTCGGCATCCCCGTGGTCGGTGCCGAGGGGTTCGCCCGTCTGCTTGAGACCGGCGAGGTGCCGCCGGCCGGCTGAGCCGGTGGTGCAGCGTCGGAGCGGCCGCCGCAGCACCCAGACGATCACCTCGTCAATTGTGGGGATCTCGGTGCTGTCTCCCCATCCTGCAACTGGCCTTGCTTGCTCCGCCTCCGCACCTTCATTACTGTGCGCGGTACCGGTTACGAGGAGCTGAAGGGCAGGGAGCACCGGTACCGAGGAGTCGGGGGCAGAGGGGCCCAGGGGCGCAGCATCACCCGTGGGGCCTGACGCATCTCGAGCGGGTGCCGAGCAGAGCTGTAACGGGGGTGCGGGGACGTTCGTTGTCACCGTCATCACCGGTCCGGGGGATCTTCAGGTCGGTGGTGAGCAGTACCGTCGGGGGGCGCCCGTCGCTCGACGTCCAATCCGTGGAGACACGGGAAGACCAAGGAGCAAGTACATGATCCGCAAGATGCTGGTGGCCGGTGCGGCTGCCATCCTCCCGGTGACCGGTCTGGCCGGGGCGGCGATCGTCGCCACGTCCGGTGTGGCCGGTGCCAAGGCCCCCGTGGTGGCCCCGCTGACGTGCGCCATCGGTGGCGCGATCAACTTCGCCGGTGCCCCGTCTGTGGCCGCCGGCACGACGTTCAACCTGGGCGGCCTGACCGAGGGCGGTACGGCGGGCAAGGACGCCAAGACCACCTCGCACGTGGTCATGACCTCCTCGGACGCTGGCTGCGCCGACGCCGGCAACAAGGACGTCGCCATCACGGAGAAGGCCACCAAGTGCTCGGTTGCCGCGTGGGGCACCGGGTCGTTCGCCGGCCTGTCCCTGACCCCGGCCGTCTCGGTCCCGCCGGCCTGCGCCGCCTACCCCAAGGCCAAGTACTACGGCACCGGGTGGGGCTTCGTCGACACCACGGCCTCGGCCACTGACGCCATCGTGCTCGCCCTCAAGAAGGGTGTGAACGTGATCGACAACGGCGTGGCCCTCACGCTGACGGTGTCTTCGATCGCCACCACCGCTCCCGGCGGTGCCTGCGGCTCGAACGCCGGCTTCAACACCATCGGTGTCGTGAAGAAGACCACCACCCCGTGGCACCTGCAGCTGTGCCTGACCACGGACTCCGGTCCGGGCACGGGCGGCACCTTCATCGGCGACCTCGGCACCGAGGTCCTCGACACGGTGGCGGGCACCTTCAACAACGACCTGTCGGTGCAGTCGGCCACCATCGACAGCGACAGCAGCTCGCTGGTGATCGGCAGCTGATCCGGCTCCTCGGGAGCGTGCTCCCGGGGACCAGGCAGTGCACGGAGGGCGGGGCTTCGGCCCCGCCCTCCGTCGCGCCCGGGCACCGGCCGTGCCCGTGGTGGACACGGTGGGTGGTGAGCCCACCACGCAGCGGGTCCAGCGCTCGGGAAGCAACGCTGCGCCGCTTGTATCGGTGGTCCGAATCCCCTACGTTTCCCACCAGGGTCGAGGTTTGGCCCAGTCGGGGACAGGGGCGATGTAACGCATGTGCGCACTGGTCCGTTGTCTCCGGCGAGGTCCGCACCGGGGGGTCCCGTTGAGGGGGCAGACGGGGTGGACTGCAGGACGTCGGGGGCGACCGCCCGCCGGCGAGCAGTCCGTGGAGACACGGGGACAACCAAGGAGCAAGTACATGATCCGCAAGATGCTGGTGGCCGGTGCGGCCGCCATCCTCCCGGTGACCGGTCTGGCCGGAGCGGCGCTCGTCGCCTCCTCCGGTGTGGCTGGTGCCGCTTCGCCTGTCGTGGCCACGGGGACCTGCTCGGTCGGTGGGGCCATCACCTTCGCCGGTGGCGGCATCACTGCCGGGGGCAACATCACCACCGACAAGACCAACACCACCAGCGTGACGCTGACCTCGGCCGACGGGGGCAACTGCGCCGCCTCGACCACCTTCAACATCACGCAGAAGAACACCAAGTGCAAGGTCACCGGCCTCGCCTCCTCGGTGGTGGTCTCGGGCATCACCCTCACCCCGGACGGCACCACCCTCCCGGGCTGCGCAGCCGCCCCCAAGAGCAGCCAGTTCGGCTCGGCCCTCGGCTTCGTCGGTGGCATCACCGTGGGCGGTGTGCCCACCTCGACGACTGACGGCATCGCCAAGGCGCTGAAGAAGGGCGTCGCCTACGTGGACAACGGCGTCTCGCTGCTGCTCATCCCCAACCAGACTCCGGGTGCCGGCGTGGTCGCCGTGCTCCCGGGCGGGGTGTGCGGGTCCGCTGCGGGCTTCCAGTCCACGGGGACCATCAAGAAGACCACCCACACCTTCACGCTGACGCTGTGCCTGTCGGGTGACTCGGGCACCGGGACGACCGGCTCGTTCCTGGTCGATCTCGCCTCCGAGGTCTTCGCCTCGTCGGTCGAGTTCGGTCCCAACTGGAGCCTGCCCACGGCCATCGCCACCGGCACCATCGACTCGTCCACCAGCACGCTGGTCATCAGCTGAGCCGGCAGTCGTAGGAACGCTCCTGGGCTCGTCCCCGGGGTGGACAGAGGGCGGGGCTTCGGCCCCGCCCTCTGTCGCGTCCCTGCCACGTCGTGCTGCCGGCACCGGGTGGCGCATCGTCGAGGTTCATCGTGGAGGTCCCGCGCCCGCCCGGCTCCACCCGGCCGCCTCCATCTGGCACTGCAACCGTCCGCCAACCTCCGTCAGGGTTGTCGGGCGTAGGATGGCGGAGTCGGGGGCAGAGTTGTAACGCTGGTGCTGGCCCCGTCGTTGGACCGGGTGACCTGCCGATCGGAATGTGCGTTCGACAGAGCCGGAAAGGACCCGAGGGCGCCCTGCCCGAGGGACGATCGCCCCGGGGCACTCGGGGGGGACAAGGAGAACAGCATGCTTCGCAAGGCTCTCGTGGTGGCAGCGGCCATCACCCTGCCGGTCACGGCAGCAACCGCCATGGCCGGTGCCGGCGTCGCCGGTGCCACCAAGGCCCCGGTCCAGTCGACCACCTGTGCCATTGCCGGCCAGGTGAACTTCGCCAACCCGGGCTACTCGCACGACGGCTCGCTGTCGAAGAAGTCCTCGGTCAAGGCGATCAGCCACATCAACCCGACCAGCGGCGCCTGCGGCGCAGCCTCCGACGGGCTCAGCGGCTACGCCACCATCAACGCCAAGATCACCGCGGCCACCCACCTCTGCTCGAACCCGGGCACCGTCGGTGCCGGTGACGCCGACGTGTGCGCCATGGCCGACTCGAAGAACAAGTACTGGTACAACACCACCGGCTCGTTCGTCACCACGAACGACGCCTTGACGGCCATCCAGTCGTCGCTGGTCAAGGGCGTCAAGGCCTACAACACCGGCAACAAGGTGACCCTGCACGCCGACAACGTGGGCAAGGTCCTCCCCAACGGTGCCTGCGGTGCTGCCGGCGTCGGCTTCGACATCAACGGCTCGACCAGCGTGAGCGGCCTGACCTACGACATGCTGCTCTGCCTCACCAGCGACTCCGGTGCCAACACCACCGGCAGCTTCCTGACCGACGTTGTGGCCTCGCTGAACGGCGACACCTCGATCACGGTCGCCTCGGGCACCTTCGGTGGGAACTCGGCTCTGACCTTCACCAAGGCCTGATCCGCCCGCCCGGCCACGCCGGGTGGGACCGCCAGCGAGGGGCGGGGCTTCGGCCCCGCCCCTCGGCGCGTCCCGGCGCTGGGTCCGGACGACGAATGCGGGATCCGGGTGCTGCGTCCGGCCCGGAAGATCGCCTCTGTGGTCGCCCACCCTCCACCGTTCCGGCGCCCCTGCTCACTAGCCTGGGAGACGTCATGCCGAGCCTCACCGACTCCATCGGACGCGTCCTCGGCGACCGCTACCGCCTGGTGGCCGCCGTGGGCACCGGCGCCTCGGCCCACGTCTACCGGGCCGACGACGTCACCCTGAAGCGCCAGGTGGCCATCAAGCTCCTCCACCCCGCCCTCTCGGGCGACTCGGCCTTCCTCAAGCGGTTCCAGGCCGAGGCCCAGGCCGTGGCCGCCCTCAGCCACCCGAACATCCTCGCCGTCTACGACTGGGGCGAGCAGGACGGCGAGCCCTACCTGGTCCTCGAGTACCTGGGCGGCGGCAGCCTCCGTGAGATCTACGACACCGGGGCCCTGCTCACCATCGAGCAGGCTGCGGCCATCGGCATCGAGGCCTGCAGCGCCCTGGAGTACGCCCACCGCCGCGGCATCGTCCACCGGGACATCAAGCCGGCCAACCTCCTCTTCGACGGCGAGGGCCGTCTGCGCATCGCCGACTTCGGCCTGGCCCGGGCCCTGGCCGAGGCGGCCTGGACCGAGCCCGACGGGGCCATCCTGGGCACCGCCCGCTACGCCGCCCCCGAGCAGGTCGAGGGGTACGTGCTGGACGGCAAGGCCGACGTCTACGCCCTGGCCCTGGTGCTCTACGAGGGGGTCACCGGCGAGACGGCCTTCGCCGGCGACACCACGGTGGCCACCCTGATGGCCCGGGTGGGCGCCCTCCTGCCCGAGCACCCGGCCCTCGGCCCGCTGGTCGACGTCCTCACCTGGGCCGCCGCCCCCGATCCCACCGAGCGCTACGACGCCACCCGCTTCGGGGCCGAGCTGCGGGCCCTGGCCGAGCACCTTCCCGCTCCCGGCCCGCTGCCCCTGGTCACCCCGGACCGGTCCGAGGGACCCGACGGGGCCGGAGCCGGCAGCGAGGACGACCCCTTCGAGCTGGCTGCCGCCGTCGGCCTGACCGCCCCGGTGGAGCGCCGGGCCCGCACCACCCGGACCACGGTGCCGGCGGCCGGACCCGACGTGACCGAGCTGGGGCTTCCACCTCCAGCACTCGGCGTGAAAGCGAACGTGGCAGCAACATTAGTCCTGCCCGCGACGCGCTCGCCGGCAGCAATGTCGAACGACGCGACAGTGACGGCGCCGCCAATCACACCGCTTGCTAATGCGCTGGAAGGGACAAGGT